>CAVRZY010000050.1:0-32304 GCA_963725415.1 uncultured Acidobacteriota bacterium | reverse complement strand
CCACTGGATCGCCATGCTGGATGAAGCCATCTACTACGGGCGCATGGCGTTGGGCATCTACCAGTTCCTGCGCGCCAAGCCTCTGCCGGATCCCGAAGCCGTTATCCGGCATCAGTTGCAGAATCGCGAAGCCATCTTCCTGGATATCGTCCAGCGGGTGATCTTCTCGAATCCGCGCCACCCCTACTACGAGATGTTCCGGCTGGCCGGCTGCGTTTTCGAGGACCTGGCACAGGCCGTTGCCAAGGACGGGCTGGAGCCCACGCTGGCCGCCTTGCACCGGCAGGGCGTCCATCTCACGCACGATGAGTTCAAGGGCAAGACGCCCATCGTGCGCTCGGGGCGGCACATCCCGGCGCGCACCCGCGATTTCCGTAATCCGCTGGTGGCGGGCTTGATGGAGTCTCGCACCAGCGGCAGCCGCAGCAACGGGACCAGGACCCCCATGAGCACCGAGTACCGGCTCTATCGGGAGGCCCGTGATGTGCTCCGCGATCGCGAATTCGGGCTGACCGGACGCGCGCACATAGAAGTGAAGCCGATCCTGCCGTCCATCTCGGGCTTGGAACCTTGCCTGCGAGCCCACCGCCAGGGCTACCGGATAGAACGCTGGTTTGCCGTGGCAGGTGGTCTGCGCGACTCGGGCCACTACCGCGGCCTGACCCGAGGCCTGGTGGCGTTCGGCAACCTGCTGGGCGCCAAAGCGCCGTATCCAACGTATCTTCTGCCGAACGACTTCGCTCCGGTCGCCGAGTGGATCGCCCGGCGCCGCCTGGAGGGCGCCGCTTGCGTTGTGGACAGCTACACCAGCACCGCCGTCCGGGTCGCCGCCGCGGCCCTGGAGAGGGACCTGGACATCCAGGGAACCATGTTCATGGTGGCTGGCGAGGCGCTCACCGACGCCAAGCGCGCGCTGATTGAAAGAGCCGGCGCCGAGGTCTATACCTTCTATCCGATCACCGAAGTCGGCGGGGTCGGGCGGGCCTGCCGGCAGATGAAGACCGGCAACTGCGTGCACTTGTATCACGATGGCCTGGCGGTCATCAGCGACCGGCGGCCCGCGCCTCTGTCGGAGGTGGAAGTCAACGCACTCCTGTTCACCAACCTGCTGCCGTCTGCCGGCAACATCCTGATCAACGCCGAGATGGGTGACAGCGGCGTCATCGAACCCGCGCGTTGCGATTGCCTGCTCTCGCGCCTCGGTTTCACCCAGCAGGTGCGCGACATCGGCAGCTACGGCAAGCTGACCGGGCAAGGGATGACGCTGGTCGGCATTGACGTTGTCCGCATTCTGGAGGAGGTTCTGCCAGAGCATTTCGGCGGCGCCCCTGGCGACTACCAGTTGGTCGAGCACGAGGGCGCCGGCCAGACGCAGCTCACCTTGCGGGTCAGCCCGCGCCTCGGCATTGCTTCTCTCCAGGAGGTCAAGGAGTGCTTCTTGAAGGCGGTCCGCCAGTTCTATGGAGGCACACTGGCAGCGCGGACTTGGAGCCACGCGCAGGGACTGGATGTGGTTATCGCCGAGCCGTTCACCACCATCACCGGCAAGGTGCTCCCGTTGCATCTGCTGGGTTCCGGTCGAGAGAGCACTCATGCGGCGTAGAGACTTACTGGCGGGCTCTCTGGTTGTCCTGATGGCCGGATGCGCCTGTTCCCGCCGAAAATCGGCCGCGGGGCCGCAGAAGCTTCGCGTGGGGGCGCCTCGACGGCTCAGCGCCAGTGGCCTCCACCTGGCAGATGAGCTGGGCTATTTCCAGGAGGCCGGTCTTGAGCTGGAAATCCTGGAATCCGGAGGACAGGCGAATGCCTGGGCCCTGCTGGCGGGCGGCAAGCTGGATGTCTACGTCAGTACCCTCAGCACTTCCTTTTTGAATGCCGTCCTCAAGGGGCTTCCGCTCAGGATCGTGGCCGCCTGGGAGATCGCCGAGGCCGGTTGTGGGAACGTGGGCGCCATTTACGGACTGCGCAGGACCTTTCCGCACGGGCTGGCGGACGCCGCGCCATTGAAAGGCAAACGCGTGGCCACCGGGCCGATGATCGGCTTGGCCCAGTTTGCGCTGGACGCCCACCTGTCGCGCGCCGGGCTCTCCAGGAAGGACGTGACCACCGTGAGTCTGGATTTCAGCCAGAACGTAGCCGCCTTACTGGGCGGCAGCGTGGACGCCATCATGGGTACAGACGACTTCGCTCGCGACCTCGCGTCGCTGTCTGCCGAGATGGTGCATACGCCCGGGCTGGCGTGGCTCTACCCCAACTTTCAGTACACTTTCATTTTCTTCGGCCGGACTCTGATGGAGGCCGATCCGAACACCGGCGCGCGGTTCCTCTCCGCATGTCTGCGCGGTGCGCGCGAATTCGCGCGCGGCCGCACGCCCCGGTTCACGGAAGAGTACGCCAGAGCCAACCGCCTGGACGCGCAACGATTCCTCGCCACCTGCCGCAACGCCCTCGCTCTGGACGGCGCGATCGACCTGAACAGCTTGCGGCTGTTCGCTGACTGGGCCGCGCGGAACAAGTTCATCCCGCGGCGCGTCGAGGCGTCGGAAATCGTGGATGATCGCTTTCTCAAGAGGGTCCATGCGCGCTAGCACCTTGCTTTTCTCATTGCTGTTACTGACCGGCGGAATGATCGCGCAGACCACCGGTCAGATCGAAGGCGTGGTGCGAGACCCGGCGGGCATGCCGGCGCCCGACACGGCCCTGCGCATCCTGGAAACCGGGACCGGAGCCGAGCGCCGGCTCAGCACCGACGAGCGGGGCTGGTACCTGGCGCCCGGACTGGCGCCCGGCCGGTACGAGATCGAGGCTTCTCACGCCGGCCTGCGCAGTGAGATGCGCCGCGGAGTCGAGCTGCTTGCCGGCCGCTCGGTGCGCGTCGATTTCCTCCTCCAATTGGGGGAGATGCACGACAGCGTGGTGGTCTCCGGCGAAGCTCCTCTGGTGAGCGCCGCCCCCAAGGACTGGGGAGGGTTTATCGAGCAGCGGAAACTGGAGTCGCTCCCGCTCAACGGCCGGGACCTGTTCGATCTTTCCTCCCAGCAGCCCGGCGCCACGGTGGCTACCACCGCCTTCAAGAGCCTGGCCACCGGTTTCGGAACCCGCGTCTCGGTAAACGGCGCGCGTCCCAATCAGAACAGCTTCCGCATGGACGGGATCTACATCAACGACGCCACGGCCGCGGCCCCCAGCAGCGCCGCCGGCAGGTCGCTGGGCTTGGAGGGCATCCAGGAATTACAGTTGGTCGCGAGCCCCTTCGACGCCGAGTACGGGCGCGGCGGCGGTGCGGCCTTTATGGCCGTTTCCAAGTCGGGCTCCAACCAGTGGCACGGCAGCTCCTACGAGTTTCTGCGCAACAGCGCGCTGGACGCGAAGAACTTCTTCGATCCGGCCGACCAGAAGATCCCGCCGCTCCGCAAGAACCAGTTCGGCGGGCTGCTGGGCGGGCCCCTGCGCCGTAACCGGCTGTTCTTGCTGACCAACTACGAGGGCGTCCGGCCAACTTCCGGTCAGACTCTGCGCGCGGTGACGCCCACGGCCGAAGCCCGCCAGGGCCGCCTGCCGGGGCTCACGGTTGCAGTTGCGCCGCAGGTCGTGCCCTACCTGAACCTCTATCCGCTGCCTAACGGGCGCGACTATGGCGACGGAACCGGCGAATTCATCACCGAGGGAATCACGTCCTCGCGCGAAGACTATGCCACCGGCAAGCTGGACGTCGTTTCTTCGAGCCGGCTGCGCCACGCGGCCCGCTACACCTTTGACGACGCCCTGACCAACCGGCCGGACCGTTTGGAGGTTTTCTCCTTCCGCGATGATTCCCGCTATCATTTTCTGCACACTGAGACGCAGTTCATCCAGTCTCCCAACACCATTCACAGTTTGCGGGCAGGGGTCAGCCGGGTGTGGAACAGTCAGAGCAATGGCCAGCTCGGCTCCATCCCCGCTTCGATGTCGTTCGTGCCGGGCCAGCCGCTGGGAAACATCTCGATGAGCGCCGGGGTGACCAGCTTGGGCGGGGCACTGGGCGACAGCGTGGCGCTCATGCCCCGGCGCTTCGTTATCAACGATTCTCAGTTCAACTACGCGCTGACGCACATCCGCGGAGCGCACGCGGTCCGGCTGGGTGGCGCTTTCGACCGCGTGCAGTTCAACCAGAGATCGGATCGCAACGCCAAAGGCACTTACTCGTTCAGCTCTCTGGCGGACTTCCTCCAGGCGCGCGCGCGTTCGGGAGACGTGATGGCGCCGGGCTCAGACGCGGTCCGAGGCTGGCGGCAGAACCTCTTTACCGGATTCGCCCAGGACGAGTTCCGCGCCGGCCCGCGTCTCAGCGCCACGCTGGGCGTGCGATACGAAGCCTATTCCACGCCCGCTGAGGTCAACGGCAAGATCGCCACGCTCCGGGACTACCTGCGTGACAGCGCTTTCGCTGTTGGCGGGCCGCTGTTCGACAATCCTTCCAGAACCAACTTCGCTCCCCGAGCCTCCCTGGCCTTCCTGCCCTTCGGTTCCGGCAAGACCGTGATCCGCGCCGGGGCCGGCATTTTTCTTGACCTCATCAGCACGCGCGAGCTGGTGGTAGCCGGCGTGCGCGTGCCACCCTTCTTCACGCTGTTGAGCGTGAGCCGGCCGGCATTTCCCAATCTGCTTCAGGCGGCCCAAGACGCCCCGCCGGTGAACTCGCCGGACATGCTGGACTACTATGTGCAGCAACCCTACCTGGCGCAGTTTCAGTTCCTGGTGCAACAGGAACTGGCTCGAGATACCGTGCTCCAGCTCGGTTACGCCGGCTCACGCGGAATTCATCTCCCCGGGCTGCTGGCGGAGGCCAATCCCAGCCGCCCGGAGATTCTCCCCGACGGACGCTTGTTCTTTCCGGAGAACGCTCTGCGGCTTAACCCGGCATTTGGCCGCATCCGGATACGGCGCACGCAGTTCGACTCCTACTACCACGGTCTCCAGGCGGGCTTGGAGCGCCGCTGGCGGGGAGGCTTTCGCTTTCAGGTCAAATATGCCTGGAGCAAGTCGCTCGACAACACCAGCAACGCCGCGAGCGGGGATTTCTTGAACAGCGACGGCACCCCGACCATGTTCAACTACAGGTTGAATCGCGGGCGTTCGGATTTCGACTTGCGTCACAGCTTCGGCGGCAACTTTGCGTGGGCGCTTCCGCAAGCCCGGGGCGTCGTGGCTAGCAGGCTTCTGGGGGGTTGGGAACTGGTAGGCCTGATTCAAGCGCAGACCGGGCCGCCGTTCAACCCGACCGTGGGGTTTGATCGCGGCCGCCTCACCGGAGGCGCCACCCCCGATCCCGGGCAGCGGCCTATGTACGCTGCCGCGCCCGGTGCCCAGGTAATCCTGGGCGACCCGCAGCGCTGGTTCGATCCCTACGCCTTCGCGCTGCCACCCGCGGGTATGTACGGCAACCTGGGCCGGAACGTGCTCGAAGGTCCGGGTCTGGGGACGTTGGATGTGGCGCTGCACAAAGTCCTGTGGGGCACGGAACGCCACAGCGTGCGGCTCCGCGTGGAGGCCTTCAATATCGTTAACCATCCCAACTTCCAGATCCCATCGGTGCTGACCTTGTTCACCAGCACTCTGGACCGGGTCGGCTCCGCGGGCCGCATCACCGAAACTGCCACCACCTCGCGGCAGATTCAGCTCGCGCTGAAGTGGGTGTTCTGAGCAGCGCTCAGGCGGTCTTCTCTCCAATCAGAATCACCGATTGCCCCAGTGGGAAGCTCAAACCTGCGCCCAGCCACACGGATTCCCAGGCCAGAGGAAGGTAGAGCAACCGGTCGAGCCACCGCGGCACGGGGGCCACTCCGCTTGCCGGGGGTTTGCGGAGCAGCGGTTCCCAGATTCGAAACTTTGCCAGCGCCACCGGGAGCAGAAGCGAGTTGGCGTAGGTGGAGCGCAGCACGCGGACCCCGTGGCGCTCGACCAGCTCGACGAGCCGCTTGCGCGTAAAGCGCTGCCGCTCCCGGACGAACTGCGAATGGCGGCTGCGCAGAATGTCCAAAGCCGAAACTCGCAAAATCAGGATCCCTCCCGGTGCCAGCACGCGCGCCAGCTCCACTACGGCTCGCTCTTCTTCTCCCCGGGGGAAGTGCGCCAGCACATCCAGCGAGAGCACGGCTTGGAAAAAACGCGCCGGAAAGGGCAAGGCCGCAAGGTCGGCCTGCGCCAGCCGCTTGACCCCGAGCCGCCGCCCGTGCTGGAGGCCTTCCCACCCCAGGTCCACCGGACAAACCCGCCAATCATACCGCTCGTGAAGGACCTGCGCGAAATAGCCGGTGCCGCAGCCGGCCTCGAGCGCCCGCTCGATGGGCCGTGCCGCCACAATGGGATCGAGCACGGCGAACAGGATGCGCCGCATGCCGCGGTACCACCAGAGCTGCTGCTCCGCTCTGGCGATGTTGGCGAACTCGGCCGGATTCACGGCCTCGTTATACCGGAAACGGCTGCGCCTGCGCAACCAGAGGGGGGCTGCCTCACTCGGTCCGGATGGTGACCAGGTGCTGGCCGCGGGGCAAGCGGAGCGTGTAAGTGAGGCGGGCGCTCTCTGCGCGCTCCAGCAGGACAGGCGCGAGGGTTTGTTCGGCTCCATCAATTTCCAGGCGCACGGGCCGCCGGTCCAGCACAGCCAGGGCGCGGGAAGAACTCTGGTAGGCGAACTCGAGGCCGTCGGTGCGGCTGCTGGCGGTTCTGAGGTCTCCGTTGAAGTCCAGGAGGCGCACCGGGGCTTGGGCCGCGGCAGCCTCGATCACCTGGGGACCCGCCGGCAACCACAACGTCGAGCCGTCGCAGGCCGGCCAAAGCCGACCGTTCACCAGGGCCGATCCTTTCCAGGGGATTCCCACGCCATACGGCGAATCGACGGCCAGGCTGGAACCGATTTGCTCGGCGCGGCTCACTACGGCGGCCGCGGAGGGCAGCAGCGGCAGGTCGGGGGGCAGGATCGAGTTCTCGAAGTACAGGGCCACGCGCGGGAAGGACTGGGAGGCCTGGTGAACCAGTTGAAACAATTCGGTGCCGGTTTGTTGTTTGGTGGGATACACATCCTGGTAGCGCTCGACCACGTTGATGTCCATGGCCAGTTTTTCGGTGCGGCGCGTCAGCATGCGGTAGCGCCGGGCGATCTCGCCATAGCGCTGCGGCCCCAGGTGCCAGACCGTGGCGGGATCCTCGATGAGGAAGGTGAAATCATGCCGGTCCAACAACGGCAGAATACGGGCGGCGTCGGCGCCGATCGAGTCCCGGATGCGAGCATCGAAACAGTCGTCCACATGCGTCAGCACCACCTCCAGGTCGGGCTTGGCGCGGCGCATCGCTTCCAGCTCCGCGATCCATTCGGTCTGGATGCGGCGGGACAGCTCGGCGCGGTAGTCCAGGAAAGCGCGCAGGCCGTCGGCGTTTCTGGAGTGGTGTCTGCGGGAGCCGCGCTGGAACAGCTCGAGCGGATCGAAACCACGCCTCTGGCGAAATTCGCGACGCACGTCGTCGTTCATGGGCGTGAAGCGGGCGGGATTCGAAACCCCTTCCAGCGACTCGAAGTAGAGTTCGGCGAGATTGATTCCGTCCCAGTCGAACTTCTCGACCATCTGCCGGACCGCCTCGACTGCGGCCCGCTGGCATTGGGGACTGGCGAGGTTCATGAGCTTGCGCCAGTCCAGGTGGGCGTCCTGGAGCAGGGCAGTTTTCTCGCGCCATTCGGGATGAGCGCTCCAGAATCCTTCGCTGAGGTGCGGCAACTCCAGCCAAGCGTAGACCAGGATGCCGCGGCGATGGCAGCTCTCGATGAGCTCGCGCAAGTAGGCGTCCTTTTGGGAGTCGATGAAATGCCAGGCCGCGACGTGCAGCGCAGCGATGCCGGCTTGGCGCCAGCGCGCGGCAAAGTAGTCCAGGTCCACGCGGGCGCGGTAGGAGGAGTCGAAAAAGGCCCACAAACGCCGGGAACGGAATGGGGCTTCCAGTCCCAGATCGCAGAGGGCGTGCAGCAGGTAGGGGAAGCGCTCGAACCCATTCCGTCCCGGAGTTGTGGCCACCCACAAGACCGCGCCCAAGCCCTGCCGAAACCCGGCCATCAGCGGCGCGCCATCCCATCTCTCGCGGGCGAAGACGCGCGCCGATTCCGGCAGCTCGAAGATTGGTAAGTCGAGGGCCTCTTCCCAGATGATGGGCAGCTTGGGGCGCCGCGTGTCCTGTACGTTTTGCACCCGGACCCGCTGCTGCCCGGCGCGAAAGCCGAGCCCCTCGGCGATTTGGGAGGGGCCTTCCAGGATCAGGAAGGCGCCCTGCTGGACCCGCGCCAGCCACTGAGCCTGGGAACCGGCTGCGGGGGCCCGGAGGACAAAGATCTCGGCCGAGGCGCCGGCATCGGGCTGAAAGCCAACCGAGGAGAGGATTTGCGGCCAGGGACCCGGCTCGCTGCCCAGGACGCGGAATTTCAAAGGCGTGCCTGAGAAGGCGTGAAAAAAACGCTCCGGCGGTGCGGGTGGCAGGCCAAACGGCCTGCCCCACGCTGCAACCAAGACACTGAGATCACCGTGGGACAGGCGGTTTCGCCTGTCCGCCGATTCTTTCACACCTTCTGCGGCTTGGGCGGTGGCAATGGACAGAAGCAGTGCGACCGGCAATAGCTCAGCGCGTGATGGCATACCAGAATCCCGCGCGCAGGTCGAAGAAATTGGGGCGGCGCGGGTTGTCCCGGTTCAGCGTGTAAACGCCGCGCAGCAGGCTGACCGAGAAGGTCAGCGACTCCGGCATGGCAGCAAAGCGAAACCGGATGCCCGGGCCGAACTCGGCGAAATTGGCCCAGTACTGGCGCCGGAGATCGGCAGTGAGATTGCCGTTCCAACAGAGCTGGGTTTGGAGACCGCGCAGGGGCGGCAGGGTGTATCCGAACCGGTTCTGCCAGTACAGGAGGAAGTCATTTTGGAAGCGGCTGACGAAGACGCCGTCGGCGTTGGTGTCGAAAAACAGGCCCGGCTCGCGCCCGCCCAACTTCTGGCCCAGACCGTTGCTGAAGGCCGCCCCACCGCGGTAGTCCGGTTTCATGCGGCCGGTATTCTGCCGGCCCAGGTAGCTGACGGCGGTCCCGGCCTCGCCCCACAGCGTCAGGCCGCGCCAGGCTGAGCTGGCCAGGCCCAGGGCCAGCAGGAAGGAGCTTTCGGAAAGGTACTGGGGCAGGGCTTCCCCGGTAGTGCGGCGCGTATCGCCGACGAAGCGGGTCGAGGCGTAGGGCCGGAAGGGAAGCCGGCCCAGCCTGAGTTCCGTCTTCACCTGTGCGTAAGAGAAGACGTCTCTCCAGCGGGAGGAATAGAAGGGGAAGGCCCAGGCCGTGGTCCGGAAGCGGGCCAGGGCTGGCCGGAGGTTGCGGTAGGCCTTGCCGGCTTCGGCGGCGATGGCCGCCTCCGGGCTTCGGCGCGCCATATTGAACCAGCGCATGGCCTGTTGGTCCTGATGCAGGGCGTTGTAGGTCCAGCCCAGTTTGAGCATGACCGAGAAATCCGCCGGGTCGGCTTCGTGTGCAGTCTTGAGGTAGCGGAGCGCGTCGTTGAGGTAGCCGGCGCGGTAGCTTCGTTCAGCCATTTCTCTGGCGCCGAAGCGGGCCATCTCGCGGGGCGTCCCGGAGCCCTTGACCAGCTCCTCCAGCGCGCCGGGGGGCGCTGCGGTTCGATCGCGGGCCGGCAGAAGCTCGCGGGCCGCCTCCGCGACGCGGGGTTGGGAAGACTGGAGGGCCGCCAGATAGGCGCCGCGGGCCTGTTCGGTTCTGCCCAGCGCGGTCCAGACGCGGCCCAGATCCAGCAGCAGGGACTGCTCGGCGGGCCGCAACTGGAGGGCCTTCCAGTAGTGCTCGGCGGCCAGTTCCAACTCGTCGCGCTGCTCGGCCAGCATGGCCAGTTCCTGGTGCGCGCTGAAGTTGTCCGGAGCCTCAGCCAGCGCTTGCGACCAGCGCCGGATGCCTTCGGCCAGGGGGCGGTCGATGTTCTGGAAGGCCTCTTCGGCCTTGGCGCGCGAGGCCGCATCGCCAGATTTGCGGATGCGGTCGAAGGTGCGGCGCGCCTGGGCGCGCTGCTTGGTCTCATAGCAGAGGAAGGCGTACTCGAGGCTGACGTGCCAGTCGTCGGGATTCAGGCGGATGGCCTCGGCGAACTGGTCGCGGGCGGCCTCGGTTTCGCCGACTTTCAGATAGGCGTAGGCCAAGTCCTTGCGGATATCGGCCCGCGCGGGGCCGCCTGGATGGCTTTGCCGAACCAGCCGATGGCCTGGGCGTAGTCCTTGGCGCGCAGGGCGTCGTAGGCTCTCTCCAAGAGCTGCCGTGTGGGGTCAGGGGGCTGGGACCAAAGCATGCAACAGGCGAGCCCGGTCAAGCAGCCCAGGCGCAAGGCCACATCTCCTCCAAGGGGTACAAGTAATAGTGCGCGGTGGGAGGGGATATTCGCGGGTGAGATGAGGCCGGTGATGGGATGCATGGCGGGTCCTCGATGACGCTTGGGGGGTACACGGAGGGAGGTGCAGGCCTGGATGTAAGTTGTTGTAACTACAGGGCAGGAGCGGAAGGAAAATCAAAAGGCAAAGGGCAAAAGGCAAAAGTGGTCAGGTTGATGCCGTGGGCCCGGGCGGGCAGGTCGGGGACCTGCCCCACTCGCTTGTCCGCGGCGGGAGGTCAGATTGGGCGGTGCAGGATCTGTACTATACTGATAGTGAGCTGCGGAGGATTCGGCCGCGCGGGTAATCCGCTGTTTCAACTGGAAGAGTATGGTTATTGTATTGACACTCATTCACGTGCTGATTTGTTTTTTCCTGGTGGTCGTGGTGTTGCTGCAAAGCGGCAAGGCCGCGGACCTAGCGGGCGCCTTCGGCGGCATGGGTTCGCAGACCGCATTCGGGCCGCGCGGGTCGGCCACGATTCTTTCGAAGGCCACCACGATTGCGGCCGGGCTGTTCATGGTGACCTCGCTGGTGCTGGCGATCATGGCGACGCGCGGTTCCGGGGTGGGGCACACGGTGCTGGAAAAGCAGCCAGCTAGGGCTCAGCAGACCGCGCCGGGCGCGGGCAAGGGACAGCCGGCCGTGCCGGCTTTGCCGGGCGTGCCGACCCCCAAGCCTTCGGTCACGCTGACGGAAGAGAGCACGGGCGCCTCGCGGACCATTCCGCTGGACATTCCGCCTCCTCCCGGACCCGGCCAGCCGCAGGCTCCGGCACCGAAACCAGCCACGCCCCCCAAGTAATATCGGGTCAGGTATGCGGAGGTGGCGGAATTGGCAGACGCACTAGCTTGAGGTGCTAGCGGGAGCAATCCCGTGGGGGTTCAAGTCCCCCTCTCCGCACCAGGGGTTCTCACCGGGCTGCGCCCCTCCTCCAAGACAGCCCCCAAGCTTGGCCTGAGGGTCTTGCCACTCCCGTGGCCGTTAAAACTGGTAGCGGTCACCACCATCGGGGTGCCCGGTTCGGTGTCATTGACACGCGCATATGCCAACGATCAGCGCTTTCTACGGAATCTTGATCCGGATGTTCTTCGATGATCACCCGCCGGCCCACTTCCATGCGCTCTAGAGCGAGTTCCAAGCGACGATTGACATTGAACGGCTGCGGGTACTGGAGGGAGACCTGCCGCGTCGAGCGCTGGAACTGGTTCTGGCGTGGGCTGAGCTCCACAAGGCGGAACTGTTGGAGAACTGGCGCCGGTGCCGAAACCAACAGCAGCCCCTCAGGATCGAGCCTTTGGTGTAGGCTGAGAGATGATGACTGGAGGAGAAGATCTCCGATGTACTGGGATGTCGTCGAGGTAAAGGCTGGACCGGGTGGGAGCCTGTTCGTCCGCTTCGCCGACGGCCTGAGCGGCCGGGTGCGCTTTGCACCTGGCTATTTCACGGGCGTGTTCGAACCCCTCCGCGATCCGCAGCGGTTTGCGCAAGTGTTCGTTGACCATGGTGCGGTTGCGTGGCCCGGAGACCTGGACCTGGCACCGGATGCCATGTATCGGGAGATTCGGGATCACGGAGAGTGGTTCCTGACTCCCGAACTCCGGGACGCGCTAGCTTGAGCTGCTAGCGGGAGCAATCCCGTGGGGTTCAAGTCCCCCTCTCCGCACCAGGGGTTCATAGACTCACGAGCGACCCGGAAGGCTGGCCCTTGGTATTCCTGGGCCCGTCGGACGGAAGTCAGACAGATCTTAGGGCGACACTGAACCTCCCTCATCCCCGACTACTTCCGCGTCCGGTCAGGCTGCTCCTTGGGAGGCCCTTGCCGCTGAGAGGCGTTGGGGGGCTGGCGGACGATGACGGTCCTTCACGTTGGTGTTGGGCTCAAAACGGCCAGGCTGCCGTTGTCAGCCGTAGCATTCGAAGAGCTGGTGAAAAGCCTTCAAGAGCCCGATTGACAGGAGGTTGACGGTGAGTCGCCATGGAGGGCGAAATGCCCGCCCCGGCTATTCGATGCCGTAGGGTGAGCACTCCGGCCGGCGGCAAGGGACAAGAGGCAAGAAACCCCTGTTCCGGCGAGTCGAGAGGGCAGCGTTCGCGAGGCGAAGAAAGGTGGCAGCGATCAGGTTCGAGTTTCGGGCGGCCGATCACCGGTGATCACTACTACAAGCTGGCGCACGGCCCCATCCCGAGCAGAAGACGTGACCTCTTGCGGGGCAGGGGTCTCCAGCGGAGGTGGCACTCTTACAGAAGTACGTTACGGTGATCGGGGTGACCATCCACCCCAGACAGGCGCCGGAAAGGAACGAGATGTATTTCTCTGGTCCCTGAAAGCCACTCCACTGTTCGACCCGCTTCGCTCCGACCCCCGCTTCACCGACCTGCTCCGCCGCATGAACCTGGCGCCGTGAGGCGGGCCGGGAATTTGTGATTATCCGGGTTGGCTGGCGGGCTGGCAGCACTGCGCGGCCGCCCTGGGATAGTCGCGCGGCATCAGGATCCAGGCCACGAGGTAAGCGATAAAGCCCGCGCCGGTGCTGATGGCCACGGCCAGCCAGAGGATGCGGACCAGGGTCACGTCCACATCCAGATAGCGCGCGAATCCGGCGCACACGCCGGCGATTTTCTTCTGATCCATGGGCCGACTTAACCGCGCCGCAGCTCTGCCGTAGGGCGGCGCGTAGCCTTCCCGCGTTGGGCCGCCGCAGCGGCCGCAGAAGCGGTCCTCTTCTCTTAGCTCAATACCGCATTTTGTGCAGAACATGGGGCCGAAGTATCCTCCCGATTGTCAGAAGACGCGAATGGAGGCGGATTTGTTCCGTATCATGAATCAATGGACGAATTCGAACGGGTCAGCCTGCGGGAGCGCTTTCGGAGCGCGCGGACGGTCAACTTCACAGAGTCCGTCATTCGGGAGATGACGCGGCTGGCACTGGAGCACCGGGCGGTCAACCTGGCGCAGGGCTTTCCCGATTTCAGCGCGCCGGAGGCGATCAAGGAAGCAGCCCGGCAGGCCATTTCCGCGGATTTCAATCAGTATGCGATCACCTGGGGCGCCAAACCCTTACGCGACGCCATTGCGGCCAAGTATCGCCGCTGGTACGGGCTGGAGCTCGACCCCGAGCGCGAGATCACGGTTTGTTGCGGGGCCACCGAGTCGATGATCTCCTCCCTGCTGGCGGTGATCAACCCGGGCGACGAAGTAGTCGTGTTCGAGCCTTTTTACGAGAACTATGGGCCGGATACCGAGCTGTGCGGCGCCGTCCCGCGAATGGTCTCGCTGCGGCCGCCTGAGTGGACCTTCGATCCAGCCGAGTTGCGGCAGGCCTTCACGCCACGCACCAAGGCCATCATCGTCAACACCCCCAACAACCCCACCGGCAAGGTTTTCTCGCGTCCGGAACTGGAGCTGATCGCGCAACTCTGCCAGGAATTCGACGCGCTGGCGATCACCGACGAAATCTACGAGCACATTCTCTACGACGGCGCCGGGCACATTCCCATCATGACCCTGCCCGGCATGCGCAGACCACTCGGTTCTGGTGAACAGCATGAGCAAGACCTACTCGGTGACCGGCTGGCGGGTGGGCTGGGTGCTGGCCGCGCCCGACCTGACGGCCTCCATCCGGAAAGTGCACGATTTCGTCACAGTGGGCGCTGCGGCGCCCCTCCAGCAAGCCGGGGCGCTGGCCCTTTCCCTGCCCCAGGAATACTACCGCCAGTTGGCGCAGGAGTATAGCCAGAGGCGGGACTGCGTGCTCCCGTTGCTCGAAGCCGCGGGCTTCCGGTGTTTCGAGCCGCGCGGGGCTTACTACGTGATGACCGATATTTCCGGCTTCGGATTCCCCAACGACGTGGAGTTCGTCCGCCACCTCATCGAGCAGATCGGAGTGGCCACCGTACCAGGATCGAGTTTCTTCGCCGATGCCAAGGACGGCGCCCAGCTCGTGCGCTTCTGTTTCTCGAAAAAATGTGAGACTCTAGAAGAGGCCGGAGCACGATTGAGGCGGTTGCGATGAAGGTGCGGCTTCCCGGAGCGAGCGCATGCTGCCGACTTTCCTGATACCAGAGGCGATCATTCGAGAGGACGGCACCGGCCCGGATATCAGCCTGGGGCCGGCGCAGGGCAAGTGGCTACTGCTGACGCTGGGCATCACCCGCATCATCGAACAACAGAGCGTGGATGTCTCCATCTGGGGCTCGGCGGATCAGGCCGACTGGGGCGCTAAACCGCTCCTCTCGTTCCCACAGAAGTTCTACTGCGGCGCCTACCAGATGTTGCTGGACTTGTCCGAGCACCCTCACGTGCAATACCTGCGCGCCAAGTGGAAGGTGAGCCGCTGGGGGCACGGCGCTCCCCAGCCGCTGTTCGGGCTGTATCTGTTCCTCCAGCAAGCCGAGTCCCGCGCCTTAGCTCAAAGCGCACAGGCGCTACAAGCGGTTGATTAGACTGGCCACGTAGCCGGCGCCGAAGCCATTGTCGATGTTGACGACCGTGACGTTGCTGGCGCAACTATTCAGCATGGCCAGCAGAGCCGCCAGGCCGTGGAAGCTGGCGCCGTAGCCCACGCTGGTGGGCACCGCGATGACGGGGCAAGAAACCAGGCCGCCCACCACGCTGGGCAGGGCGCCCTCCATGCCCGCGCACACCACTACCACCCTGGCGGCCATGAGCCGTTCCCGGTTGCTCATCAGGCGGTGGATGCCGGCCACCCCGATGTCGTAAATGGCCTCGACCTCGTTGCCCATGACCTGGGCGGTGACCTGAGCTTCCTCGGCTACCGGGATGTCGCTGGTACCGGCCGAGATCACGGCGATGGTCCCTTTGCCGTAAATGGTCCGGTCGCCCCACACGCGCAGGGCGCCGGAGAGCGGGAAATGCTCGGCTTGGGGAAAGCGCTCCAGCACACGGGCAGCGGTGGGCGGGTCGGTGCGGGTGATGAGCATGTTGCGGGACTTCTCCAGCAGGCGGGCCGCAATCTCGCAGACCTGCTCGGGCGTTTTTCCCTTGGCGAAGATCACTTCCGGCATGCCGTGGCGCAGCGCGCGGTGATGATCCACCTTGGCAAAGCCCAGGTCCTCGAAGGGCATGTGACGCATGCGCTCCAGAGCCGCGTCCACATCCACGGCCCCGCAGCGCACCTGTTCCAGCAAGGATCGCAATTGTTCCGGGTCCATAAAGTCGGTTGTAGCCTGTAGCCTGTGGCCTGTAGCTGGTAGGCTGTCGATGCCGACTGGCTACAAGCTACGAGCCACAAGCCAAATTTGAGGATATCAGAAGGAGATGAGATCACCCAGCCGCAGGCCGTACTTGTCGGCCATGCCCCCGGCCAGCTCCAGCACGAACAGGGATTTCTCCTGGCCGCCGTAGCTGGGACATTGGCTGGCTTTCGTCCGGCAGGGCGGGGTGTTGGCGGAGATCTCGACGATGCGGCCGCTGGTGTCCAGCCAGATAATATCCAGGGGAATGCGCACCTGGTACATCCAGTAGGAATACAGGCCGGGGCTGGGGTGCATGAACAGCATGCCCCGGTCGGGAGCCAGCGAATCCCGGAACATCATGCCACGCATCATGTCGGTGGGGTTGGTGAGCACTTCCGCGCGGACTTGTTGCCCCCTCGGAAGCGTCACGATCCGGGTGTAGAACTCCTCCACGCCGGTGGGTTTGCTGCCGCAGCCCAACAGCGGCAGCAACAAAGCGAAGGGCCAGAGGGAGCGCATGAAATAAAATACTAGCAGGCCACCAACCCATGAAGCATTTCTGGAAGCGCCTGCGGCTGACGCTGGAGATGATCAAGTTCGAGCACTCCCTCTTCGCGCTGCCCTTTGCGGGCACGGCCGCGCTGCTGGCCATTCGGGAAGGCGGGTTTTCCGAGGCGGGCCTGGGCTGGAAGCTGCTGTGGATCGTGGTGGCCATGGTGGGAGCGCGATCCGCGGCCATGTCCTTCAACCGCCTCCTGGACGCCGATCTGGATGCGCGCAATCCGCGGACGCGCTCGCGACACCTCCCGGCGGGCCTGCTGTCGAAAACGTTTGCCTGGGGGTTTGTGGCCGGCTCCAGCCTGGTGTTCCTGCTGGCTGCGCGCGCTTTGAACCCGCTTTGCCTCCGGCTGGCCCCAGTGGCTCTAGCCGTCCTGTTCTTCTATTCCTACACCAAGCGTTTCACCTCGTTTTCGCATCTGCTGCTGGGACTCTGCCTGGGGATCGGCCCGGCGGGAGCGTGGATCGCCATCCGGGGATCGCTGGATGCGCGGATTCTCTGGCTGACGGCTGCGGTGATGTTGTGGACGGCGGGCTTCGACATCATTTACTCCTGCCAGGACTACGAATTCGACTGCGAGGTGGGGCTGTTCAGTTATCCCAGGCGCTTCGGAATTGCCGGAGCGCTGCGCATCTCCCGCCTGTTCCATGTGGCCATGCTGGGGTGCCTGCTGGCGCTCCTCTACACGCTGCGCCTGGGCCCGCTGAGCCTGGCCGGCGTGGCCCTGGTCGCGGCCTTGCTCGTCTATGAGCACAGCCTGGTGAAGCCTCACGATCTCTCGAAGGTCAATGCGGCCTTCTTCGTCGTGAATGGCTACGTCAGCGTGCTATTCTTTGTGTTCTGGGCGGCCGACATTCTCCTATGGAACTCGTTATAGAAGACCAGCGCCTCCATCCGATCCTGGAGAAAGTCAAGGCAGGAGTCCGTTTGGGTTGCGACGATGGGTTGTTGCTCTATCGGACCTCCGACTTGCTGGCGCTGGGCTACATGGCCAACCTGGTCCGCGAGAAACTGCACGGCAACGTCACCTACTTCAACGTGAACCGGCACATTAACCCGACCAACGTGTGCGTGGCGAGCTGCCGGTTGTGCGCGTTCGGCAAGACGGCTCGAGACCCGCGGGCCTACACCATGTCGCTGGAGCAGGTTTTCGAGACGGCGGGGAAAGGCTGGACCGAAGAGGTCACCGAGTTTCACATCGTGGGCGGGATGCATCCGGAGCTGACCCTGGACTGGTACTGCCAGATGCTCCGGGGGCTAAAGGAACGCTTTCCCCAGGTGCACTTGAAGGCCTTCACTCTGGTCGAGATCGCCTATTTGGCGCAGCGCAGTGGAATTTCCGTCCGGGAGACGTTGGAGCGGCTCAAGCAGGCCGGCGCGGATTCGCTGCCCGGCGGCGGGGCCGAGATCTTCAGCGAAGCCGTGCGGCGCATCATCTGCGACCACAAGATCTCGGGCGAGCAGTGGCTTGAGGTGGCGCGCACGGCGCACCAGTTGGGCCTGCGCTCAAACTGCACCATGCTCTACGGGCACATCGAAACCGACCAGGACCGCGTCGATCACCTGCTCAGGCTGCGGGCACTCCAGGATGAGACGGGCGGGTTCGTGGCGTTCGTCCCGCTGGCTTTTCATCCCGAGAACACGCCGCTGCGGCGCCTGCCTGCCACCACCGGTTTTGCGGACATCAAGAACATCGCCGTGGCGCGGCTGCTGCTGGACAACATCCCCCACATCAAGGCCTACTGGGTGATGATGACGCCCCGCATCGCCCAGGTGGCGCAGCGCTTCGGCGCCGACGACATCGACGGCACGGTGGTCGAGGAGAAGATCTCCCACGAGGCCGGCGCCACCACCAGCCAAGCCCTGCGCCGTAGCGAGTTATTACGGCTGATTCGCGAGGCGGGACGCGAACCTCTGGAGCGCGACACGCTCTATCGTCCCGTGGCGCGCTGCCAAACCACGCTGACGGTTTCGGTCTAGACGCAATACTGTTCAGCTAAGGCGGCAAAACGCTGGGACAGACAGCCAATGTCCAGAAGCAGGAAATTGGCTGTCAGTCCCGGTTTTGCCTAACTGAACAGTATTGGGTCCAGACATCCGGGCGCTCACTCAGCGAAAGTTCTCCACCAGCATGAGGTCGCTATTGTTCCGCTCCATCTGTAGGTAGACGATCCACTGGCCGTCGGGGGAGACCGCCAGAGCGGGGGTGGGAAAGCCGGTGGCCGGGAACACTGGTGAGTGGGACAATTCTCGGGCTGGCGAAAACGGATTCGCTGGTTGAGCGGAGCCACATCGCTCCGGCGAGGACGGCAGCCAGCAGAAATCTCACAGTTGGGAGCGTGATCTAATAGGGTCGCCGGCCAGCGGCGCCTGCTTTCGGAGCGGCCGTGCCGGCGGAAATTGGCGAATTGACGATTGCTGTGCCTGGCGCCGCGGGACACTCGAATCGTCAATCCTCAAGATGGACTACTCAGGCGGATCGCTTCAGCGACAGCTTGCCGCTGATCTTGTTTCCGGCGCTGTCCTGGGCTTCCACCGTACCTTCCAGGCGACCGTCTTCGGTAACCGTCAGCTCGACCTTGAACATCCTGGCACCCTCGCCGTCCGGCGTGGAGACTTCAAAGCTGAGCTTCTGCCCTTCCAGTCTGCCTTTTTGAATCGCCCACTGGCGATCCTCACCCGTCGAGACCGTGCCGGTGACCTCCTGTCCGTTCTGCTTCAAGTCCATGTAGATTGGCCCGCCGTCCGTGGTGCCATCCGGCCTCTTGAGTTCGCCGTTTCCGGACCACTTTCCGGTCACATCGGCGGCGCTCAGGGTCAACGTCAAAGTAAACAGCAAACAACCGAGTGCTCTCAGCACGTTTCCTCCAAGGAACTAGATTCGATATAGAGACGACGGGCACGGGCTGGAAGTTCCCGTGCCTGGAACTTCTGATGCTGGGCAAGGCGGGCTGAGGATCGAAAGCCGGCGGTTATTCGACGACCTTGTACATCTCCTCAATTACGAACGCTTTCTTCCGCCCGGTGGTGACCACCTGGCCCCGGAACTTCGGCGTCCCATTGATCAGGATGTTCACCGGCCTGTCAATCGAGTAGTCGAAAGCCAGCACGTCGCCCGTCTCCAGTTTCATCAGGTCCTCCACTGACAGGGTCGGCCCTTGCAGGCGCGCGTCCAACTGCACGATGGCCGGCTTGATGAGCGCCAGCGTGTGCCGCTGTTCCTCCTCGGTGGACTCCGTCCGCCGCACCGACCACTGCTGGTCGAACTTCTGCCGTAGCATCTTGATGGTGATCGAGGGCACCCCGATGTTCAGCATCCCCGTATTCTCGCCGATGCGAACCTCTAGCCCGATGGCCACTACCGCTTCATTCGGGGCCAGGATCTGCAACAACTGCGGCTCGGTCTCCCGCGCTTCGATGGTGAAGTCGATCTGCGTGACGCTCTGCCAAGACTGTTTGAGGTCGTGCAGGATGATCCGGTACAGCCCGTCCAGCACCACCTGCTCGATCTCTGTGATTTCCCGAGTGATCTTCGCGCTGGACCTCCCCGACCCTCCCAGTAGCATCTCCAGCACCGGGAAAACCAGCGACGGACTCAGCTCCAGCACCGCATTGCCGTCGAACGGTTTCATGGCCAGCGATACCAGACAGGTGGGAGAAGGAAGGCACTGCGTGAATTCTACATAGGAGAGCTGCTCCACCGAGACCAAATTCACAATCACATAGGCCCGCAAGTAGGCCGAAAGGCTGGAGGCCATATTCCGCGCGAAGTTGTCGTGCAGCAGATGAATGGCCCGCAACTGGTCCTTGGCAATCCGGTCCGGCCGGCGGAAATCGTAGGGCAGCGCTTTCTTGGCGGGATCTTCCTGCCGGCCCTGGTCTTTCAGTCCGCGAAAGACGCTGTCGATCTCCTCTTGCGAGAGCAGACGCTCCACTCCCCGCTTTCCTCCAGTTCCTCCATCGGCGGCCCGGCGCCGGAACTTTAGCCGCCCTCCGAACCCTCGCCCCAGGCCCTATAATCGAACTAAGTGGGCCGTTTCTTCATCCAGAACTTCGGCTGCCGCGCCACCCAGGCCGATGGCGCCGCGCTCCAGGCCCAGTTGCTCAGCCGGGGTTTCCATCCCGTTGAGCGTCACCGCGCCGACCTGGTCATCCTGAATACCTGCACCGTCACCTCCTCCGCCGATGAAGATGTGCGTCAGACCCTCCGCCGCGTTCGCCGCGAGAACCCCAGCGCTCGCATCCTGGTCACCGGCTGCTACGCCCAGCGGGCGCCTGAAGAACTCGCCGCCCTCCCCGGAGTGGCCTGGGTGATCGGCAATTCCCACAAAGCCCGGATCCCCGAAATCCTCTCTCTGGAAAACCCCGCCCCTTGCCCCGGTTTGATCCAGGTGGGCGATATCTCCGCCCAGCGCCACTTCCTGGCCGCGCCCGTTGAAGATGCCTGCGACGATCGCACCCGGCCCAACCTCAAGATCCAGGACGGCTGCAACAACCGCTGCTCGTTCTGCATCATCCCCTGGGTGCGCGGGCGCAGCCGCAGCGCGCCCCCAGAGTGGGTGATCGAACAGATGCGCCATCTTAGCGGCCGCTACCGTGAGGTGGTCCTCAGCGGCGTCAATCTGGGACGCTGGGGCCGGGAAGCAGAGATCCAACTGCGCCTGGCCGATTTGCTTTGCCGCCTGCTTCGGGAAACCCCCATCCAGCGCCTGCGCCTCAGCTCCATTGAACCCATGGATCTCTCCGACGACCTGCTGGAGTCTGATGGCGGCTTCGCCCCGCATGGCCCGGCATCGTCCATGCGCCCCTCCAGTCCGGCTCGCGACGCCGTCCTGCGCCGCATGCACCGCCGCTACCATCCCCGCCACTACCAGGACCGCCTCCGCAAGGCCCGCCAATGACCTGCCCGAAGCCGCCCTCGGGCGCCGACGTCATGGTCGGCTTCCCCGGTGAAACCGACCAGGAGTTCGAGGAAAGCCTGCGCTTCATCGACAGCCTGCCCTTCACCTACCTGCACGTCTTCACCTTCTCGGAACGCCCCGGCACCCCCGCCGCCACTGCCCCCGACCAGGTGCCCATCCCGGTCCGCAAGCACCGCAACCGCATCCTGCGCGAATTGGCCGCCAGAAAGAACCTGGCCTTCCGCCAGACCATGCTGGGCAAAACACTCTCGGTCCTCACCCTTCGGCAGGCTGGAATTGCCCTCAGCGACAATTACCTCAGGGTAGAACTGGCCAGCCCCCGCCCGGCCAACACGCTGATCGAAGTCGAAATCGCTGCGCTAACCCAAGGCGGCCTCAGGGAGGCCGCGCCGCCCTAGCTGACGTGCCCCGCCACCCCGTGTCGGAGGTGACATCATACGTCGATATTGACGTACGACGAAACCGATGGATAAGGGAATCGACGTATGGGGGTCAGCCCCGGCGACGTCATCAGCCGGAATCGCTTCAACTACCCACAGCACCACGGCCCAGAAACCCATCGAGCCGAATTGCTACGTTGGCATTCTTTGCGCCGGGTCAGGCCAGTCCGGGGACTGTTCGACCCCAGTCTCCGTTCCAGAGGAATCGGATACGAGAGGATTCTGATGGCGTTGCCGCTTGAATTGAGGAAGCTGCTGAAGTGACCGCCCCCCTCACATCTCCCGCCGGTTCTCCAGCGATTTCGACATGGTTACCTCGTCGGCGAACTCCAGGTCGCTGCCTACCGGGACACCCATGGCGATCCGCGTCACCTTCAGCCCCAGCGGCTTCAGCAGCTTCGAGAGATACGCCGCCGTGGCCTCGCCCTCCACGGTGGGGTTGGTCGCCAGGATGACTTCCTTCACCTCGCCCGCCTCCAGCCGCTCCAGCAGGTTCTGGATCTTCAACTGCTCTGGTCCGATCCCCCGTAGCGGCGACAGCGTCCCGTGTAGCACGTGATAATACCCCGAATACTGCCGCGTGGTCTCGATCGGCAGAATGTTGTTCGGCTCCTCGACCACGCAAATCACCGAGTGGTCCCGCCCCGCATCCCCGCAGAACGGGCATAGCTCGCTGTCGCTGATGTTGTTGCACACGCTGCAAAGCCCCAGCTTGTCTTTGACGTCCAGGACCGCCTGCGCCAAGCGCTCCGCATCCTCGCGCGGCACCCGCAGCAAATGGAAGGCCAGCCGCTGCGCCGACTTCTGCCC
Source organism: uncultured Acidobacteriota bacterium (assembly GCA_963725415.1). Lineage (GTDB taxonomy): Bacteria > Acidobacteriota > Terriglobia > Bryobacterales > Bryobacteraceae > CAVRZY01. The sequence goes on along the minus strand of CAVRZY010000050.1, from coordinate 9,943 downwards.
GATCCCCGGCAGTCGCTTGAACTCCTGGATCAGCCGCGCCAGCGGTTCGGGATAATCCGGCATAACTTAGAACAGTCCCGGCGGCAGCCCCATCCCGCCCAGCATGCCGCTCATTTTCTGCTGGCTCTCGGCGTCCACTTTCTTCGCCGCCTCGTTGAACGCCGCCATCACCATGTCCTGGAGCATCTCGATGTCGCCGGCCACTTCCGGGTCGATCTTCACGCCCAGCACGTTCTTGTGGCCGTCCATGCGAACCGTCACCATCCCGCCGCCCGCCGAGGCCTCCACCCGAATCTGCGCGATCTCGGCTTGCAGCTTCTCCTGCATCTGCTGGGCCTGTTTCATCATGGTCTGCACGTTGCCCGGTAATCTCACGTCTGCACTCCTTATAAGAGCTTGTAGCCTGTAGCCTGTAGCCCGTGGCACCAACTACAAGCCACAAGCCACAGGCTACAAGCTACAAGCTTATTCCCTCAGATTCCGCACGGCTCGGATCTCCGCATCCGGAAACACCTCGCGGAAGCGCTGCACTTCCGGGTGAGACAGCGCGCGCCGCGTCACCTCATCGTCGCTCTCCTGCACTTGCCCAGTGCCGCCGGACGCTTCCGGACCCGTCGCGCCCGCCTCCACCAGGCTGATCCGCACCTTTCGCCTGCCGCCTCCCAGGTGAGCGATCGCCTTTTGGATCTCCTCGGGCTTCACGGCCAGCGAGAAGTTCTTCGGCGTGATGACGTGCAGCTCGCCATCGGATTCGATCACTTGCGAGTGCTCGATGGCATCGGCGGTATAGGTCATTCCCAACTCCACAAACGCCGCGTGCAGCTTCTGCTTCCACTGGGTCAGCGCCGGCACAGCTCCAACAGGACTGGCGCGCTCCTGCGCGGCGAACAGCGAAGGCGTCACCGGCGCGGCCGCCCCGCTCGGCACCCCGCCGGCCGGACTCGCCCGGCCCCCCGGTGCACCCGAACCTCCCGCACCCAGATTCGCCAGCGCTTCCTCGATCGGCAAAAGCTTGCCCGCTTCCACCAGCCGGATCAGGCCCACTTCCAGATGCAGCCGCGGTTGCAGCGAGTACTGAAGGTCCCGGAACAGGTCCAGGGTCAGTTGCAGGTAGCGCGTCAGATCCTCTTCCGAGAACGACGCCGCGATCTCCGCAAACCGCTGGCGCTCCTGCCGCGAGGCCGCAATCGCCCGCGTGTCCTTGCCCGCAATCTTGGCCACCAGAAGGTTCCGGAAATAGCGCGCCAGCTCCCGGCAGAAGTGCTGCAAGTGGTGCCCGTTGCGCACCAGCTCATCGACGATCTCTAGCATCCGCGCCGAGTTCGATTCCACGAGCGCCTGCGTCACCTGGTGGAGCGCCTCCAGCGAGAACACTCCCAGCAGCGCCCTCACCTCGGCGGCCTTCAACTGCGACCCGCAGCAGGCGATGGCCTGGTCCAGCGCCGACAGCGAATCTCGCACGCTCCCGTCCCCCACTTGCGCCAGCACCGAGAGCGCCTCGGCGTCCGCCTCGATCCCTTCCTGGCGGCAGATCCACTCCAGCCGCCCCAGCAGCTCTTCGAAGTCTATCGAGCGGAAACTGAAGTGCTGGCACCGCGACACAATGGTCGCCGGAATCTTGTGCGCCTCCGTGGTGCACAGAACGAAAACCACCCACTCCGGGGGCTCCTCCAGCGTCTTGAGGAGCGCGTTGAAGGCCTCGCTGGTGATCTGGTGCGCTTCGTCGATGATGAACACCTTGTAGCGCTCCCGCGCCGGCCGGTAGCGCACGTTCTCCCGCAGCTCGCGCATCTCGTTGATGCCGCGGTTGGAGGCCGCGTCGATCTCGATGACGTCCACGGCGTTGCCCGCCGCGATCTCCACGCAGCTCGAGCACTTCCCGCAGGGCGTCGTTGCCGGTCCCTCCACGCAGTTCAGGCAGCGCGCCAGAATCCGCGCTACCGTGGTCTTGCCCGTCCCACGCTGCCCCGAGAAGATGTAGCCGTGCGCAACTCGGTTCTGCGCGATCGCGTTCTCCAGCGTGGTCCGCACGTGTTCCTGGTTCACCAGATCGGCAAACGTTTGAGGCCGGTATTTCCTCGCGAATACCTGGTACATGCAAAAGGCGCGGCAGAACTCAGGCCCCAGGTGATCCGCGGCACACGAGCCGCACCGCTACCGTTGCTTCCTTCCGGACCTGGCGGGGTTCGCAGCCGCCCGTTGCACGAAGCCCGGAGCCTGAGTCTCTATGCTACCATGCGCCCTGCGGCGCCGCGCCATGACCGCGAGGTGGGACAGGGCCATGGCCTGTCAGGTTCCGCTCCATTCGCCCGCTCCACCGTGCTGGAAGCGTCGATGGGATGATGTATACTGACAGTGACCCGGCAGCCCAATCCGGGAGTCTCGGGTCAGGATTGTCCCAATGAAAGGGGTCATTATGAGGTTCTCTGCCAAATATCTTGCAGTGGCGCTGGCGCTGATTCTGCTGGCTGTCCCGGCGCTCGCCAAACCCAACTTCAGCGGCGATTGGAAGGTCAACGTATCCAAGAGCGAGTTCGGGCAGATGCCCGCCCCCAGCAGCATGACGGGGAAGATCACGCACCAGGATCCCAGCCTGAAGGTGGCCATCAAACAATCCGGCGAGAGAGGCGATTTCGAGTACGAGATGAGTTACTCGACGGATGGAAAGGAAACCACCAACGAAATCCGCGACAACACGATGAAGAGCACCGCCAAGTGGGACGGCGACGTGCTAGTCATCGATACCAAGGGCAGCTTTGGTGGAAACGATGTCACGATTCAGGACAAGATGTCGTTATCCGCCGACGGTAAGACCCTCACTCTCAAACGGCACTTCAGCAGCTCCATGGGCGAGGGGGACCAGACGCTGGTTTTGGAGAAACAGTGACAAGGATTGACGATTGGCTCATTGGCGATTGACGATTGGAGTGTCCCGCTACGCCAGGCGCAGCAATCGTCAATCGGCAATCCCGCAACCGTCAATTCCCCCGGACCAGCCAGCGTGCTACTGAATCGCCAGTGTCACCCCGGGCTGGCTGGCAATGCCGGCGACCACCAGCTTAATCGGCACCGCGTTGCCCTTCGGAGCGTTCTCCGGAACCTGGACATTCACCTGGAGCACGCCGGCCACCATGCCCGGAGCAGCGCCGGCGTAAAGCACCTGCGCCTGAACATCGCCGATGAAAACCGAGACCGGGGCCACCGGTTTGGGCAGGGTACCCTGCGCTATCCGGCCGTCCACGCCGGCCGGGTTGGTCGCCCCTTCGCCCGTGGCGAACACCATAACCACGGATTTCGGTGCCGCGGCGCTGGAAGGGCCATTGACGCTCCAGTCCTGATTCAGGATGGCGCCCTGTCCGGTGCCCGTGCCCGCCAAGGTGAAGATGCCGGGCGCGGCCTGCGCCACGCCCACCTCGATAACGTTGGATCGGACGCCCTTGTATTCCACGCATATCTGCGTAGTTTTCTTGCCGGCCACCGCATAGGGAACCACGGCGCTACTCTGGTTCGCCAAGACGTAGATCAAGGGCGCCGGTACGCCGTCGAAGAAGATGCGGGTGTCACCTAGGGTTGTCGCCACGCGCCCGGCGGCATCCAAACGGGACGGCGTGAGCGTGTCGGATCCGATCTTGAGGCCGAAGAAGGTGACCAGTTCTCCCGCCGAGACCGATCCCGGCAGGAAACTGGCCGCGTTGGTGACTCCTCTGGCGGAAATCTGCGGCACTGAGGCGGGGTCAATGAGCAGTGAGGCGTCCAGTGTGCCTCGGCCGTTGGTGGTCACGGCGAACGGCTTCGACAGCGTGTTTAGGAAGCCCATATGGATGGGCACCGCCGTTGTCTCTTCAGCCCGCCGGGCAAAGAAGCTGACCAGAGCGAGGGCGTCGTCGCTCAACGCGGAGGGCGAGACCACCAGCGTGGCCACCTTGAAACGCCGCGGGGCCATCCCATAGGCCGGAACCCTGGGGCCGGCCACTCTGACGATATCCGCCAGGCGCATGCGCGTCACCGCCCCGCTATAGAGCTGGCGGTTGCACAGCTTCAGCACGGCGTTGACGTCCTGCTCGGCCAGAATGATGTGCTCCTGCACCTCTTCGGCCGGCGCAAGCCCCATCAGATACAGATCGAGATCCGTGAAGACCGGAGCCTCAGTCCGCGGCACCAGCCGCACCCCACCCGCCTCCGACACCACGTAGCAGGCGAACTCACCACCCTCGTTGGTGGGCGGGATCGAGAACCCCATGATTCCCGAAGCCAGGCTCGACAGCGGCCAGTGGGGTTTGTAGCGGTCCAGCGGCGGCACGTTCAGGGCGTTGATCCACTGATGCCCCAGCTCATGCTGGTAAGCGTAGTCCGCTCCGTCGAAGAAAGAGAAGTTGGGGAAAACCGTAACGCCCCTGAGCTTGCCGGAGCTGCCGAAGGTGGAGGCCGTGTCGAAGACGTTCATTCCAATTCCCTGGACATCGTTTTTTACGGCCATGTGGCCGCGATTTGCGATGTACACGCGGCCGTAGACTACAATGTTCAGGAAATCGTAGTCATCGCGAAAGTTCTTGTAGAACTTCTTCGCAATGTCGGGATAGGTGAATTGTGCCGCGTCATCCTTCAAGAAGGCCGCATCGACGATGTTGGCTGCGTAGGCCGTGTACTGGACGTCCGGGGCGGGACGGTTCACAACCATGCGCGCCACGTCCTCGGTCACCACCGGGGCAAAGATGTTCAGCCGCCAGGGCAGGCCACAGGGCAAAATGAAGGTGGGAACGTGCTGGACGAAGCCCACGAACCGGCTGAACACATCGCCGGCCTGAAGGCCCTGTACGATCTGAGCAGGGTCGAGCGTTACCGTCCAGATGTTGTCGCGGGCAACCCGATCCCCACCCGTGCCGTCGTCGCGTAGCGCCAGCTTCTTCCCGCCCCCCACTCCGGTCCCGGTTGGATCGAGCCTCGATCTCGATCTGGGTTGGATTGCCGATCAGCTTCACTTCCAGCCGCACAGTCTGGGTCATCCCGGCTCGCAGCACGGGCGGCTCCCACTGGTAGTAAAGCGCATCCATTGTCTGGGTCTGCTGGGTCCAGGCCGCTGGGACAAGCAGCAGCAAGCACCCCACAGCGTAAAGAGCCACTCGCCTTAGCATCTCACCACCTCCCGCCCGCCCCTCCCGGCGGGCCGCATCGTTCGTACGGAACGCTACTGCGAGATCCGCAGGTTCGTGAAGTACCCCTCGGTCCCCGGCCCGATCCAGAGTGCCACCGCGCCCCGCGACTCGCCCTTCTTGAGGTCGTTGACCAGCAGCGTGGGCTGTTCGACGCCGTGAACGTACAAACGCGCCTTCACGCCCTGGACCTCGATCTTGACTTTCGTCCACTCCCCTGGAACCAGGTCCACATAGGTCTCGTACTTCTCCGGCTCCTCCTTCCGCAACCGTGGCCAGGAGTAATCGGGGAAGGAGACGTATTGCGCCGAGTGGTTGCGCCGCACCTGGTCTTCGGCGCGTCCGTTAGTAGGCCGCAGATAAATGCATTCGAACTTCGAGACGTCAGGCGCCACCCGGAAGGCCACCCCGATGAACCCCCGGGCCGCTTGCACCGCACCCGCGCCTGGCTTGCCGGCTACATCGACTTCAATCACCCCGTTCTGAAAGTCCGTGCCCGCCACGATGACCAGCCTGTCCTCCGCCTGCCCTTTCTGGTCGGCAGGCTCAGTCACGCGGATCGCCTTCCGCGCATTGTACGTTGTCGGCTCCGCGCTGACGTTGTGCAGTTTCAAGCCTTCGAGCGACGTCAGCGGATATGTCTTCGTCTGCGCCGTGCACACAGCCGGAATCACGCCCGCAAGGACCAGAAGGATTCCCCATGCATTGCTGTTTGACATGCCATTGCCCTCAACTAGTGAACGAGAATCTCCATTCTCGGATGTCTGCCATCCGAAAGTGTACACAAATCCGCCTCCTTCCGTAATGCCTCTCCAGAAACTTCTCGCAACTCCCTCGAAAATCGGGGACAGGCAACGGCGTCCCAAGCGTTGTTTGCGCGTGGACGCCGTTGCCTGTCCCCGATTTTCACCCCCGCGCCTGGCCTCATTGCCCCCGAGACTGAGGAGGTGTACTACCATAGCCCCATTTCTTGGCGGCGCGGGAAGATTCCGTGTGTTGAGCGCCTGCGGTGTGGCCGGCCAATTGACGATTTGCTCATTGACGATTGATGATTTCAGTGTCCCGCGGCGCCAGACACAGCACTCGTCAATTTCCTCGGCACGGCCGGTCTCAGAGCAGACGCTGCTCGCTGGGGTGTTTGGTTGCGGCTACGCCGCGATATAAAAAATCCCTCCGGCGGTGAGGGTGGCAGGCCAAACGGCCTGCCCCACGCTGCAACCAACGCACTTAGATCACCGTGGGACAGGCGGTTTCGCCTGTCCGCCGACTTTTTCAGGCCTTCTGAGGCATTACCTCCTTCCGGACCTCCGGCTGGCGCCACCAGCGCCGCCCTCCTCGGACTTGGTTCCTGACTCCCCCGTGGGGTGGGTCTCCAGATCTGCGACCGACACTCTTGCCGACCTTCGCTCGTCGCGGATAAGGCCTGAACCTGGAAGGGGGCCGCTTCAGTGATACGTTTTCACAAGACGTCCAGCTCGCACAGTGGGTGTAATTGCACCATCCAGTGGTTGAAAATCCACCACTGGATGGTGTATCCTCTAAGTGTGACCCCTCGCCACCTCTCCGCACCCCTGCTCGCCGCCCTCGCCGATACCCCCGTCGTCCTCCTCCATGGCCCGCGACAGGCCGGCAAGAGCACTCTGGCCAAACACTTGGCCTCCACCACACACCCCAGCCGTTATCTGACGCTCGACGACGCCAGTGTCCTGTCGGCGGCACGCGCCGATCCAGCCGGTTTTCTGGCTGCTCTGGAGGGACAGGTCGTCTTGGACGAAGTTCAGCGCGCGCCTGAACTGTTTCTTGCCATCAAAGCCGAGGTGGATCGTTCGCCCCAACCCGGCCGCTTTCTCCTCACCGGCTCCGCTGATGTTCTACTCCTGCCGCGCTTGGCCGATTCCCTGGCGGGCAGGTTGGAAATCCTCACCCTGTGGCCTTTTTCTCAAGGCGAAATAAAGGGCGCCAAAGAAAGTTTTGTGGACGCGGTCTTTGCCAAGTCATGGCCCGCGTTTTCCAGCTCTGGCAACCATAGGTCGAGTCTGGTTGCAAGATTGCTCCTAGGAGGTTATCCCCCGGTTCTCAGCCGCCCCGCCTACGAGCGTCGCAGAGCGTGGTTCGGTTCCTACATCACGACAATCTTGCAGCGTGACGTCCGTGACCTGGCTCATATCGAGGGCCTTACCGCCTTGCCCCGGCTGTTGTCCCTGCTAGCTGCCAGGTCGTGTTCCCTGCTGAATATCGCCGAGCTTTCGCGTTCCATCGCCATCCCGCTAAGCACCCTGAAAAGGTATCTGACTCTTCTGGAAACTACCTTTCTTGTCCAGCTCCTGCCGCCTTGGTCGGCCAATATCGGCAAACGGTTCGTCAAGTCTCCGAAGGTTCTGCTTAACGATACGGGTTTGATTGCCTACCTCCTCGGATTGAACGAAGAAAGACTCGAGTCGGATTCCATGCTGATGGGTCCGCTGCTGGAAAACTTCGTCGCCATGGAACTGCGGAAACAGGCAGCCTGGAGCCAGAGTCAACCACGGGTATTCCATTTTCGCCTGCAAACCGGCCAAGAGGTGGACCTGGTTCTGGAGGACGCTGCGGGAAATGTCGCGGGAATCGAGGTAAAGGCCAGCGCCACCATCACTGCCCGAGACTTCAAAGGTCTGCGGGCGCTGGCCGAGCTGGCTGGAAAGCGCTTCCGGCGAGGTATCGTCCTTTACACCGGCTCCTCCCCTGTTCCCTTCGCGTCCGACTTGCATGCCCTGCCTATAGGCGCGTTATGGCATCCTTTCTACTGCTAGCCCCTAGTTTCTTTCTCGCTCGCGAAGATTTTCGGCCCCTTCGCGCGCAAACCCCCAAACCGGCGACACACTCCCATTTTTGACTTTTGCCTTTTGACCTTGCGGCGCAGCCGCGCTGCGATCTACTGCCCCGCCCCCTTCGCAAACACCGTGACCCGGTACTTCATCCGCAGCGCCTGGCCGGGCTTCAGCGTGTATGTTTTCAGTCCCGGAAAATTTACGCCCAGAAACCCGTAGTGGCGCAGGCACCAGCCGTTGGGGAAGTCTGGGTTGGCCGGGTCGATCTCGATCCGCGCGCCCGCCCGCCGCCCCTCGAAGAGGCCCTCCAGCTCCGCCCAGGCGTGCGGAACCATGTTGGTGTCCTGCGCTTCCACCCCGGCGTCGGTCCGAATCAGGGTCTGCTCGCGCGGCGCGAACCGAAACGACAACCCGCCGTAACCCTTCTTCTGATCCGGCTCTCCGGCGATCTCGATCGCCCCCTCGAGCGCTTCAAAGCTCAGGCTCAAGTCCAGGCGGCGCCGCCCGCCCTGGGCCGGCCACGCCACCATTTCGACCGTCTCCTTGAGCACCTTCCGATCGCCCACGTACCAGCCGTTTTCGACCCCCAGGCGCGCCGAGCCGGCCAGAGCCTCGCGCGCCGTCCAGCGCACGAACTGCTGCCGGATCCCGCGCAGCGACCAGAGATCGTGCGTCACGCCATCCACCCGCACCACCGGCCACATCCACGAGATCCCGCGGTGATGGTAATGGTCGCGCGGGAAGTCGTCCGTCACCACGGTCCCATCCGGCGCATAGACCGGGTGCAGATACGTGGACCGGCTGCGGTCCTCCGGGACGCCCTCTTTCCGCATCACGCCGTAGTTGTACACCAAAACCGGCTGGCCGTTCTCAGTCAACTCCACCGAGCGGCCAGCCACCTCCCGGAACGCAAACGGACTGCCCGGCCACAGCGCCCCGGCAGAACATAAACAAAGGATGACCCCCTTCATACCCGTTCCCTCCGTACCCGCACCTCGTCTACCTCCACTCCCAAACCAGCCCCGGCCGGGAATTCGATCTCCCCCTTGCCGACCACCAGCGGTTTCCGCAAGTAGCTGCCCGTGAGAAACTGCGGGGCGTTGAGCGCCGCCGGGTACTTCAACCCGTAGCCGCAGTAAAGCTGCAAGGCCGCCGCCAGGGCCACGTCCGGGTCCGTGATTCCACTGCCCAAGAACATCAGGCCCGCCTCCTGCACGATTTCCACCTGCCGCCGCGCGTCCCACAGTCCGGCGGTACGCGCCGGCTTCATGGCCACGCCGTCCAGTAACCCCAGCCGGATGAACTCGACCAATTCCACCGAAGACACCACGCCCTCGTCCATGATGATGGGCAGCGCGCCCTGCTTCTTCAGCTCGCGGTACCCAGTCAGCCGGTTGGCGGGCAGCGGCTGCTCGAGCACATTCACGCCCGCATCGGCCAGTCGCGGCGCCACCGCCAGCGCTGTCTCCAGATCGTAGCCGCCATTGGCGTCGGCCCACAGAAAACAATCCGGCGCCAGCTTGCGCACCCGCCGACAAAGCTCCAGGTCGAACTTTGGGTCGGGCGCCACTTTGGTGTTGAAATGCCGGTAGCCCCGCGCGCGGCCCTCTTCCACCAGCCGCTCGGTCTCCTCCAGCGAACTGGGGTTGACCGTCCAGCTCAGCGTCAGCCGCGCGAGCGGCTTGCGGCCCCAAACCTCCGCCACGCTCTGATTCCGCAGCCGCCCTGCCAGATCGTGCAGCGCCAGGTCCACGCCCGCCTTGGCGATCGGCATGCCCGTCGAAAACGACGGCGAGATGGCGCGGTTCATCGCCGCATGCGCCCCCGCAGTATCGAACGGATCGCGGCCCAGCAACACCGGAGCAAGATACCCTTCGATTGTAGACACCACCGACTCCGTGGTCTCGTAACTCCAGGTGGGGATCGGCACGCTCTGGCCCCAGCCGGCAGCCCCGTTTTCGCACGTGATTTAGCAATACATAGGTA
>CAVRZY010000049.1:0-40165 GCA_963725415.1 uncultured Acidobacteriota bacterium | reverse complement strand
TCGATGCCTGGAAAGGCGGCCGCCTGGTGGGCCTGGAAGACCTGGCCCATGCCGGACCAGCAGTTGTTCTCGACCCACAACGGGAGGTGGTAGAACTGCGCCATGGCGTTCAGCCGGACCATGGTGCGTCCCAGGGGGCCGGCACGATGATGGCGTCCAGCAGCCCTTCGCGGATGGCCAGCATGGCTCGACCAGGCCGTAATGCTCGGCGACACGCAGAGGAACCTGCCCCTTCAACTGCCGGTAGCCTTCGGTGCTGAGCAGCGGCGACTCGATGCCGAAGTAGTTGGGGAACTCGGCCAGCTTGCGGGTGAAGTGGAGGGTGCGGCCCACCGAGCCCCAGAAGTGGTTGGCGTCGGCCCAGACGCGGTAGTCCCGGGGACCACCGCGCAGATGGCGGCGGCCTGGGCGACGGGGTCCTCCCAGGGCCGGGCCTTCACTTTGTGGATGCGATAGCCCAGGCTGGCGCCCAGCTTGGCCTCGGAAGCCAGCATCTCCGGCGGGTAGCTGAGGCTCCAGAAGGCCTGCTGGATGCGCCGTCTGGGGTTGGCGGCAAACAGCCGGCACACGCGGCAGCCCGGTGGCCTGGCCGATGAGGTCGTAGACCGCGGTCAGGATGCCGCCGATGTTGTCGTCCAGGATGAACTCGAAGGGCGAGCGGCCCAGCATGCGCTTGAGCGTGGCCTCGCCGCCCCCTTCGCCGATGCCGACCAGGCCCGCGTCGCTGTACAGCCGGATCACGGTGTGCGGCGAGTCCGGCACATCCATGTTTTCGCGGCGCCAGTTCAAAATGGCCATTTCGCGCACGCGCTGGGCCCAGGGGACGCGCGTGGGAATGATCTCGTAGCGGCTGATCCGCATGCCGGTCACGCTGGCCGGAGCGGAAGCGGCGGCTTCGTAAACCGGGCTGACGCCCAGCGCCGCCAGGAACTTCAGGACGCTGCGCCGGTTGGGTTTTGGCATGGCAGGTTCTCCTTTCTCAACCTTTCACCTGATACCGCTTCACGGCGTCTTCGTCCAGCTCGACTCCCAGGCCGGGCCGGTCGGAGACGATGGCGTAGCTGTCGCGGATCTCGATGGGCTCGACGATCAGGTCATCCACGCGCTGGTAGCTGAGGATGTCGCTGGGCAGGGTGCAGTTGGCCGCGGCGGCGCAGGAGTGCAGATAAGAGGCATCCGCGAGGCCCATGTCGTGGCTGGAGCCGTGCCAGACAGGCATGCGGGCCGCTGCGGCCAGGTAGCAGTTCGAAACGAAGCTCGCCATGCTGGGGCCGGCGCCGGTGTTGAACACCGAGCAGGCCTCGGCGCGGATGGCCTGGATCATGGCGCGCGGGTCGGCCAGGTGTAGCGCGACGTGGGTCTTCACCTGCTTTCGCAGCTCGCGGTATCCGGCCAGGTTGTTTTTGTCGAACGGATCTTCGATCACCAGCAGGTTGCCGATGGCGTCCAGGGCCTTGGCGAACGGCAGGAAGGTGGTGTAGTTGTTGAAGCGGGTGTTGGGATCGAAGATCACCTTCAAGGCGGGGCTGACCTCCCGGATGGCCTCGACGGCCTTGACCACCGGGTCGCCCAGCGCGGCCTTCATTTTGACGGAGGTGAACTTGCCGGCCACGGCGCGCTGGGCCACGCGGCGCATGTCTGCGGGGTTCTTGCGGCCGCACCAGTAGCCCACCAGCACCTTGCGCTGGGCCAGTCCGCCCAGCAGCTTGTAGACCGGCCAGCCGATGGCCTTGCCCACGATTCATAGAAGGCCATCTCGAAGGCCGCGTAGCCGGCGGCGGTGGGCAGCTCGAGGCGGGTCAGGTTGAGGTCCAGGATGTTCCTGCCGCGCAGGGACTCGGCGTTGCGGCGCAGCCGGGCGCCGTCCTCGCCCCGCACGGTCTCGCCGATCCCGACGATCCCCGAGTCCGTATACACCTTCAAGATGAACTTGGGGACCATGGCGAAATCTTCTTCCACGATTTCCGGGCTGTGGATGATGTCGTCTTGCATGGGCACGGCCACGCGGAACAGGTCAATGCGCGTGATGGCGAGCCGTTCGGTTGCGCCGGCCAGGTTCGGCGGCAGGGCGGCCAGACCGGCCACGGCGCCCGCCCGGGCGAGCGCCTGGCGGCGGGAGACCGCTTGGTTTTGCATGAGCACCTCCAGGGACTCTAGTAGAATGCCATACTCCTATATAAATGTGTCCACCTAAAGTGAGCTTGTCCATCTTACTGCTGGCCGGGGCCTGCCAGGGCTCGGCGCTGGATCTGAGCAGGGCCGTGGTGGTTTCGCAGCAAAAGGCCGCTGTGATGCTGGTCGAGGAGGTCGAAAAGCGCACGCAGATTCGCTGGCCCGTCGCGCAGGCGCGGCCCTCCGCGAGCGTGCCGGTCATCGAGGTGAGACTGGGGGGCGCCGGCCAGCCGGAGGGCTACCGCATCCGGGTGGCGGGCGGCGCGGTGTCGGTGGTCGGCAACGATGCGCGCGGCGTGCTGTTCGGCGTCGGGCGCCTGCTGCGCGCGCTGCGCATGAGCAAGGGCGCCATCTCGATTGCCGACGATTTCAGCGTGACCACCGCGCCGAAGTATCCGCTGCGCGGGCACCAGCTGGGCTACCGGCCCAAGACCAACTCCTACGACGGCTGGACGGTGCCGATGTGGGAGCAGTACATCCGCGACCTGGCCGTGTTCGGACGCAACGCCATCGAGCTGATCCCGCCGCGCTCCGACGACGCCGCCGACAGCCCGCACTTCCCGCTGCCGCCGATGGAGATGATGGTCGAGATGTCGCGGCTCGCCGACGAATACGGCCTGGACGTCTGGATCTGGTATCCGGCGATGGACAGGGACTACTCCGATCCCAAGACCGTCGAGTCCGCGCTCGACGAGTGGGGCGAGGTCTTCAAGAAGCTGCCGCGCATCGACGCCGTGTTCGTCCCCGGCGGCGACCCGGGCCACACGCAGCCGAAGTACCTGATGGCCCTGCTGGAGAAGCAGACCGCAGAACCTGCACCGCTACCATCCCAAGGCGCAGATGTGGGTTTCGCCGCAGGGCTTCAACCAGGAGTGGATGGACGAGTTCCTCGGCATCCTCAAGACGGAGCAACCGGCGTGGCTGAGCGGCATCGTGTTCGGGCCGCAGGTGCGCGTGAGCTCTGCCGCAGCTGCGCGAGCGCGGTCCCCAAGCGCTATCCCATCCGCCACTACCCCGACATCACGCACAGCCGGCAGTGCCAGTACCCGGTGCCGGATTGGGACCCGGCCTACGCGCTCACCGAGGCGCGCGAAGTGCATCAACCCGCGGCCGGTGGAGCAGGCCGCGCATCTTCCGCGCTGCTGCAGCCCTACACCATCGGCTTCCTGACCTATTCGGAGGGCTGCAACGACGACGTGAACAAGATCGTCTGGAGCGCGCTGGGCTGGGACCCGGAGGCCGACGTGGTCGAGCGTCCTGCGCGAGTACAGCCGCTACTTCATCGGCGAGCGCTACGCCGACGCTTTCGCCCAGGGCCTGCTGGCGCTGGAGCGAAACTGGCGGGGCCGCTGCTGGCCAACGCGGGCGTCTACACCACGCTCGCAGCAATTCCAGGCCATGGAGCGAAGCCGGCCTCGCCGCAGGACCTGCTGAACTGGCGCTTCCAGCAGGCGCTCTACCGCGCCTACTACGACGCCTACATCCGCAGCCGCCTGATCGACGAAACCGCGCTGGAGGAGCAGGCCATGGAGCAACTCCGCGCGGCGCCGCAGACCGGCTCGCTGGCGGCGATGGCGCGAGGCCGAAGCCATCCTGGACCGCGCCGTCGGCGGAGCGGCGCCGCATCAGACTGGCGGGCGCGCGTCTTCGAGCTGGCCGAGGCGCTGTACCAGAGCATCCGCATGCAGTTGAGCGTGGCGCGCTACAAGGCCATCGCCGTGGGCCGCGGCGCCAACCTCGATACCATCGACATGCCGCTGAACAACCGCCTCTGGCTCAAGCAGACACTTCGCGGAGCTTCGCAAGCTGGCCGACGAGCCGGACCGGCTGAAGGGCATCGACGGTATTCTGAACTGGACCAATCCCGGCCCCGGCGGTTTCTATGATGATTTGGGCGATGTGACGCGGCAGCCGCACCTGGTGCGTGGCCCCGGCGGTTTTTACGACGACCTGGGCGATGTGACGCGGCAGGCGCACCTGGTGCGTGGCCCCGGCTTCGACGAGGACCCCGCCTTTCTGGAATCGGCGCTGATGGGTTTCGCCTATCGCGCGGGCGGGCGCACCTCCTGGTGGAACTACGCCGAATCGCTGAACGAAATGCCGCTCAAGATGCGGTACACCGGTCTGGACCCCTGCGCGCGCTACCGCGTGCGGGTGGTCTACGCCGGCGACAGTCTCCAGCGCAAGATCCGCCTCTCGGCTGGCGACAACATCGAGATCCACCCGCTGATCGACAAACCGGTGCCCATCCGGCCGATGGAATTCGACATCCCGGCCAAGGCCGTCCAGCGGGGCGAGCTCACGCTGAGCTGGTACCGCGACGCCCGGCCTGGGCGGCAACGGGAGGGGCTGCCAGGTGGCCGAGGTGTGGCTGGTGAAGGCGCCGGACTAAAGGATACCTTCAACGAGGCTCTGCACCAATCGGGAGTCAACGCTGTGCTTCCAGGCCAGTGGCGCCAGTGACCTTTCATCGCCGGTCAGGAGCACACAGCCCTGTGCTATCGCCAGCTCGATCAGTCCCATATCGCTCGGGCCCAAGATGCACATTCCGTGGCGCGAACGATTTCTGCCATGCATCTCCAGGAGAGAGAGCAGCCGCTCATCAAAGTTCTTTGTCCTCAGGAAATGGACAGCGTTCAGCCAAAAGTGCTCCAGGTTTGCCCCAAACAGGCGGAGGTAACCGTCCTGAACCTCTGGCCGGTGCGGCAGATCCGTCCTTGTTAAGACAGAATTGTCGTCGTACTCCCGGACATAGATCAAGGCGAGCACTTTGAACAGCGGTCCCGCATCCACAACGGCCACTTTGAGTCCACTTGCTATCACCCGTTGCTGCTGTTCAACCGCGAGGGCGATTGTCTGGCGGCAAAACTTCGGATTGGCAACGTCCACAGTGCCGAGCACTGGGAAGAACTGCTGCGGCCTGAGGGCCCGGAGGGCACCCCGCCTTCGCCAAGCCAGAAATCTAAGCAAGGGCTTCGCCCTTGAAATCCCTGGCGGGATTTGGGAGTCAGAAGTCAGGAGTCAGGAGTCAGAATAGCCGAGCGGGCGGCGCTATCCGAGCGGCCCCGGCCCGAAATGTTGGAGTGGTTTTGTTGCGGATCTGCGAGGTAAGAATCTAAGAGGCGCTGGAGCAGCGCGGTGTGAAGTACGCCATCCGCATCCCGGCCAACGACAGCCTGGAGCGGGACATCGCGGAATTGCTGACCCGTCCAGCGGGACGCCCAAGCCACAAACCGGTGGTCTGGTACAAGGGCTTCCTGTACCAGGCAGCGAGTTGGAAGACGGCGCGGCGGGTGGTGGCGAAGGTGGAGTTCCACCTCGGGGAGTTGTTCCCGCGGGTGGGGTTCATCGTGACCAATCTGGAGACCGACAGCCGAGGGGTGGTACGCTTCTACAACAACCGGGGGAGGGGGGAGCAATGGATCAAGGATTGGGCTTCATACTGCACCTCGATAGCATCAATCGGTTGTCAGCGTCACAGGGGCTGCTTGTGCAGTATATCCAGCTAGAGCTCGCTGAGCAACGGGGAGTGAATCCAAGCAATCCAAGCACATCAAGCTGGGCGGCTTCCGGGGCTCTGCCCGATTGTGATCGACGCCTCGGAGCGCGAAGTGCTCTTGGCTACTTGATCGGACCGATGGGCGCATAGACATATGCATTCCGGTCACACGCCACGGCCTCGAGAATACCGCGCGCGCGCCACTTCTTCACGGTTCGGGTCGTCACTGCAAGCTCACGGGCTTTCTCGCGCAAGGTCAGCATACCAGCGTCTCGCAGCCGTTCCAAACGGCTCTTCAGAGAGTATTGCCTTCGGAGCCTCCCGATATACTCGCGGGTGAACGGGTTGCCGTCACCGGAAAGAAACCCTCGCTCGTTGAGCAGTGCCGCGACTTCGTGGTCCGGATGCTGGTCGAGCAGGCGGTCGATCTCCGCGATCACTCCAGCGGGCGTCTTTCGGCCCATCCAATCGGTGAGCTGGACGGTTTTCGCCGCACCGCCCTTGAAGCGGATGTGCATGGTGATTTCCGTACCTTTGAGGAGGGTCACGTCTTCAATAATCAGCCGGATCATCCGCTTGCGGTCCCGATCGGAGGTGTTCGGATCGCGCCAGACTGACGGGAAATCTCCTGCCAGAGCGCCGATTTCGGCGCGTTGTTGATCATCGAAAGCGCCTGCGTCAGCCCGAGATTGAGCGTCGATGTCACGCCGGATGTCGGCCACGGCGCGGAGCCGCTCGTTCCAAGCGGCCTCCAAACTATCGGCGACCAACCGGTTCGCGGGATCGACCGCCAGGTACCGACGTTGCGCCAGATCGGCCTCATACTGAGCGCGTTCAAGCTGTTTGCGACGTAGCTGATTTGCTTCTTCGGCGCGATGGCGTAACTCCTCCTGAACGGCCCAAGCGACCTCCAGTGCTACCGGGCTCATCGATTCGATCAGCAGATCGCTGACGGCCAAGTCGACCCGGCACCCAGGCACGCTGGGGCAGGTTCTCTGAAGGTCGGCCCGTGCGGTGCAAGTGTACTCAGGGCAGTGGCGCTCACCGTTCCGGCGGCGGCCATAATGCACCGTCATGCGGCGACCACAATGGCCGCAAATCACGAGTCCTTGCAGCAGGGCCGGGCCTTCCCGGGGAGGACTCTTGCGCCGATCAATTCCGTGGGACTGGGCATTTTCTCGAAGACGCCGCTGATTGTCTTCGTACGCCTGCCAGGAAATATAGGCCGGACCCGCGTCCGGAAGGAAGACGTGCCACTGGTCACGGGCGACCGTCTTGACACGATATTTTCCGTCGATCTTCCGGCGGGTGCGGGTCTGTCCGAAGACGAAAGCCCCGGTGTAGCGAGGATTGTGGAGTATATTGCGCACTTGGCTGTAAGCCAGCGGGCGCCAGACCAGTTCGCCGTGATGCGGCGCCGAGCGCAGCCGCCGAGGAAACAGCACCCCTTGTTCCTGGAAGGCCTTGACCGTGGCGCATGCCGAGCCGACCCGGCGAAAGGTTGAAAACAGGAGTCTGACACTGTCCTGAACCTGGCTGTCAGGGTCCAGGATCAGTTGCCGATGGGCGTCGTACACCACTCCGATCGGCGGCTGCAACGCCAGCTCGCCGCGCCGTGCCTTATTCAGGATTGCACCTTGCAGCCGGGCCCGCAGTACGTGGAGTTCCGCTTCTGACATGGTCCCTTTCAAGCCCAGCAACAAACGATCATTGAAATGCGCTGGGTCGTAGATTCCGTCCTCGTCGAGGATGAGGGTATCGGACAAGGCGCAGATCTCCAGCAGGCGGTGCCAGTCGGTGGAGTTGCGCGCCAAGCGGGATACTTCCAGCCCCAGCACCATTCCGGCATGGCCCAGGGAGACCGCGGTCACCAGAGTCTTGAAGCCTTCTCGATCGGCCGCGGAGGCTCCCGATTGGCCCAGGTCGTTGTCGATGATGATGATGCGCTCTGACGGCCAGCCCAACGCCATGGCCCGTTGTTTGAGATCATACTGACGCCAGGTGCTCTCGGCATTTTCGAATACCTGGCGGAGGGTGGACTGCCGGATGTACAGGTAGGCGTTGCGCTTCAGATGACTGGCCGTCACCTTTTGTTGAAGGTCGGTCATTTCCTCACCATTCCCTTTCGCATGCTGAGAACCATGGAAGCCAGCACCGCCACGACTTCGGCGCGTGTGTCGAATGCGGTCGAGGGCTTGGGCCAGTCCATGGCGCATGCTTTTTCGGGGGCGGAACTCGACCCGCACACTGGCCACGCACGGATCCAGGAGACCATCCCTTGGCGCCGAAATAGCACCAGTCCGAGCCCTGGACTGCAGGAGCCGGTGTGGCCCAGAGCTTGCCGGCGGAGTTCTTCGTAACGTACGCTGAGCATCTCCTGGTCCAGCGGAGGTCCCGGCGCCGACGCTGGCCAATCAGCGGGTTTTTTTTTGGTTCCGAAGTAGACGGCGATGGATACTTCGTGGGTGCACGGTGAGGCCAAAGCGTTCCGACACCAGCTTGGCCAGATCCTGGGGTGTTGAGGATGGCTGTTCTCGTCGGGCTTGCTCGACCAAATCCATCACTTCCGGGGTGAGCTTGTGGGCTCGCCTTGGCCCCCGTTTCTGCGGCATGAGACCCAGCAACCCGGCTTGCTGAAAAGCGGCCTGCGCCTGATAGAACGAAGGCCGGGAGAATCCGAACGTAGCCGCGGCCTCCGTTATGCAACCACGCTCGACCCGAACTCTCCGCAGCATCTCGTACTTGACCTGAACGAGATCGCGGGGATCGAAAAATTCCTGCTCTCGAAACAGGCTGGCGGTAACACTGTCGGGCGCATGGTTCAGGGCGCCATGTTGTCGGAGGATGTCCTGCTTGCCCTTGGCGGGTGGCGGTTCCGGCATGTCGGGTGCTGGCCTCGATCCAGATGGTAGTAAACATCATTATGTCACAATCCGGCGACTTGTCAAGTCCCAAGTGCTTCACAAATAGTCCACATATACTATGATACCAACGAAACTTGGTTGAGTTAGCCGAAGTCTTTATTGACATAATTATCTTTACGGATGGGACGCAATTCCCTTTACACTTTGCGGCGCGGATGTGGCGGATCGGCGAAGGTCCTTCAGCATTCTCGACAATGCCAGGAGATCCGCGGGACGAAATAGGGCCCTGCCGTTAGCGATCACGACAAAGGGGTCTACGCCGCTTCGGTCCGTCCAACTGATCGGCATGGAGAACAACAGGCCGTTGTCGTCGTGGTACGACACACGGCCCTCGCCAAACGCGGAGAAGAATGCAATGCCTTCAAACTCGCGACCACAGAGCGGGTGGAAGGGATGGGTGATCCGAAACCGCATGTCCAGTCCATTCGCTTTGCGTGTAGTTGAAGCTGAAGATGAAGGAAGGCAAGCAGGCCGTGAAGATGACCCGCTTGTCCTGCCACCGCTTCCGCTCCAATGAGGTGCGGCTGTGGCTGAGTGTGATGGCCTACAACCTGGGGAACCTGTGGCGGCGGCTGGTGCTACCGCGGACGCTCGGAAGAGTGGTCGCTGACCAGAATGCAGCAGCGGCTGGTGAAAACCGGTCGCCGTTTGATGAAGCATGCCAAGGACTACTGGCTCTTCCTGGCACAAGGGCACTTGACGAAGCGCCTGGTCGGCAACATGGTGCGGCCGGTCCAGGCTTTGCCGCTGCCCACGGGACAGGAAGTTGCGGCAGGGAAGCAAACCAGGCGAAGGGAGGAGCAGGCACGGAGCGGTGTATGACAAGCCGTTTGAAAATCGGCACTTCTGTGTTTCCAGGTACTCGGAGGACCCAGAGCTGGCCCCTTCCTCGGCCGTCGGAGTCGCTCGGGAGGGCACCAATAAAAGAACGGCTTCAACGGAGGCCATTAGGTGTACAATTGAAGGCGGCCAGGATGTGAAAAGGGAAATCCCGGCCCAATCTCCGAAGGACCGGAAGTGGTTTCTCAAGTGACCGCGCTATTGTTTCGCGTCCAGGGAAGCGAGCCAGAGCCGTACTCGGTGGAGATCACCGTTAACGGCGCTGCACTCGTGGTCCGCTGCAGTTGTGTGGCCGGACAGCTTGGTAAGTGGTGCAAGCACAAGATGAGCCTCGTTACTGGCGATACCAGATCGCTTGTGAGCGGCAACCCGGAAGATGTTGCGGTGCTCCTTCGGTTGATACCGCAGACTTCCGCTGCCGCCTTGATCAAGGAGGTCATCGAAGCCGAACAACAGGCGGAAGACGCAAAGCAAAGGATCAAGTTGGGCAAAGCTGCGTTGGCCAAAGCCGTCACGCCGAAGTGAAGGGAGCACGGCCCCCGTGGATTCCAACGCGAAGCGGGAATTGCGCAGGCTTCTTCGGGACATACAAGCCTGTCGTGACGCGGGCGCGTGGTCTCTGGATTTGAAAGCTCTGTATGAACTCTGCGAACAGGCTTGCCCCTATCTTGAATCCTACATTTCAGAAGAGGAGCTAGGGATCTTTGAAGTGAGCCCGGTCGTCGAGCATTTGGCGCGGTGCTACGCAGCTACCATCAATACACGAGGAGTTGAGCGAATCTGCGAATTCATCTACGCCGGTGATCCGACCCTGGCGTTCGGAGCGTTCATCGCGGAAAGGGCCGTCAAGGAACTGGAGTACGCAAGTCAGATCCTCGATTTCGTCAATGGTCATCCGGGGATCACTCAATTCGCAGCACGCGAGAAACTCGGCATTCCGAAGGCAGACATGGCGAACGTTTTGCGCTACATGGAAGCCTGTGGTGTGATCCGACGCACTCCGACCACGAGAACCAATCGACTTTATCCAGGACATTCAACTCCAGTAGTAGGGCAGTAAGGGGGCCATGAGCATGAAAGTTGGTGATAGGGTGCGAATCAGGTGCCGCGTCAGCAAGTACGATGGCGTAGAGGGAGAGGTCTTTCACGTTCAGGAAAGCAGTCGGTACGCGGTTGTTGATATGCCAAGGGGCACTGAACAGCGGGCCGAGGGCATCCCAGAGAACAAGATCATCGCTCGCATGAAGCAAAGCGAAAAGAAGAGGAAAACGCCGTTCGCGAGGTGGCCGAAGGGTGACCCCCAGTGGTTTCCGTTCGAATGGCTTTCTGTCGTGATCGAGGCCAAGGAGTCCCCCTCCGAAGAGCTAGAACTGCCAATCGATGATTGATTCCCCGGCTTTGGAGGGCGGAATCGAACGAAAATGCCATCAGACGATGGGGTCGTTTACCACTACCCCAGCACCAGGAGCCCTCTCGGCCGGTACCCGTCTGAGGTAAACAGCACGAAAGCAGCCGGCATCCTCGGGCTTCCAGTATTCGTGATCATGCACCTAAGCGCTCCCTTCATCAGCACACCGATTACTGCGGCGACGAGTGCCATGAGTACTTGAGGCATGTCGAGTCCCCCTCCGTGGGCCGATGCGCGAGCTAACGATGAAGCTAAGCTCCGGCGCGGCCCGTCTTCTGAAACAGAACGCCGCACGGTGCCAAGTTGGCCGGCCGCCGTCACCTTGAGCGTTCTGTTAGGCACAACTCCACCCCCAGCCTGCCGACGCCGGTCCACTGACGAGGAGCGCGCCAACCAAGTGGGCTACCAGCACATGCTGCTAGTGGTCACCGCTTATCGGCGATTCGGCTGGCAGTTGTCTGCTCCCTATCCTTCATCCTCCGCAACTTGGCACTGAACACGACAGCCTGTCCGGTTCTGGTACACACGATAACGCGCTCGCCTTCGAGATCGATGTCCAAGTCCTCGCCGCGCAGTCCTTGCCAAGTGGCCAGGTACTTCAACGTTCCAGGTTTCTTGTCAACTTCAAACTTTTTCTCTACTCCACCCTTCCAGTCCAGCCCAACCAGTTCGCCTTTGTCAGCCCGTGCCGCATCATCCGGACGCTCGACACGTTCTTGTCGCCCCCGCTCCCAGCACCAGATGAGACCTTGGTCCGGGCCTTCCCACCTCTCGCTCCAACTCAGGCCCTCGCGAATTGGTTCGTCAATGGAACGACGCAAGCGTGTGGCCATCTTATCCCACCTCCAGTCCCAGGGCCCTCCAGAACAGCGGTTCATGCACAATCCGAATCCCGTCTAAGGGCGACCCGATCGAATACCCGAATGAGCCTTTGGAAGTCTGCCTCACCGAGGATGCGAATTGCCTGGCCCTTGCTGATCATTTGCTCAGCCTTTCTGTGCTTGGAACTCTTCTCGTGACCCGCAAGGCGCCGGATGTCCTGATCGCCGACGACAAGCAGGGTCGTTTCGTTGTTCACACCCTCCGCCACCGTGCAGCCCGCCTGCGCCGCGAGCTTGGCCGCTTCACGGCGTGGAAGCGGGAGAGCCCCGGTGAAGACCACCACTTCGCCAGCTAGAGGTCCGTCGCGGTTGCCCTCCCTGGCGATCCTCTCGGTCTCGCCTGAAAGCGGCCTTGTGACGCGGACAAGCCAGTCAGAAAGCGTGAGGCCAGTGTGGGCTATGGCACGCACGATAAGTTCGCCGGCAGCGCGAGCGTCCTCGGCCGCGGCATGGTGCTGGAAGGTAATACCAAGCGCAGCAGTGACTTTGGCCAGCGCGTAGCCACTGGAAGAGAATTCCGACCATGCGCGGCGGACTACCTTCGAGCTGTCAAGCCAGGTACAGGGGATCGGCGGGATGCTGTACTTCTCTGCTGCACGATTAAAGGCCAGGCGATCGAAGGGCGTGTGACAGACGACAACCCGTTCAGTGAGGCGAGGCGCCAACTCGGGAACGAGCGCTTTGAAATTCGGCGCTCCCGCAACTGCCTCCTCGGTAATTCCGTGAATTGCGACATTCCAGGGGTCGAAGTAGTCCTCCGGGTCCACCAAGCTTTGCCAAGTGGAAATCGGTTGACCGTCGGCGAAGGTCACAGCGCCCATCTGGCAGATGCTCGCGAGATCGGGGTTTGCCGTCTCGACGTCGACCGCGACAAACATGTCAGTCACTGCACCCTCCGGCCGGTGAGGCCCAGGTGGCTCGTTTCGGTTGCCCAACGACTCGGGCGCTCAGGCGCGGGCCGGGTCTGGCCGTCGCCTGCAGCGGCTGGTTAAGCCGCTTTCCGGCCATGAATGGCCTCCGTACAGATGTTGACATGCGTGGCGTTGCAGTTGGTGCGGCAACCCCAGCAACACTTGTACGCACGAGCTCGCTCTTCGCCGTCGCTCATGAATCGAAGGACGCGCTCGTGGTCCGGTTCGTGCTTCAGGCACGCGTCAATGCCGTCCATGATTCGCTGTCGGTCCGTTTGCTGTAAGAGAGCAGGTCGCCGATGGCCTCTGGCGTGAAACTGATCGCGAACATGCCCCGCTGTTATTGTATCAGTCAACCGGGAAAACGTTCGCGGCCTGACGGCTTGGCCGCAACGGCCCTGCGTCACGGGCTCGGCCCGGTGCCCAAACCGGTCGCCGCCGTGCGCCAAGCTGCGGGCATCGTATCGGGTCCTCGATCTCCCGGTAGGGCAGCAGGCGGTCGATAAAGTGGCAGGAAGCCGTGCTACTCTGCCCGGAGCTGCTACTGCTCGCCCAGCATGTGGAGCAGCCGCGCCTCGTCGATCACCGGGATGCCCAGGGCGCGGGCCTTGTCGAGCTTGGAGCCGGCCTCGGCGCCGGCCACGACGTAGTTGGTCTGCTTGCTCACCGAGCCGGTCACCTTGCCGCCGGCGGCCCCGATGCGGGCCTTGGCCTCCTCGCGGGTCAGCGAGGGCAGCGTGCCGGTCAGCACGAAGGTTCGGCCCTCGAGCGACCCGCCCTTCGGCCGCGTCACCTTGTGCTCGAATTGCAGCCCGGCTTCGCGCAGGCGCTCCACCAGCTCTCGGTTGCGTGGTTCGCGGAAGAATTGGCAAATGCTTTCGGCCATTTTGCGGCCGACTTCCTCGGCCTGCCTCAGCTCTTCTTGGCTGGCCGCGGCGATGCCGTCCAGGCTGCCGAACGTCTCAGCCAGCATCTCGGCGGTCCGCTCGCCCACGAAGCGGATGCCCAGGGCGTGCAGCACGCGTGGCAGCGGTTGCCGCTTCGAAGCCTTGATGTTGCCAAGGAGTTCCTCGGCGGACTTCTTCCCCATGCGCTCGAGGTCCATGACCTGCTGCTGGGTGAGCTGGTAGAGATCGGCCACGCTCGTCACCAGCCCCCGATCCACCAACTGATCCACCAGCGCCTCGCCCAGACCGTCGATGTCCATCATCCCGCGCGCGGCGAAGTGCAGGACGGATTCCTTCAGGCGGGCCGGGCAGTTGCGTGTTGATGCAGCGGCTGGCCACCTCGCCTTCTTCACGCACCACCGCGCCGCCGCACACCGGGCATTCCTTGGGCATCACGAAACGGCACGCCGGCGCCTCCCAACCCGGACCACCTTTGGAATCACGTCGCCGCTGCGCTCGATGATCACGTGGTCGCCGATCTCGAGGCCCAGCCGCCGGATCTCGTCCTCGTTGTGCAGCGTGGCGCGCGAGACCGTCACGCCGCCCACCTCGACTGGCTTCAGATGCGCCACCGGCGTGAGCGTCCCGGTGCGGCCCACCTGCACCTCGATGTCCTCGACCACCGTCTCGGCCTGCCGGGCCGCGAACTTGAAGGCGATGGCCCAGCGCGGCGCCTTGGCCGTCCAGCCCAGCTCGCGCTGCTGGGCGGCCGAGTCGACCTTGACCACCACGCCGTCGATTTCGTAGGGCAGCTCCTCGCGCTTCTCCTCCCACTGCCGGCAGAACCCGAGCAGCTCCTCGACGTCCGCGCACAGGCGGCGGTGCGGGATTCACCTTGAAGCCCATGCTCGTCGAGCGCTTCAAGGATTCCCAGTGGCTGTCGTGATGCGGCGCGCCGTCGGCCAGAGGAAGTAGGCGAAGTAATCCAGCCGCCGCGAGGCGGTGATGGCGGGCTCGAGCACGCGGATGGAGCCGGCGGCGGCGTTGCGCGGGTTGGCGAAGCGCGGCAGCCCTGCCGCTCGCGCTCCAGCGTTCAGCCGCTCGAAGGCGCGCGCGGTTCATGATGACTTCGCCGCGCACCTCGAAGTCCGGCGGGCCGTCCGCGACCCGCAGCGGCAGCGAGCGGATGGTGCGCGCGTTCTCGGTGACGTCTTCGCCCTCCGCGCCGTCGCCGCGCGTCACGGCCTGGTCGAGCAGGCCGTCCTCGGTAGTGCACGGCCATGGACAGCCCGTCCAGCTTCAGCTCGGCCACGTAGCGGTACGGCGCGCCGCCCAGCAGTTCGCGCACCCGGCGGTCGAAGTCGCGCAGCTCGCCTTCGTTGAGCGCGTTGTCCAGGCTCAGCATGACGGAGCTGTGCGGCACCTTGACGAAGCCCTCGCGCGGCTTGCCGCCCACGCGCTGGGTGGGCGAATCCGGCGTGACCAGCTCGGGATGCGCGGCCTCCAGCTCGCGCAGCCGGCCCATCAGCTCGTCGTACTCGGCGTCGCTGATCTCGGGCTGGTCCAGGACGTAGTAGAGGTGCTCGTGCCGCCGCAGCGTTTCCCGAAGTTGGCAGGCTTGCTTCTCGAAGTCCTTTTCCATAGCGGTCTATTATCTGCGATTCAGACAGTGGGCATGGAACGCAGCAAAAACCGGGTACAGACAGCCATTTGCAGGGGCAGCAAATGGTGTCAGTCCCCGGTTTTTGCCCATTGCCGTATCAGTGTCTGAATCGCAGGTCTATTATAATTATCGAAATCGCCACTTATCACAACGTACACCTGATTTACAATCCCTGCGCGGCGCGCCTGCGGCGGGCGCCCGAGGAGGTCGTCAGGCGCGCCGTGGACCTTCTGGGCGCCCAGGGATGTCGGGTTTCCGTGATACCCACGCCCGGACCGGGGACCGCAGGTGGCCTGGCGCGGCAGAGTCTGGAGACCGGCGCCGACCTCATTCTGGCCCTGGGTGGCGACGGCACCATTAACGAAATCGCCGCCGGCATGATTCACTCCGAGGCCCCGCTGGGAGTGCTGCCAGCCGGAACCGCCAATGTGCTGGCCCGGGAGCTGGGGCTGGGCTGCAATCTATGGAAGGCCGCCCGGCGGGTCGCGGAATGCGTGCCGCAGAGGATCTCTGTGGGCCTGCTGCACATGGACGGCGGGGCGCGCTCCCGGCATTTTCTGCTCATGGCCGGAGTGGGTTTTGACGCGCACATCGTCTATCGGCTCAGCATGACGCTGAAATCCCGGCTGGGGCAGATTGCTTATTGGGCCGGTGCCCTGCGCGAGCTGGGTCGCAGGCTGGAGGAATTCGAAGTGCACCTGGAGGACCGCTCGCTGCGCTGTTCCTTCGCCCTGGCCAGCCGAACGCGCAACTACGCCGGCTACCTGGAGATCGCCAGCCAAGCCTGCCTGCTGGGGGACGACTTCGAGCTGGTGCTGTTCGAAGGCCAATCCACGTTTCGGTATTATGCCAAGTACCTGGTGGCTGTACTGGCGGGAACGGCTCGGAAGACCGGGGGCATCACCTTTCTGAGGGCGCGCAAGATCGCCTTCAGCGCGCCGCCTGAGCAGCCCATCTACGTGCAGGTGGACGGCGAGTACGCCGGCCGCCTACCCGCCAGCGTGGAGATCGTCCCCAAGGCGCTCACCCTTCTGGTTCCGCCAGAATACCGAAGAACGGAGCCAGCCCCTCAATGATTCAATGACTCAATGATTCAATTCTTCAATTCTTCAATGATTCAATCCCCATGGACCCACTCACCCACACGCTGACCGGCCTGGCTCTAAGCAGAGCGGGTTTGAAACGCTGCTGCCCCTATGCCACCTGGGTCGTGGTGCTGGCCGCCATCGTCCCGGACGTCGAAGTGGCCAGTGTCCTGTGGGGCGAAACCGCCTACCTCCACTGGCATCGGCACATCACTCACGCCCTGCTGATGATGCCCGTCATGGCTCTGGCGGCTGTGCTTTTGGTGAGGCTGGCCGTGAGGAAACCGCTGGACTGGCCGCGGGCCTATGCCGTCTCGCTGATCGGGCTGGCGTCCCACCTGCTCCTGGACTGGACCAATGCCTATGGGGTGCGCTTTCTGCTGCCCTTTTCCGGACAGTGGTTCCGCTTGGATATCACGGCGGTGATCGATTTCTGGATCTGGGCAGTGTTGCTGTTAGCGGTGCTCGGTCCGGCTCTGTCGCGTCTGGTCAGTTCCGAGATCGGCGCCCGGCCAGGCTCGGGCCGCGGCCTGGCCGTCTTGGCGCTGCTGCTGCTGGTGTGTTACCAGTCTGGCCGCTACGTGCTCCACCAGCGGGCCGTGGCCGTATTGGATTCCCGCCTGTATGATGGTTCAGTCCCCACCCGGGTGGCTGCCTTCCCAGGGTCCTGGAACCCGTTTCGCTGGAGAGGACTGGCGGAGACGCAGGGGTCCTATTCGATCCATGAAGTGGACCTGCTCAGGGAGTTTGACCCCTCGCGCGGGCTGGTCCTGTACAAACCGGAACCCGACCCCGCCCAGTCGGCGGCCTGGAATGCCGCCGCCCAAACGCCCGCCTTCCAGGCGTTCTCGCAGTTCTCGCAATACCCCCTGCGGCGCTTCATACCCAGCGAGGTGCCCGAGCAGGGAATGCGCGTCGAGGTCATGGACCTCCGCTACGGCTCGCCACTCAGCCCGCAGTTTGTAGCCACGGCCATTGTAGACGCCGAGGGCCGGGTGGGAGAATCCGGGTTCTCCTTCAGCCCGCGTTTCCGGTAAACCGGTCCGGAGAGGGTAATTCGGGTACAGGCCACGAATTTCGCAACGGCGGCGAAATTCGCGCCTGTCCCCGAATTACGCGAACCGGGAAGGCACATTGCTCGGCCGCGTGCCGGGGAGTATACTCGATTCACGGGTGAGGGCTGCTGCTGGTTCAGGGGCGGCCTGAAGACATTGCCGGAAGGAGTTTGGAGCATGCGCGTTTCGCCTTTGCTGGTATTGGTTCTTCTCCCCATTTCCGGCCTGTTCGCACAGGCCCAGTATGGTTCTGTTGGTGGCCGAGCGACCGATTCGACGGGCGCGGTGATCCCCGGTGTCACGGTCACGTTGGTCAACGTGGAAACCGGCCAGTCGCTCGCCGTCACCACCGGCGGTGACGGTTCCTTCCTGGTTCCCCAGGTGCTGCCCGGCACTTACGACATCCGCGTGGAACACTCCGGGTTCAAGCGGCTCCAGGTGACCGGCATCCGGGTGGACATCAACCAGAACGTCACGCAGGACCTGACCCTGGAGGTCGGCGGCGTCACCGAGAGCGTCTCGGTGAGCAGCAGCGCCGCCATGGTCGAGACCATCTCGGGCTCGGTGGGTCACATCGTGGACAACAAGGAGATCGTCGAGCTGCCCTTGAACGGCCGCAACGTGTTCGACTTAGTCAATCTGACTCCTGCGGCATTCCGGCTGGGCGGCGAGGTGTCGATTGCGGGCGGGCGCACCGGCTCGGCGCTGGCCATGCTGGATGGGACCACCAACTCCCGCGGCGGCATCGGGGCGCAGAACATCGAGATGGACCCCCCGGTGGAGATCATGCAGGAGTTTCGGGTGGAGGCCAACAGCTACTCGGCGCAGTACGGGCGCTCGAGCGCGGGGATCGTCAACGCCACCACCAAGAGCGGCAGCAATGAGTTTCACGGCGCCTTCTACGAATTCCTCCGCAACGACGTGCTCGATTCGCGGGGCTGGAACGCGGACGTGAAGGCGCCCTTGCGGCGCAACCAGTTCGGCGCTTTGATCGGCGGCCCCATCCTGCGCAATCGCACCTTCTTCTTCTACAACGCCGATCTGTTTATTGAGCGGCGCGGCGTGGTGCGGACGCGCACTGTGCCGCTGGCCGATTGGCGGGCCGGCGATCTTTCCAGCGTGCGGCGGCAGCAAAGCTCTCCCACGGGACCGGTGGCGCAATCGCTGGTGATCTACGACCCGGACAGCGGCCAGCGCCAGCCGTACCCCGGGAACCGCATCCCGACAGACCGGCTGGATCCCGTGGCGATCAAGGCCATCTCCTATGTGCCGCTTCCCAACCGCCCGCCCGACAACCCGATCACCCAGGGCAACAACTGGCAGGAGAATGCGGCCGACAAGCTGGACCGCGTGCATCACACCACGCGCATCGATCACTCCTTCAGCGACCGCACCAAGGTATTCGGGCGGTACATTCTGGTCGATCCGGACGAAAACCCCACCGGCGGCACGCGGGGCTTCGGCGACGCCGACACCGACGCCATCAATATCACCAACCGCCGGCAGAACTTCGCGCTAAACGCTACCCAGGTGGTCTCGCCCTCCACCTTCGCCAATGTGCGGCTGGGCTTCAACCGGGTGTACATTCTGCGCGCGGGGATGGGCTTGGGGCAGAACTGGCCCCAGCAGCTTGGCTTGAAAGGGGTGGGGCAGGACGTGTTCCCGCGCTTCAACATGTCCAACGGCCTGGTCCCCACGACCAACTTCGGCACGCCCGGCAATCACAATCGGCGCGCCGGCATCACTACCGGCGAGGCGCACTTCGACTTCAACCTCATCCGCGGCCCGCACACCCTCAAGTTCGGCGGCTCTCACATGCGCTTCCACGCTAACGAAATGTCCCGTCAATACGCCTCGGGTCAGTGGGTTTTCCAGACCCGCTTCACCAACGGGCGCAACGCCCAGGGCGGAACCATCGCCAACACCGGCATGACGTTAGCGGACTTTCTGCTGGGCCGCCTGAACCAGGTGAATGCGGAATTCAGCCAGGGCAACGCCCGCCGCAGCTACTACCTGGCGGGTTACGTGGAGGACGGCTGGCGGGCGACTCGCACGCTCACCCTGAACCTGGGCCTGCGCTACGAAGTGGAAAGCCCGTACTATGAAACGCACAACCGGATGAACAACTTCGACCCGTACGTTCCGCACCCGCTGGCCGGAACCGGAGATATCCCGGCCGGGGTGCGCGGGGTGGTCACGTTCCCCGGACGCAACGGCTACGGACGGCGCCTGATCCACTGGGACCGCAACAACTTCTCACCGCGCTTCGGCTTCAACTGGCGCGTGCCGGGCTTCAACAACACCGTGGTGCGCGGCGGTTTCGGCATCTTCTATGGCAATCCGTATGACCGCAACGTGTTCCAGGTTTCTGGGCTGGGCTTCGACGCCGTAGGGACCGCCCGCGACCCGGTGCCCTTCACGCTCCAGCAAGGGCTACCCCTTACCGCCATGGTGGCGCCGCACGAAGAGGATCTCACCCTGGCTTTCGGAGCGCGGGGCACCACGTTCCCGGTGTCGCAGATCCAGTGGCTCGATCCCTACCGCCGGACGCAGTACACCGAGAATTTCAATTTCACCATTCAGCGGCAGTGGAGAGACATCCTGTTCGAGCTGGGTTACCTGGGCAACTTGGGCCGCAAGGTCACCTTCCCGAATATCAACCTGAACCTGATCCCTCCCAACCTCCTGGCTCGCACGGACATCCCGGCGCGGCTGCGCCGGCCCTATCCGCAGTTCGATTCCGACCGGCCGCAAATCCAGATCATCTCTCCCAACTGGGGCCTCTCCAACTATCACGCCTTTACGTTCAAAAGCGACAAGCGCTTCTCGAACGGCATCGGCTGGATGATCGCCTACACCTGGTCGAAATGGATCGACAATCTCACCTTCACCGGCGGTGATGATTCCACCTGGGGCGACGACGACCAGGTGCAGAACATTTACGATCTGCGTCACGAGCGCTCGCTGTCCACCAACCACATGCCGCACCGGGCGGTGATCTCGCCGATCATCGAGCTGCCGTTTGGCCGGGGCAAGAAGTGGCTGAACAGCACGGGCCCGCTGGACTGGTTTCTGGGTGGCTGGCAGCTTTCCGGCATCGTGATCCTGCAAGCGGGGTCGCCCTTCGGGGTCACCGTGGTGAACGGCCCGCGCGACATCCTGGGCGACGACGCCGACGGCACCAACCTCCGGCCCGACATCGCCGGCGACATCAACCTGCCCGCGGACCAGAAAGGCCAGCCCGCGATCGGACAGCGCGGCATCCAGTGGTTCAATGCGGACGGTTTTGCCCCGCCGGCGCAGTTCACTTATGGAAACGCCGCCCGGACCGTGATGCTGGGACCGGGCCGGGTGAACCTGGACTCCGCGGTGAGCAAGAACTTCCGCTTCTTCGAGCGCTACCGGCTCCAGTTCCGCTGGGAGGCCTTCAACGCCACCAATACGCCGGTCTTCGGCCCGCCGGGCAGCGGTCTGGGGGGCGGCGGTTTCGGCATCGCCACCGCCGGATCGTCTGACCGTGAGATGCAGTTCGCGCTGAAGCTGTACTACTGACCCAATCCGGGCAATCCGGGGGGTTTGGAAAACGCGCCCCGCGCCTCGGGCTCGCTTCCGGTTATAATGTCTGAGCTTACGGACAAATCCGTTGCCGCGCCGCTGAGCTTGGCGTGATTTGGGAGGCGGAGGCTCGCATGGCCGATTGGGAAACCTGGCGTTTTGTAACCTTGGGCATTGCAGTTCTGTTGATCGTGATCGTCGTCCTGCGCAGGAAAAAGAAGAAGCGCGAAGAGGATGAGTCCTAGCGAGGCTCCGCCTCAGACCCACGAGGCATGTTGCAGCCTCGTCTTCACCGCAGAGGCGCAAAGTACCCAGAGGGGCCGCAGAGGAATCCTGAGAGGTTTTCTCTGCGTTGCCTCCGCGGCCTCTGTGTCTTTGCGGTGAGAAAAACTTGACTTATCCGCGACAAGCTCGGGGCTTCAAGCCCCCTAGCCCCTGAAGGCCGACAGCAGCCCAGAGAACAAGGAACTCCTTTTCTTGGACGGCTCTTGCCCGGACAAGGCCTCCGCCAGCGCCGCAACGCTC
Organism: uncultured Acidobacteriota bacterium; assembly: GCA_963725415.1. Taxonomy (GTDB): domain Bacteria; phylum Acidobacteriota; class Terriglobia; order Bryobacterales; family Bryobacteraceae; genus CAVRZY01. The sequence goes on along the minus strand of CAVRZY010000049.1, from coordinate 18,760 downwards.
TTTCCGTATTTACTGCCAGGCAAAACGGGCTTCCCATCCAACAGGGCTTTTTGAATCGACTCGTAATCATTCGGGAGCAGGTGAAAGATCTGGCAGTGTAACGCCGCCTGGACCTCCTCGCGACCCAGACCCACATCCGACTGGAAGCGATCCACCACCAGCCGGATTTTGGAGCGGTCGATCCCGTTCTGTTCCAGGTAGGCCAGGGCCCGCTGTGTGACGTGCAAAGACGGCAACTCGTTGGTGGTAACCAGCAACAGCTCCTCAGAGAGCTTCGCAATGGCCAAATTCCAGTCTCCAAAAGCCCCTCCGCTGTCCAGGACGACAGTATCGTAACTCTGGCGTGAGAAATGGAGCACGGGGGCTGGATCGCAGGCTTCCGTGATGCCGTCCACCGGGTTCTCCGGGGACAGAAGCACGTCCACGCCCTGGCAGGCGGTCACCAGCGATCTCCACAGGTCGGCGTCCAGACTGGCAGCCCGCGTCAAGGCATCCAGAAAACTGTAGTTGGACTTCACTTTCAGCAGGAAGGCCAGGGTGCCGGTGAGCGCATCCATGTCTGCCAGCAGGGTCTTGCCCCCCTGGATGCGCTGGAGCTGGAAGGCCAGGTTGCAGGCCAGGGTAGTGGCTCCGCAGGCGCCTTTGCCCGGCATCACGCAATAGACTCTGGCCAGGCTCTCGGCAGGTGGGGACGCCGCCGGGTGGGTGCGGGAGAGCTTCTCCATAGCGGCCTCGAGCTGATCGGTGGTGAAAGGCTGGATCAGGAACTCGCTGGCGCCCTGCCGGAGGCAGCGCAGGATCAAGTGCGGATCATTCCGGCTCAGCACTGCGACTACCGCCAGCTCGGGGGCCAGCTTGGTGATTTCAGAGAGGAACTCCAGCGCCGCCTCCGGGCCGGAACAGACCTCCAGAAAGCACAGGCGCAAGGCGGGGTCAGCGGCTAGTTCGGAGACAACCGCTCCGGGCGGGTAGGTTTTCAGCGGAACCAGCACTGTGCCGGGCAGTTCGCTGGAAACCAGCCGAGTCAGGCCTGCCGCCACGTCGCGATCTGGCGCGACGAGCAGAGCCTTCCAGGGCCCATTTCGCGGCTTAGGCTGCACTGCGGGCATGACACGCCAAGGGACGGGCTGCCGGCCAGCCCTTTACCATCACATCGGCAGCCCATCCGGAAATTTGACCGCGTCCGTGGGCTTTGGCGGCTAAAGGTTTTTGGGAGCGTGCCGATACTCTTAGGCAGGGCTTGGCCCGGCATGGCTTGAGCAGCTTGGCGCCTCGGCCATCGGCACAGGTTGGACGGAGCTCTCAAGTTGGGCAGCATGCCTGCTTCATGAACGGCGGACCGAAAAAGAAAGTCGCCATCTGCGAAAGCCAACCGGTGACCGCGGAGGGGCTGCGGAGTTTGATCAGCAGGAGCCCCGATCTGGAGTTTCTGCCGGCTGTGGATTCGCTTCCGGCCGCCCTGGATCTGGTCCAGACCAGCGCCCCGGCGGTGCTGATTCTGGACAAGGCTTTCGGCGCCCAGGCAGTGCTGGAATGCCTGGCAGCTCTGAAGAATAGCGGCTCACGCACCGCTTCGGTGGTGTGGGGAATCTCGATTACCGAGGCGGAGGCTCTGCGATTCGTACAGGCTGGCGCCAAAGGAGTGATCCGCAAATCGACCGATCTTGAAGCCCTTCTAATTTGTCTGCACTCAGTCGCTTCCGGCGCTACCTGGATGGAGCAGGACGTCTTCTGCGAACATCCCCGGAGGATCAGAGAATCCGGCCCCGAGCTGACCCCCCGGGAACGACAGGTGGTCGAGCTGGTGGGACAGGGCCTGAAGAACAGAGAAATCGGCTCGGAGTTGGGTATCCGCCCTGGCACCGTCAAGGTCCACTTGAAGCACATCTTCGAGAAGACCGGGGTGCGGGGGCGGTTCGGATTGGCGCTGTCGGGCTTGAAGGGCAAAGCGCCGCGAAACAGCCACCCCTGAGTTCCACCCGCAGGACAGGCATCCTTGGGCGGCGTACTGAACCGCAGCACGCTTTGTTAGTGTGGAAGGGGAGATGCCGTCCATGCCGAAAAAACCGCCACCCTCTCTGCCAGATGATTTCGTCACCGCCCTCCGGGCGTTTCAGGAGAGCCGCGTACTGCTGACGGCGATCGAACTGGATCTGTTTACGGCGGTCGGGAAGGGCGCCACCGCCAGCCAGGCGGCCCACCGACTGGGCGGCGGCGAGCGGGCTACGGAGATGCTCTTGAATGCCCTGGTGGCGCTGGGGATGTTGACCAAACAGGCGGGCCTATTCCGCAACGCGCCCCTGGCGGCCCGCTACCTCTCGGCGGGTTCTCCGGACAACGTGCGTACGGCCTTGATGCACAGCGTGCACGTGTGGGACCGCTGGTCCACGCTTACGGCTTGCGTCCGCGCCGGGACTTCTGTGCTGCGCCGGGGACCGGAGAAGCGCGGGCAGGACTGGACTCAGGCTTTCATCGGGGCCATGCACCTGAATGCGGTGGCGCGCGCCCCGGCGGTGGTGAGCGCCGTGGGCGCCAAGGGAGTGGATCGGCTGCTGGATGTGGGAGGCGGCTCGGGCGCCTACTCGATCGCTTTTGCCAAAGCTCGGCGCACTCTGCGTGCCAAGGTACTGGACCGGCCGGAGGTTCTGCCCATGGCCCGGGGCCACATCGCGAAGGCAGGTCTGTCGGATCGCGTCAAGACTCGCGCCGGCGACCTTCGCAAGGACAAGCTGGGCCGGGGCTACCATCTGATCCTGCTGTCGGCCATCTGCCACATGCTGGGTCCGGAGGAGAACCTGGACCTGTTCAGGCGGTCGCTGGCGGCGCTGGCCCCCGGCGGACGGATTGTGATTCAGGACTTCATCCTGGAGCCCGACAAGACCGCTCCCCGCGTGGGCGCGCTGTTCGCCTTGAACATGCTGGTGGGAACCCGGAGCGGCTCCAGCTACAGCGAACCGGAATACGCCCAGTGGCTGCGCCAGGCCGGTTTTCAGGACGTGCGTCGCATTCACTTGCCCGGCCCCAGCGGCTTGATGCTGGGCACGCGGCGGTAATTCTCTGCCTCCCTCCGTCCCCATGCTATCCTGATGGCGTGCCAGGGCTTCTCCGCACCGCATGGCTTAGCCTGTTTGTCTGCGCCGCCTTGGCCCAAGGTCAGCCTCTGGTCCCGATCCTGAGCGAGGAATTGGATCGCAACTTCCAACTGTTGAAACAGAAGGGCGATCCGGCGCCATACTACATCGCCTACGAGGTGACGGATCAGGAGGGTTGGATGGTCGCGGCCACTTTGGGGGCGCTGAAGGCCAACGTCAGCGACCACAACCGGGTCCTCGACGTCACGGTTCGGGTGGGCAGTCCCAAGCTGGACAATTATCACCGCATTCCAGGGGAACGCCCGCGGTTCACCTCGCGCCTGGCCCTGCCTATCGAGGACAACCGCGCCGCCATCCAGCGCAGGATCTGGCTGGAGACTGACCGGGTCTACCGGCTGGCCGCCGAGACGCTCATCAAGATCCGAACCAACCGGCAGGTCAAGGTGGCCGAGGAGGACACCTCCGACGACTTCTCCAAGGAAGAGCCGGCGGTCTATTCGGAGCCGAGCCCCAAGCTGAGCCTTCCCGCACAGGAATGGGCGGCGCGGGTGCGCAAATGGTCGGCCGAGTTCGCCAAGCATCGCTCGATTCTGACCTCGCAGGTGACGCTGCTGGCACAGCGCGAGACCAGGACCCTGGTCAACACCGAAGGCACGCGCCTCCAGCACGGGCGCGGTTTGGCGGAGATCCAGATCACCGCCCGGACCAAAGCCGCCGACGGGATGGACCTGGCGGTCAGCGAAAGCATCGAAGCCAGCGACCCCAGCGGTCTTCCCAAAGACGAAGTGGTCCTGGCCGCCATCGAGCGGGTCTCCAAGGACGTGACGGCCTTGCCGCGCGCGCCCACGGTGGAGCCCTTCGTCGGCCCGGCCATCCTGTCGGGGCGGGCGGCCGCGGTGCTGTTCCATGAGATCTTCGGGCACCGCATCGAGGGCCATCGCCAGAAGGACGAGAGCGAAGGACAGACCTTTACCAAGAGCGTGGGCACCAAAATCCTACCGGAGTTCCTTTCGGTCACCTTCGATCCGACCCGCCGCAAGTTCGGCCCGGTCGATCTCAACGGCTGGTACCAGTTTGATGACGAGGGGGTCAAAGCCCAGCCGGTGCGGGTGGTCGAGAAAGGCGTGCTGAAGACCTTCCTGATGTCCCGCTCGCCGGTGCGCGGCTTTGACCACTCCAACGGGCACGGGCGCCGCCAGCCGGGCTTCGAAGTAGTCTCGCGCCAGTCGAATCTGATCGTCGAATCTACGCAGCAGGTATCCGAGGCCCGGCTGCGGGAGATGCTGCTGGAGGAAATCCGCCGCCAGAAAAAGCCCTATGGCCTGTACTTCCGGCAGGTCACCGGAGGCTTCACCAGCACCGCCCGCCAGGGTCTTCAGGCTTTCAAGGTGATTCCGGTTATCGTCTACCGGGTGTATGCCGACGGCCGTCCCGATGAGCTGGTCCGTGGGGCCGATATCGTGGGCACGCCCCTGACCAGCCTAGCCAAGATTCTGGCTACCTCCGACCGCCCGGAGGTGTTCAACGGTTATTGCGGGGCGGAGTCCGGCAGTGTCCCGGTTTCCGCCATCTCGCCGGCCCTGCTGGTCTCGGAGATCGAAATCGAGAAGAAGGAGAAATCCCAGGACCGCCCGCCCTTGTTGCCCATGCCGGTGTCGAACGGAGGCCTCGCCCAATGAAGCGCGGTCTGGCTGCCGGGTGTTGGCTGCTGGCTCTGAGCGGTCTGGCCCTGGCCCAAAAACCCGCTCCGCCGGACGACTCCATCCTCCGCGCCATGACAGACGAGTTGGAGCGCTCGAAGGCCCTGCGGGTGGTCAGCCTCGAGCAGCCCTACTTCATCGAGTACGGTTTGCACGACGGCGAGAACATCTCCGCTTCCGCCACTCTGGGCGCGCTCATCAACAAGCGCCGTATTCGATACCGTATTCCCCGCATTCAGGTTCGCGTCGGCGACTACAAGTTCGATAACACCAACTTCATCGCCACGGACTTCTACTCCGGGACGCGCTATGAGGTGGACCAGTTTCCCCTGGATGATTCCTACCCCATCCTGCGGCATCATCTGTGGCTGGCCACCGACGTGGCTTACAAGGCTGCCATCGAGGCCATTGCCCGCAAGCGCGCCGCTTTGAAAAACGTCACCCTCAGCGACCCGCTGCCCGATTTCTCGAAAGCCGAGCCGGTGCGGCTGCTCCAGGACCCACGCCTGGCGCCGCTGGACGAGGACCTCTGGAGCGCCCGGGTGCGGCGCCTCTCGGCCCTCTTCCAGGACTATCCCCAGGTGTACAGTTCGGTGGTGGATTTCGATGCGGCACAGAGCGTACAGTACCTGGTGAACTCGGAGGGCGCCCAGATCAGGGTTCCGGAGAGAATGCTCGACTTGCGCGTGCGCGCCAGTTCCCTGGCTCCCGACGGGATGCTGCTCCGCGACGCTGCGGTCTTTCATTCGCTCGATTTCAGCAAAATGCCTTCCGAGCTGGATTTGGAGCGTGGCATCCGCCAGGTGGCCGAGAACCTGACCGCGCTGGCGCGGGCGCCGGCCGGCGAGGCCTATTCCGGCCCGGTCCTGTTCGAGGGAATAGCGGGGCCGCAGATTCTGGCCGAGTTACTGGGCAAGAACCTGGCCGTGCCGCGCCGCCCGGTGTCCCTTCCCGGCCGTCCTTTTCCTTTCTTCCCCAGCGAACTGGAAGGCCGCCTGGGGGTGCGCATTCTTCCGGAATGGATGGATGTAGTGGATGACCCGACCCAAGCGGAATGGCGCGGCCGGCCCCTGTTCGGCCATTACCAGGTGGATCTGGAGGGCGTGGCGCCCAAACCGCTGGTGCTGGTCGAAAAAGGCGTGCTCAAGAATTTCCTGCTCACCCGGCAGCCCGTCAAGGGGTTTGAGGCCTCCAACGGGCGGGCCCGCCTGCCGGGCAGCTTCGGCGCCAAGGCGGCCGGCTTCGGCAACCTGTTCGTGCGGGCCTCGGAGACCACGCCGGCGACCCAACTCCGCAACAAGCTGATCGAGTTGTGCCGCCAGCGTAACAAGCCTTACGGCATCGTGGTCCGTAAGATGGATTTTCCCTCCTCGGCCTCCTTCGAGGAGCTACGCCGCCTGCTAGCGGGCATGGCCCAAACGGCGGCGCGCCCGGTCAGCCTCCCCATTCTGGTCTATCGCGTCTATCCGGACGGGCGCGAGGAACTGGTGCGCGGCCTGCGCTTCCGGGGCTTCACCACGCGCTCGCTCAAGGACATCCTGGCCGCCTCCGACGAAACCTACGTCTTCGACTTTCTCGACAACAACGCGCCGTTCGCCCTGATGGGAGGCGCGGGTTTCCTCGCCGAAACCTCGGTGATCGCTCCCTCGATTCTGATCGACGATCTGGAGCTGGAGAAACCCCAGGAGGAGCTGACCCGGCCGCCCCTGGTCCCTCCTCCGCCATTGGGTTCGCGCAAAGACGCAGAGTACCGCCGAGAACGCAATTATTCTTCTGACCTGATCTCCTTTGCGTCCTTTGCGAGACCTTTGCGCCTTGGCAAGAAACCATGGGGACCCTCGCCCGAGCCACCTTCCGCGAGATCCTCTCCGGCGCCTTTCTGGGGACGCTGCTGTTCACTTTCGTGCTGTTCCTGCAGCGCATCGGGAAGCTCTTCGAGCTGCTGGTGCGCAGCTCGGCCCCGCCCGAGACGGTCGGCCATCTGTTCCTGCTGGTGCTGCCTCCCATTCTGACCTTCACGCTCCCGGTGGGAGTGCTGGTGGGGATCCTGATCGGGCTGAGCCGCATGTCCAGCGATGGCGAGATCATCGGCATGCGCGCGTCGGGGGTGCCGAGCCGCAGAGTGGTTTTCCCGATCTTCGTCTTTGCCTGCCTGGCGCTGGCGGCTACCGCGGCCGCCTCGCTGTGGCTGACGCCCCGGTCGATCCGCGAAACCTACCGCATCGTCAACCGCCTCAGCGCGGCGCAACTGACCGCCGAGATCCAGCCCCGGGTTTTCGAGGAGCAGTTCGGCCAGAATACCGTGCTTTACGTGGGGGACGTAATCGCCGGCCCGGTGGTGCGCTGGCGACAGATTTTTTTGGCCGACCTGCGCCCGCCCGAGGAGCGAAGCACCGGCGGCCAGGACAAAGGCGACCAGCCCCGCATCACGCTGGCGCGAGAAGCCATCGCCGTTCCCGACGTCGCCAACAACCGCATCCAGCTCGCGATGATCGACGGCAGCACCCACGAGGCCGGCAAGGATCCCGCCGACTACTACAACACCGCCTTCCCCAGGGGCGACCAGGCCTTACAGGCGCCTCGCCCCAGCGAAGTGCGTGCCCGCCCCTTCGTGGAAATGGACACCGGGCCACTGTGGCGGGAGGCGCGGCGCTCGATCGATGCTCGCGTCGAGCTGCACCAGCGCCTGGCCCTGCCGCTGGCCTGCGTGCTGCTGGCGCTGGTGGGCATCCCGCTGGGCATCTCCTCGCGCAAGGCCGGCAAATCGGCCGCCTTCGTGATGACCGTGTCCCTGGCCTTCCTCTACTACATGGGCCTGATCAGCCTGATCAGCCTGGCCCGCCAGGGGACGCTCCCGGTCCCGGTGGCCGTCTGGACTCCCAACGTGGTGTTCGCGCTGGCCGGCTTGACTCTGCTGCTGCGCCTGGAGAAGCCCGGCGACCGCGACCTCGTCGCCACCATTAAGACCCGGTCCCAGGCGCTGCTCCAGCGCTTCCTCCAGCGCTGGGAGCCGGCGCACGCCGGCGTCGTAAACAGCCGCCGCTTCGGCCGGCTGCCGCTGCTGCCGCAGATCCTCGATACCTATGTCCTGTCCACCTTCCTGTTCTACTTCGCTCTCCTGCTGGCCAGCTTCGTGCTGATGACGCACGTCTACACCTTTTTCGAGCTGCTGAGCGACATCGTCAAGAACAAGATCCCTATGACGAAGGTGCTCACCTACCTGTTCTTCCTTACGCCCAAGCTGATCTACGACTCCACCCCCATCAGCGTGCTGGTGGCGGTGCTGGTCACCTTCGGCGTGCTCACCAAGCACAACGAGGTGACGGCCTTCAAAGCCAGCGGCGTCAGCCTGCATCGCCTGGCCGTTCCTGTCCTGCTGCTCGGCTCGCTGTTGAGCGCTGGGCCTGTTCGCCTTCGATCATTACTACGTCCCGGAGGCCAACCGCCGGCAGGACGCCCTGCGCAACGAGATCAAAGGGCGTCCCGTGCAGACCTACCTGCGCCCCGACCGCAAGTGGATTTTCGGGCAGGGCCCGCGCATCTACTACTACAAGTACTTCGATCCTAACGAACAGCTCATGGTGGGCGTGAGCGTCTACGAGTTGGATACGAACGCCTTGCGCCTGCGCCGGCACATCTCCGCCGAACGCGCCAACTGGGTCCCGGTGCTGCATAGCTGGGTTTTCGAGAACGGCTGGTCGCGCGACATCCGGGGCGCCGGCGAGGCCGGCTTCCGCAAGTTCCAGGCGAAGACCTTTCCCGAGCTGGACGAACCGCCCAGCTACTTTCTGAAGGAAGTCAAGCAGGACAAGCAGATGAACTTCCGCGAACTGGAGGCCTACATCCGCGAGCTGCAGCCAGAGCGGCTTCGACACCGTCCGCCTCCAGGTCCAGTTGCACAAGAAGTTCTCGGTCCCCCTGTTCGCCCTCATCATGGCCCTGATCTCCACCCCCTTCGCCTTCCTGACCGGCAACCGCGGGGCCATGGCGGGCGTAGGCGTCAGTTTCGGCATCGCCATCGCCTACTGGGCGCTCAGTCAGCTCTTCGAGCAGATCGGCAACATCAACCAGCTCCCGGCGGCCCTGGCGGCCTGGTCGCCGGACGCCATCTTCTGCCTGGCCGGCATTTACCTGATTGCGAGGATGCGGACGTAGGGGGCCGCGGCCGGCTCAGATGCCGCGTCCCTTTCCGATCAGACTGGGAAGAGGACCTCAAGGCTTTGGCTTCAGCCATCCTTTGGCCTTCACTAGAAGGGCTGCAAACTCCCCCAGTAGCTCGTCCAGGCAGGTTTCAAGATTTGCGAAGGAGTCCGGTGCCAGGTTGCGCCCGACCCGCAACTCCCCTCCGTAGCACTCCACCGTCGGGTCTACCGACTTCAGTGCCTGCTCCCACTGCCTCCTGATCTCGGCCTTGCCCGGCTCGATTGACGCCAGGGCAGTGAGCATCGGCTCTTCGAGGTCGTCCTCGTACCACCACCAGACGTAGCAGTAAAGGTTTCCCCAGTTCTCGATCCCCAGCCGGGCACCGACACCCGCCTCAGGGTTCGCTGCGTCCAAGTTCTGCCAGTCCCACTTCGGCGGGTTAGCAACGATCGCTCCAGCGTCCAGCTTCATTGCCAGGCCTGTCTCCAGATCCGGGAGTCGATTCTGGAGGGCCTTCTTGCAGCCCTGGTAGACCTCTTGCTGGAACTTCGCCATGGACGCAGAAGCCTGAAGGAATGACCGGGCCCCCGTGACCAGGAAGTTGCGACGGGCCTCCTGTCGCCCACCGGGTGACTCGCTTGACGTTTTCATGCGCCCTCCATAGTTGCCAGGAACGTTCTCAGATATGATTCCGCTACACTGACGTCCCAAACTCGCCTGCTCCGGATGCCGGCCATCGGCCGCCCGGGCAAGCCGAGCAGATTCTGTTCCACCGCACCCGCAAAGGCCAGCGTCATCGCCGCTGTGCACCACCGCTTCCCGTCGCGGAACTCGCCGGCCAGCCGGCGGAGCTCGAAGGCGATCTCCTGCCACCGACGAACTTGAAATCCAGCCGGGCAGCTCTCCGCCTCCCCCTTACCCACCAACACACCGAATTTGCAGGGTTCCGGTTCCGGCTCCCGCTCCATCCAGGCTCGGTAGCGTTCCAGTTGCTCGCTGTGGTCAGCCTCACCGTCCAGGCATTTGACTTCCACCGTGATCAGAGCCCGGCCGGGATACCGAACCACGATGTCGAGCCTGCCCTCTCCGAAACGCACCTCGCGAGCGACTTGCGGAGTCCCCCAATCAGACGCGGCCAGAGATGCGCGAGGGGGCAGTCCCAGGAACCGGCAGAGCCGCGGCGCGGCGGGGATTTGCCGGAGGACCCACGCCAGCCAGTCTGAGTAACTCTCCTCCCGCTGCGGTTTCAGCCAGCGGTGTGCGCCGAGATCAGTCTCGAGCGGGTCGCCGAACGGAGCCAAGAAACTGTTGGATCGTCCAAGGAGGTTCTCGAGGTCTCCCGCCTCCGACTCAACCAAGCGGGAGCCTGCCGTGGTCAGGAGCTCAACTGCCTGCCATGCCGCGGCGCCCCTAACCGCCCCCGTGCGAGTCGGCTTCCACATGCGAGCCCACTCGGAAAGCAACTGTGACGCTCCAGAGTAGTCGATGGGACGACGCATTATGCAGTCCTCCTCCAGCCTGCCGCTCTACCAGGAAGACCTCAGTTTGTGCTCAGCGCTCCCAAGAAGTCAATCACGGACCTTGCACGATAACCAAGCGCCCCCTACAGTCCATCGACAGGACTGACGATTCAATCATGGGAGCCCCTTGGTGCAAAGCGCGGCCCAACAGTTGGTGCTATTCCCTGAAGCACGACCGATGCGCCCCGTAGAGGTAGAATGTAGTGGCGTGAACGACCAGATCGGTTCCACGAAGCACCAGGGAAGTCCAAAAGCTCTCGGCGCCTACTATACCGATTCTCAGGTCGCGGATTTCCTGGTTTGGTGGGCTGTTCGGAACGTTACGGACACGGTGCTCGATCCAAGTTTCGGTGGTGGCGTTTTCCTTCGCTCGGCCTGCAAACGCCTGCGTGAGTCTCACGGGCAACGTGGCGACGCAAGTGTTCGGCATTGAGCTTGACGGGGAGGTCCACAGCCGCATCGCCGAGAAGCTGCACGACGAGTTTGGCGTGGCAAAGGCCAACCTCCTCCAATCTGATTTCTTCGAGGTCGGCCCGGATCGCCTCGCCTCAGCCGATGTCGCGGTCGGGAACCCGCCGTTCATCAGATATCAGCGATTCACGGGCGAAGTTCGCAGGCGTGCCCTGATTCGCGCCTCCGAGCAGGGCTTGAAGCTCAGTGAGTTGTCCAGCTCCTGGCTGCCCTTCCTGATCTACAGCATCCGATTCCTGCGTCCGGGCGGACGCCTGGCGATGGTCATCCCCTTCGAGATCGGCCACGCGGCATATGCGTTGCCGGTTCTGCGGCACCTCAGCCGTGTCTTTCAGAGCGTCACCTTTCTGACGTTTCGCAAAAAGCTGTTTCCGGACCTGAGCGAAGACACACTCCTGCTGCTGGCAGAGGGGAAGGCTCCGGCGACCGGCGGCCAGTTCTACTTGCGCGACCTATCGCATGCCGGCGTGCTCGCGGACCTTCAGATGGCAGGTCGCAGGCCACTAGCCGGGCTTCACCGGCTTGATCGCGAACGGCTGGCCAGCGGGCATCAGCGAATCGTCGAATACCTGCTCCCCCGAAAGGCACGCGAGCTTTATCGCGAGTTGCGCGGCCAAGATGACACGGTACACCTTGGCGCTCTGGCCGATGTCGGGATCGGTTATGTGACAGGCGCCAATGAGTTCTTTCATCTTGACCCGCAGGCGGCCGCAGAGTGGGGAATCCCTAGCCGGTTCCTGCGCGCATGCGTGCGGCGGGGGCGCGCTCTGGCCGGTTTGAGATTCACGCGACAGGATTGGCAGGCGGCACTCGCACACGGCCAGGCTGGCTATCTTCTGGAATTGCCTGCCGAAGGCGATCTGCCAGATAGCATCCTGCGCTACCTGGCATACGGCCAGAAGCTGGGCGTGCATCGGACGTTCAAGTGCCGTACCCGCACTCCTTGGTATCGGGTGCCGCACGTCTATCATCCCGACGCGTTCCTGACCTACATGAGCGGCGATGTGCCGAGACTGGTGGCGAACGACGCGGGCGTAGTTGCGCCCAACACGCTTCATATCCTGCGTCTGCATCCGGACACGCCGGTCACCCGAGACGGGATCACAGCGTTGTGGCAGACCTCTCTAGCTCGCCTGAGCGCTGAGATCGAGGGCCACGCCCTGGGTGGCGGCATGCTCAAACTTGAACCCGGCGAGGCCGGACACGTGATCCTCCCATTCCCAGCCAACCGCAATCAACTCGACAGTCTCGCCACAGAACTTGACCAGACGGCTCGCAAGCAGGGCGACACAGCATGTGCGCAGACTGCGGATCGGCAACTGCTCCAGAAAAGCCTGGGCCTTTCGGTTGCCGACTGCAACGTACTGCGGGATGCTGCCGAAGCGCTCCGAACCCGCAGAATGGCCCGAGGTTGACAGCTCAGAGCCGGGCACTCCAGCCAAAGGCCAACGCAACGTCAAACGGACCTGAAGCCTCAAAGTTGGTCACAGTCCAGGTCTTCCGTGCTGCCTGCCCCTGTGGAAAAGGGTAAGAGAAACGCAGATCGTAGAGCTGGTACAGTTGGCCGAAGAACCTTGAGTAGTGGACCGGGCTGCTCGAAGGCGGGTAGTGCGGATATACCTGAGTCTTCCTGCCTTTGCATTCGTAGACGATCAGGCCCACGGATTCATAGCGCATCGCAGGGTCGGTAATCGTCGCCCGGCCTGAAAGGGAGACCAGGACATTGTGGTAGCGGAGCAGGTGGGGAAGCGGGTTCCCGGCGGCGTCGAACGTGGCATCTGCCCGATCGATATCGGAGGTCGAGGCGAACTTTATGAAATGGAGAAAGCCGAAGACGAAGCCCGGGTACATCATGTGAACATTGGCGCAGTCCCCAAGTGCCTCTTCCATGCGGTTGGTCAGGTTTCGGAACGCATTCCCGGTGCTCTTGGCCGAGATCCCTAGTACCGGTCCGATACTCGGGTGGAGCACCGTCACATCGAGATTCTTTGCTTTGATGCCGCCGAGGATCCTTACTTCTGATGCATGCGGCCGCTCAGTGACGTACTCTGAGTTCGTGTTCAAAATTTGTCTTGTGCTTAGCCTCATATGGAGGTTTTGGGTGCACCCACTCCGGCGGAAAACCGCCCTCGAGAACGAGCCGGTGGCTCAGATGATTATGAACCGGCTTTATGTGCGCCTGTGATTGCGTGCTCGCGACGCCGCAGAGCGCCTGGATTCCCACATCCAGTGTCGCTACCCGGGTCGGGGCATTTGACGGGCTGATCCGGTTCATGGGCCCCTAAGAGCAGGAGTGTATCAGAAATCGTCAGCGAACACACCCGGCCAGCTCCCTGTTGAGTGTGGGTCTGTTCGGCTTCGTCATGCCCCTGCTGTTTACCCCCTTCGCCTTTCTCACCGACAACCGCCAGCCCGCTTGAATCGACCCTGCCGCTGGAGTATGCTTCCCAAGGAGCAGCGGCCTGAGGTTTCGCTCGTGACGGAGGCCGGAGACAGAAAGAAAGGATGCATTCACAGATGACACAACTCATAACCATACAGCCAGCCCGCAGCCTGGATGTCAGCAGGCGAAGATTCCTGGCCGGATGCGCGGCCTGCACGGCCTCGGCATCCTGCGTGGCTCTTGGAGCCCGGCCGCGCTGGCACAGCCGGCCCCGGCCGCGCCCGGCGATGACAAGGCCAAGGTCCGGCTGATTTTCGCCCACCCCTTGCCGCATGAGGAAGGCTGGCCCTACCTGGGCTATGACTTTGAAGGACGGAAGAAAGAGCTGACCGTGCGCCTCACCAAGGCCTGCCCGAATATCGAGTTCTTCCCGGCCACTGCGCGCAGCGACGAAGACACGAAGAAAATCCTCGAAGCCGACCGGGAGGTGGACGGGTATGTGGTGTACATCCTCGGTATTCCCTCCCAGGTGGCGCGCGGGGTAGCCGCTTCCGGCCGGCCTACCATCCTGGTGGATGACCTCTATGGAGGCACCGGTCAATTCCTGGGTACCTATGCGTTCGCCAAGCGCAACCGGTTCAAGGTGGCCGGCGTCTCCTCGTCCCGATTCGAGGACGTGGTCCAGGCCGTCAAGACTTTCGAGTGCCTCAAGAAGCTTCGCTCTTCGGTGATTCTCGACGTGCTGGACAGGAATCCGGGCGCCGACGCGCAGGCCATTCAAGATGTCTTCGGCGCCGTGGTTCGAAGGACCTCGTCGGAAGAGATCAACGAAGCCTACCAGAAAGCGGATCGCGCCGAAGCTCAGAAGTGGGCCAATGTCTGGATCAAGAACGCCAAGCGGATCATCGAGCCTTCGCGTGAGGAGATCGGTAGATCCGGAATAATGTACATCGCTATGCGGGACTTGTTGAAGCAGAACAAGGCCCAGGCCATCACCATGGATTGCCTGCGCCTGTTCTACGGCGGCAAACTACCGGCCTACCCCTGCCTGGGGTTCTTCCAGCTCAATAACGACGGGCTGGTGGGCGCCTGCGAGGCCGATCTGCAATCCACCATCACCATGGTGGTGATGGGCTACCTGGTGGAGCGGCCCGGCTTCATTTCCGATCCGGTCATCGATACCTCGAAGAACCAGATCATTTACGCGCATTGCGTCGCGCCCACCAAGGTCTACGGCCAGGCGGGCCGGCCAGTCCCTACCACATCCGCGACCATTCCGAAGACCGCAAGGGGGCGGTGGTGCGCGCGCTGCTACCACTGGGGGAAATGACCACCACGCTGAAGTTCAACCCGGCCAGAAAGGAAGTGGTCTTGGGGCACCGCACAACCTCGAGGCTCTAGTCGCCGTCTTCAGGTATGCGGGCTTGAGCATGGACGAGCTCTTCGGCCTCGCAGAGGCGGAGGCTTCACCTGCTGGCTCTGGTAGCGCCGGAGCGTCGGAGCAAGAAAAGCGGATCATCCGCTACGAGTGGATCCTCGACCGCTTGCGCCTTGCGGAACAAGGGGCAGAGGTCGAGGGTTTCGCGCCAGCTCGCCCAAGACTGCACACCTAGTTGCGCATGCCGCCGACGTGGCGCAGAGCACCGCCAAACGCCTGGTGTCCGCAGCCCAGTCAAGGCGACAGCCAGACCGTCGGATATCGGGTACAGGCATGTGGAAGCACGCTTGGACGCGTGATCCAGAGCAGTTCCACAAGCGCGGTTGGGACATCGCGTCGCCGAGTTGCGGCTCGCCTACGCGACGCTGGACGGGCCCGGCATCTCTGAAGGCGCTTGAGGCAATCCGCCAGTTCCTGCCAGAGGTCAAGTCGGAACCGTGGCTCTCTTCGCTGGAGAGCGCTGTGCTCTGGCGCGGCTCTGCAAGTTGCGCGCTGCGCCTTGGACGTGCTGGAATGGGATGCAGCGCGAGCGAATCTGGAGCAAGCCAAGCTCGTGCTCGAAGCCAAGGCCGTGCGGCGTGCCCTGCTCGGGCTGAAAGAGCGTCCGGAGAGCGAGAGCTGGTGGGACCTCCCTGATGAGCCTGGGGTCCTGCCCTGGAAGGCGCCGCGCTCTTTCGATGGCCGGATAGTCTGCTTCGACGAGGCGCTCGCCAAGCGTGACCAGGTAGTTGAGCAAGTTGCCCGAGACTGCCAGCAGCGTACCCTCGTGCGCAGGAGTGGCGCACTCGCAACGTCGAGCAGGGCCTCGCCTGGTGTGACGTGAAGCTCTGCGCCTGGGGTTTCCGTGAGGTCCCCTGCAATTCTACGCGCGAGCCCGCGGGGCCGCTGATGCCCGCGCGCCGGGACTGCTATCCGACCGCAGGCCGGCGACATCAACCGGAACTGAAGCTCGCGCTCGACTGGCTCGGAGGCGAAGCGCCGGCGCGCAAGTTGCGCAACGCTTCTGCATCTAGGCGCTCCTGCGCTCCGCAAGGAAGTTGGCCCAGATGTGCCGCTCGTGGCCTATGACGCCGCCGCGCGCACCGAACTCGACTATCTGCTGTCCAAAGCGGCGCTCAAGCTGGAGGTGCTCGCTCGTGCCTGAACTACTTGTACCAGCCAGGGGCCTTCAGGTGGATCCCGAGCGTGTCGTCGAACTCCGGTTCCATTGGTGGCACCACCAGCGGCGCGAGCGCGTCGGCCATTGCCCGATGCAATCCCGGGATGTTGGCATCGAAGCTCGCCTGGCTGCTGAACTTGCTGCCGACCGTTGTCGCATCAAGGTCCCTCGCCAGTCCTCACCGGCTGCGCTGAATGCGCCTGGCAGTTGAGGTTCCAGGCGTTAATCACGTCTTGAAGTGTGGAAGCTGGCATCGCGTAGTCCTTCTCGGTCTGGTTTAGTGGGGGCAACTATAGCATCGCGGCGCCATGACGTTGGCTGGTGGCTAGCATCGTACATGGCCTGCTGCATGAATACCCGGTCTGGCTCCTGCTAGTCTGGAGTCCGGGGCAGGTGGGCTGCCTAAGCCCTCGCAGCAACTGAACTCTGCCAGGACTCAGCCTATCGCACCGCGGGCAGCATAAGGCGCGAATGGGCAAACACGAACGGCCTGCGAGCTTGAGCAGGACGTGTTGCGCTGTCCGAAAGACGCCTCTACGGCCATCTTGTGCCTCGACCGCTAGACCGCCCGAGATGGCCACACGCGGTTGCTTCCAGGCGGCGATGAGCGTGTTCCGCTTGCCGCCCGCGCCCGGCAAACCGGAGTTCCAGCAATGGCGCTGTGGACACATCGCAGGATTGCCAGGACGGCACGGCGCAGCGGGAGTTATTCAGTTTCAGGCACGCTTCGGCGACCTAGGCCCCGGTTTCGCGCTCTTTGAGCGCAGTGCTGATCCGCGTCTCGCTTTGCTTCCTCCCTAGCGCTGCCTACCTCGTGGAACCGCTCTCTCTATATATGAAACACGGATTCTTGCCTCTTCTGTGGTGGTCGCGTTGCCAGGGCGAGCGCCGGGGTTCCCCATCCTCGCGACGGTGAGACGGCTGCTCTTTGATGACCAGTACTGGAGCTAGACCGGCATGCTCTCTCGCTTCCCTCTCCCTAGTACATACGCCACCATTTCTTCAGTGAAGGCTCCCTTTCCGCAGCGAACCCATGCCACTGCCTCAGCCTGGGCTCGCTGCACTGGGTATCAGCCTGGCACGCGATCCCCTAAGCAGCCCGCCGTTGTAGCTTCTTAAGACTGTGTGGTATGCGAAACTGTGCCGTTAGGGCTGCGCTTTGCACAGATCCTGGAACTGCTCGCTTGAGTACTGGCTGCCTTGATCTGGAGCGGGCGCGTTAACTTACATGCCCCGGCCTCTGCGCCAGGCCGCCATCAGCGGGGCGGCGGCGACGAGTTGCGCCGTCATGCTGGCTAGCACCGACCAGCCCACGACGCGCCGCGAGTACAGGTCCAGCACCACCGCGGCGTACAGCCAGCCTTCGGCTCGTCCCTACGCCGTGACGTGCGCCGGCAAGCACATCGATGATTCGCTCCGCCTTGTCTCTGTCCACGTCCATGATGTAGGGGATGCCGCTGATCTCGGCCGCTTCGCGGGTCAGCGCGCGATGTCGTCGCGGGTGATGTGCTCCAGCGCGAACTTGCGGCTGCCGGCCATGAGCTGGCGCAGCCCCTGGGCCAGCCGCTCGTAGTAGGTGTAGAGGCCGATGGCGCCGGTCGGGCAGCTTCTCGAACTCGTCGTCGCCCAGCTCCTGCCGCAGCTGCGCTGGCGGTGACGAAGATCTCGTCCTTGGTGGTGCCGAAGCGCTCGACGTAGACCGGGCAGCTGGTCGCTCGTCGATGGCCCGGCCGATGGTCTTGCCGACCATGGCGGCGGCGATCGGGCCGCGCGCCATGCCGACCAGCTTGACGAAGGGCGCGCCCAGCGCCAGGCCCTTGAAGATCTGGTCCTCGAAGGTGAAGCCGCCGGCCGACGGCCAGCGCCGGCACGTACTCGCCCCGTGTCGGCCAGCCGCTTGGCGTACTGGTAGAGCAGCGAGTGCAGCTCGACCGGCGGGACGCCCCACTCGTTCATCATGCGCCAGGGGCTCATGCCGGTGCCGCCGCCGGCGCCGTCGACGGTGAGCAGGTCGATGCTTGTACTTGCGAGGCGAACAGCGACGGCGCGGGCCAGGTCGGCCGGACGGTAGGCGCCGGTCTTGAGGAAGACGTACTTGGCGCCGGCCTTGCGCAGCTCCTCGACGCGCTGGGCGAAGCCCTCCTCGGTCACCATGCCGACGCGCGAGTGGCGCTCGAACTCCTTGAAGGCGCCGCGCTCGAAGGCCTTGATCACCGTCGGGATCGGTCGGGTTGGGCAGGACGATGTAGCCGCGCTCGTAGAGCATCTGGGCCTTCTTCAGGTCGCGGATCTTCACCTCGCCGCCGATGTCCTTGGCGCCCTGGCCCCACTTCAGCTCGACGCACTCCACGCCGAGCTTCTCGATGGCGTACTCCTGCACGCCCAGGCGCGTGTCCTCGACGTTGGCCTGGACGATGATCGCGCCGTAGCCGTCGCGCTGGTGGTCCTTGTAGAGCTTCACGCGGCGCTTGAGGTCGACGGTGTCGACCACGCGGCCGTTCTTGATCACCGCCTCGGGGTCCATGCCGACCACGTTCTCGCCGATGGTCAGGCCGGTGCCGGCCAGCGCCGAGCCGATGGCCAGCCCCTCCCAGTTGTTCTTGGCGATGTTGGTCGAGCCGATGCCGGGGATGATCCACGGGTAGCGGAACTTGATCCCCGCGTCGTGGCCGATGCGCACCTCCAGGTTGACGGCGGGGAAGATGGCCTTGTCGCTGTCGGCCTCGATGCCGTGCGCGCCGACGGCGGTGCCCATGATGTTGAAGTGCGAGTAGTCGACCGGGTAGCTCTTCTCGGCGGCCGTGGTGATCACCCCGAAGGGCTGCGGGTAGATCACCTCGTGGCCGCGGTAGGC
>CAVRZY010000048.1:0-9142 GCA_963725415.1 uncultured Acidobacteriota bacterium | reverse complement strand
GTAAGCGCGCAGGAGCCGCTTCTGCGCAATGGCTTCGCGTTGCGCTCGCCGCAGCTCGCCGGGATCCGTCGAGTTCAGAGAGTAGCCCAGTTTCTTGAGGCAGGCGCCCAGCACCTCGGCTGGGTCGTCCAGCATGGTCAGCCGGCCCTTCAGGCGCTCGTCCCACAAGTCCGCCCAGGCGGCAGGCGGCGGCGAGAGCTTTCCGTTATAGACGATGCCGCTAGCGCCCCACATGTAGGGGATGCACCAGCGAAGCTGCGGGTCCCAGGAAGGCGACTGGAAGGTCCGCTCGAGTTGTACGAGGTTGCCGAGCCATTCGTGTCGCAACGGCGCCAGCAGGCTCTGCTCCCGCATGGGACGGACGAAGTAGTTGCTGGGGAAGACCACGTCCCAGCCCGAGTTGCCGCTCATCACCCTGGCCAGCATCTCCTCGTTGCTTTCGTAGATGCTGTACCGCACCCGCACGCCGTACTCGGCCTCGAAGTTCGGAATCGTCTCCGGCGCGACGTAATTCGACCAGTTGAAGACGTTCAGCCGCGGGCGGCGATCGCGCGCGCAGCCCGCCAGGCAGCCGGCAGCGAGCAGGAAGGAGCGGCGCTTCACGTCTTCCTCAGCTTCTCCGACGCCAGAACCAGCGCGGCCAACCCGCACACGATCAACGTCGAAATCGCGTTGATGGCCGGATTGGCGCCCCGCCGCGCCATGGCGTAGATCACCATGGGCAGCGTTTCGGAATCCACCCCGGCCACCAGGCTGGTGATGACGTAATCGTCGAAGGAGACCGTGAAGGCCAGCAGTGCTGCCGCCGCAATCCCAGGCCCCAGCAAGGGCAGCGTGATTCTCCGGAAGGCGCCCCACTCGGTAGCGCCCAGGTCCAGGGCCGCTTCTTCCAAGGTCGGATCGAGCGTGCGCAGCCGCGCCAGTACCACGATCGTCACGTAAGCCAGCGAGAACGCCACATGCGCCAGGATGACCGTGTGCAGCCCAAGTTGCAGGCGCAGGGATCGGAACATCCACTGGAAGAAGGCCAGCAGCGAAACCCCCATCACGATCTCCGGGGTGACCAGGGACAGATAGAGCGAACTGGAGAGCACCGGCGCGCTGCGTTTCCACAAGCCGTAGGCGCACAGCGTGCCGATGACGGTGGAGACCAGCGTGGCCACCACCGCAATGATGAGGCTGTTGGCGGCGGCCTCGGCCAATTGCGTGTCCAGGAACGCCGCCTGGTACCAGCGCAGCGAGAACCCCTCCCACAAGGTGAACCGCGAAGAGTTGAAACTAAACACCGCCAGGATCACGAGCGGCAGATGCAGGAAAGCGTAGAACACGGCGGCATACAGCGCCAGCATCCGCCTCATAGCAGCTCTTCTCCCCTGCGCCGCAGGAACCCGAACAGCAGCAGCATCGCCAGCACCATCAACGCCAGCGAGACGGCCGACCCGAATGGCCAGTCGCGCGCCGTGGTGAACTGGTTCTGGATCAGGTTGCCGATCATGATGCTCTTGCCGCCGCCCATCAGGTCGGGCGTCAGGTAGGCGCCCAGCGTGGGAATGAACACCAGCACTGCGCCCGCGCGGATGCCCGGCGCGCTCAACGGAACGATGACCCGCGTCAGGGTCGCCCAGGGCCTGGCTCCGAGATCGGCAGCCGCCTCCAGGAGATTCCGGTCCAGGCGCTCCAGCGTGGCGTAGATAGGAAGAACCATGAACGGCAGATAGCCGTAAACCAATCCCAACAGCACTGCGCCATCGTTGTAAAGCAGCGGGAGAGGCTCCCGGATCAGCCCCACGGCCTGGAGGACGGTATTGAACAGACCCGTGTCCCGCAACAAGAACAGCCAGGCATAGGTTCTCACCAAGAAACTCGTCCAGAACGGAATGATCACCAGGTGCAGATAGAGGTTCTTGCGCCGGCCGGCCCGCGAGATGAACCAGGCGGCGGGAAAGGCCAGCGCCAGGCACAGCAGGGTGGCGCAGGCAGCCATCAGCAGGGAACGGATCAGGATGACCGCGTAGAGCGGGTCAACAAGCCGGACGAAACTAGCCGCGCTCCAGGGCGGGCCCACGCCTCCGTAGGCGCCGCGAGTGAGAAAGCTGTACAGGCAAACCACCCCGAGCGGCGCCAGAAACAACACCGCCACCACCAGCCGGGCCGGGCTGAGAAAGGCGGTGCGGAGCCGGCTCACCGGAGCAGTCTCAATTCGTCGCTGGGGTTCCACCACACGTGCACCGATTCGCCGACTGCGAACGCGGCGTCCAGGCGGGAGACCTCCGCGATTACGGCCTGCCCCGAGGAGAGACGCGCCTCAACTTGAATGCAGTTGCCGAGGAACAAGCAGCTCGACACCGCGGCTGGGAGCGATTTGGTCGGGCCGGCCGGGGCAATGCGGGAAATTCGAGTCGCCTCGGGACGAACCCCGACGCCATCGATCCAGTTGATCGCGCCCAAAAACGAGGCCACGAAGCGCGTGCCGGGATGGAGGTAGACCTCCTCGGACGGGCCCACCTGCTCGATGCGGCCCTGGTTCATCACCGCAATCCGATCGGACAGCGAGAGGGCCTCCTCTTGGTCATGCGTGACGAACAGAAACGTGATGCCAACCCGGCGCTGGAGGTCCTTCAGCTCCGAGCGCATCTGTTTCCGGAGGCGAGGATCCAGAGCCGCGAGCGGCTCGTCCAGCAGCAACACATCCGGCTGGATGACCAGCGACCGGGCCAGCGCCACCCGTTGCCGCTCGCCTCCCGAAATCTGCGCGGGATAGCGTGACTCCTTTCCGGTGAGTTCGACCAGCTCCAGGACCTGGCGTACCCGCCGCGCCACGTCTGCCACCCGCCGGCGCCGCAGCCCGAACTCGACGTTCTCCTGCACCGTCATATGCGGAAACAGGGCGTAGTTCTGAAAAACGGTGCTGACGTTGCGCTCGTAGGGCCGGCAGTGGTTGATCGAGGAACCGTTGAGGAGAACTTCACCCGAAGTCGGCGGCTCGAAGCCCGCAATCAACCGCAGCGTAGTGGTCTTCCCGCAACCCGAGGGCCCCAGCAGCGAATAGAAGGCGCCCCGCGGAATAAGCAGCGAGATCTCATCCACGGCACGGTGCTCGGGATAGTGTTTTGAAAGATGGCGCAGCTCCAGCACCGGCTCCATTTAGAAACAAATGGTAGCGCAAATGGATCGTGGATCGTAGACCGTGGATACCCAGGTTCCACGATCCACTTTCCACGATCCAACTTCAGCCGGCGTGACGGCCGCCTCAGCCCCGACTCGCTCGAAGTTGGCTCCGATAACGTCCCAGTCCAGGTTCTTGAAGAAGGCGTCGATGTAGCTGGCCCGCGCCACTCCGTAATCCAGGAAGTAGGCGTGCTCGTAGACATCCAGCGCCAGGATGGGAACCGCGTTCCAGACCGGGAAGGTGTTTTGGGCGTCGCCGGCGTAGTTGAACAGGTAGCCCCAGTCGCGATCCCAGGCCGTCCAGGCCCAGCCTCGCGAAACCATGCCGGTGGCCTTCAGATCAGCACGCCAGGCCTCCAGGGAGCCGAAATCCTTCTCGAGCTGCCGCTTGAGTTCCCCGAGCGGGTCGCCGCCTTTGCCCCCCAGGTGCCCGAAATACAGCTCGTGGTGCTTCACCCCGCCGATGGCAAACGTCAGGTCCACTTTCAACGACCGGAAGTCGCTGAACACCTGGTTAGCCGTGCTACGGTCCGGCCCGGCCGCGATCTTGCCCATGATCTCGTTGTACTTGTTCACGTAGCCCTGGTACAGCTTGTAGTGCTCGGTCATGGTCCGCGCGGAAATGCCGTCCAGGTCGCGCATGATAGAGTCGAACTTCTTGGCTTCCACTCTGTGTGTCATCCCTGTCTCTCCTCTCAATAGATGCATTTTGCGGCGGAAAGGTCGCAGGAATTGACGGTATCAGCCAGCAGAGCCGCCAGCCCGTTCAAAAGCGTCGGCCAGCCGGAACATGCCGGCCTCGTCGAAATGCCTGGTCAGGATCTGCATCCCCACTGGCAGTCCCGCGGCCGTCCTGCCGCAGGGCACGCTCATGCAGGGAATCCCGGCCAGATCGCCTGTAATGGTGTAGATATCGGAAAGATACATCTCCAACGGATCGTCCAGCTTCTCGCCCAGCTTGAAAGCGGGAAACGGCGATACCGGAGTCACGATGGCGTCCACCTGGCGAAAGGCCTCCGAGAAATCTTTGGCGACCAGGGTGCGAACCTTCTGCGCTTTCAGATAGTAGGCGTCATAGTAGCCGGAACTCAAAACGTAGGTGCCCAGCATGATGCGGCGTTTGCACTCGGCGCCGAAACCCTCCCCGCGCGTGTTGCGGTACATGTCGCTCAGGGTCTCGGAAACGCCGGAACGTGTGGTGTAGCGCACGCCATCGTAGCGCGCCAGATTCGAGCTGGCCTCGGCCGTGCAGATGATGTAGTAGCAGGCGATGGCGTAGTCGGTGTGCGGCAGGCTGATGTCACGGATCTCGCAGCCCAGCCCCTTCAGCACCTCCACGCCCTTGGCAATGAGGTCACCGGTCTCGCTGGCCAAGTCTTTGAAGTACTCGCGCGGGAGGCCCACTCTGGTCCCTTTGACGGGGCTCTCCGCGATAGCCGCCAGGTAGTCCGGCAGCGGGAGCGAAGGCGGAGGTGGAATCCATCTCGTCCCGGCCGGCGACCGCCTGCAGTAGCAGCGCCGCGTCCCGAACGGTCCTGGCGAACGGGCCAATGTGGTCGAGTGAGCTGGCGAAGGCGACCAGGCCGTAGCGCGAAACCCGTCCGTAAGTGGGCGTGACTCCGACCACGCCGCAGAAGGAAGCCGGCTGGCGAATCGAGCCGCCCGTGTCCGACCCCAGCGCCACCACCGCCGTGCCCTGCGCCACCACCGCCGCCGAGCCTCCGCTGGAACCACCGGGCACGCGGTCTAGGGCCACGGGATTGCGCACCGGCCCGAAGGCCGAGTTCTCGTTCGAAGAGCCCATGGCGAACTCGTCGCAATTGGTCTTGCCCAGAATCACTCCCCCCGCCTGCTGGAGGCGCACCACGGCCGTGGCGTCGTAGGGGGGGATGTAGCTGGCCAGCAGCCGCGAGCCGCAGGTCGTCCGCACTCCCTGAGTCGAGATTACATCTTTGACGGCCACCGGCACGCCCGCCAGCAGGCCGGGATCTTCGCCTCGCGCCAGCTTCTCGTCCACACGCCGCGCCGCTGCCATGGCCCGCTCCGGGCAGAAGCGGAGGTAGGCGTTGGTCTTGGGGTTCTCGGCCTCGGCAAACCGCAACGTTTCGGTGGCCAGCTCTACTGCGCTGAAGCGCCGGCTCGCCAGCCCCTCCCGAATCCTGGCGATGTTCAACGAGGCGACATCCATGGGTTAGCGTTCGATGACTTTGGGCACCTTGAAAAAGCCCGCGCCCGCCGCGGGAGCATTGGCCACGGCCGCCTCGCTGCCCATCCCTGGGCGCGCCTCATCCGCGCGCAGCGTGGCCGTTTCTTCGGCATCGTACAGTACCTGAGCCATCGGCTCGACCTCGCGGGTACCCAGTTCGTTCAACTTCTCCATGTAAGCCAGGATCTCGCCCAGGTCTGCGCAGAAACGCTGGATCTCCTCCTCGGTCAGCCTCAGATTGGCCAGGCCGGCCACATGCCGGACTTCCTCTTCGGTGATCTTCACGCCAGCGACCTCTTGCGCGACAACTTGTAGACTCTGCGCAGCACCGGGTCTTCGATCCGCTCGGCTTCATCCGGCGAGAGCTGCGCCTGCTCGGCACGCTGCGGAAGACGCCGCGGGATCCTCACGCGCAAATCCATGTCAGCTACAATCTCTTTTCCCAGAACTTCCTTCAGCCTCGCCAGGATCTGGCTCCGCAGCGTGGAAAGCTGTCCTTGCCAGACTTCGTCCTCCACCTCCACGATCAGCGTGGAGTCCGCCAGCGCGACGGCGCGGGCACGGGAGGCGATGCGGCGTCCCACCGCCTGGGGCCACGCCGCCCGCGCCAGTTCCTCAGGCGTCACGCAACCTCTGGGCAGCGGGAGTCTCGAGATGAGTTTCGCGGCACGGTCCATGCTGGCTGAATCTCCTCAGTGTAGCATCCGAGGCCAGCCCGAGTTGTACCATCGAGATATGCTGATCCTGGCCTCCCAGTCGCCCCGGCGCAAGGAGATTCTAGCCCAAGCCGGCATTTCGTTCCTGGCTGTGCCGGCCGAGGTAGAAGAACAACCGCTCCCTGGCGAGGACGCTTGCGCCTACGTTCGGCGGCTGGCGCGGGCCAAAGCGGAGGCTGTGCGCGCCGCCCCGGACGACATCGTTCTGGGCGCGGATACGGTCGTGGTGGTTGACAACCAGATCCTCGGAAAGCCCTCCAGCGCCGCCGACGCTGCGCAGATGCTGAAACGCCTGTCCGGACGCCAGCACCTGGTGGTGACAGGCATCTGCCTCAAGGCTCCCGCCGGCGCCGTCCTGGATGAGGAAACCACGCGCGTCCGTTTCGTTCCGCTCTCGGATCGCGAGATTGAGGATTACGTCTCCAGCGGCGAGCCTATGGACAAAGCCGGCGCCTACGCCATCCAGGGCCGGGCCTCCAGGTTCATCGACCGGATCGAAGGCTGCTACTTCAATGTAGTGGGACTGCCAATCGCGCTGGTCTACAAGCACCTCAGGCGGCTGACGTAATCCATACTACTATAGCCGCATTTCTTTGCGGCCCGCGAAGATTGCACGTGTTGACCACCTTCGGTGTCGCCGGCCAATTGACGATTGGCTCATTGACGATTGACGATTCCAGTGTCCCGGGGCGCCAGACACAGCAATCGTCAATTCCCCTGGCGCAGCCGTTCTGCCCGCACGTGTCACTCACTGGGTTGTTCGGTTGCGGCCATGGCGCGCTGTGGAGAATCGCCTTACCTTGCCCTCAGGTTTCCCGGTACTTTGGTCCTAGCGTTGGCCTCACCTGCTTGTCTAGCTTAACGAATCAATAGCTTTCGCTGCAGGGCCGGCGCGGCTGGCCACAGCCAGGGATGCGACTGACCACGCGAGAGGAGACCGAATTGCTGTACAATAACGAGTGTTGCGAGTGAAACGCGCGCTCTGTTCGCGGATCAGTCCAAAGCACCCGAGAAGGAACGGCATGAGAGTGTTCATCCTGACAAGCGCAAGGTTGGTGCTCGGTGTGGCTGCCGTGGCGTTGGTTTTATCGGCACAGGAGAAGCCGGGCGAATCGCCCGGCAAGCCGTCAGAATCCGCCAAGACGCAGCCGGCGAAGATCGAACCTGTCAAGGAGGAGGAAGCGGCGGCCAAGTCCCTGCCCGCTCCGGTGGACCCTAAGACCTACGTTTTAGGGCCCGAAGACGTTATCTCCGTTCGCGTATGGCGCGAGCCGGATCTCTCCGGCCTCGTCGCCCTGCGCCCGGACGGCCACATCACACTGCCCTTGATCGGAGAGGTGCAGGCCAGCGGCCTGACCCCAGTGCAGTTGGGCACCCGAGTCACCGAGAAACTCTCGCAATTCATTAATCGCCCGGAAGTGATGATTTCGGTTCAGATGGTTCGCAGCAAGCGCTACTACGTCACCGGTGAGGTCGTCCGATCAGGCGCTTTTCCGCTGGTCGTGCCCACCACCGTGCTGGAGGCCCTGATGCAGGCCGGCGGCTTTCGCGAATTCGCCAAAACCACCAAGATCACCATCCTCCGCGGCGCCAAGAGGTTCAATTTCAATTACAAGGAAGTCATCAAAGGGAAGAAGATGAGTCAGAACATCCAGCTCGAGAACGGCGATTACGTCATCGTTCCCTGAGCCGGGTGTTGCGATCGGGTCATTGAGCGGTCGATGGCTGAGTTTTTTTGAGAGAGGCGTATGCAACCCACGCAAGATCTTTTGAGCACACCCAGGCGCACTCTGGACGTGGAGGACTACATCGACGTTGTGCGGCGCCACAAGGGCTGGATCATCGGCCCTGCCTTTGTGGCGCTGGTCATTGCCGTGGTGGGAGCGTTCTTCTGGCCGGACACCTACGTTTCTACCGCGGTCATCAAGGTGGTGCCCTCGCAGGTGCCGGAGAAGTTTGTGCCCAGCAACGTCAACGTCGAAATGTCCCAGCACATCAACTCGATGGCAAATGCCATCCTCAGCCGGACGATGTTGACCAACATTATCCAGTCCCAAGGTCTCTATCAGGGGGAGCTGAGGCGGAAACCGATGGAGGACGTCATCGAGACTATGAGAAGGGACATTAGAATCTCCAATGTCCTGGATATTCAGTCCCGCTCTGGCAGGGGCCCCTTGTCGGCGTTCAGCGTCGCCTTCGAGTATGACGATCGGTATAAGGCCCAAAGAGTCGCTCGGGATCTGGTGAGCCGGTTCATGAACGAAAATCTTCGAACCCGGTCCAACCAATCTCGCGAGACCACCCAGTTCTTGAAAGACCAGTTGCTGACCGCAAACAAGGCCTTGGACGAATTGGAGAACAAGCGCACCCAGTTCCGCCTGAAGAATGCCGGCCGCCTGCCGGACGAGTTTCAGGCCAATCTGCAGGCGCTTCGCTCCCTGGAAACGCAGATGGGCGGCATCAATGGAGCGTTCAGCCGCATCAGCCAGGAGAAACTCTTGCTGGAATCCCAGGTGCAGATCTACCGAGATCAACTGGCGACCCTGGGCTCGACCGGGGATCAACTCGGCCTCAGCGTGAAGAATGAGCGCCTGGTCCAGTTGGAAAGAGAGATTTTGGGGATGCAGACCGCGCTTTCCGGCCTGCGAGAACGTTACAAGGACACTCACCCGGACGTAAAACGGGCCGAGGCACAGTTCGGCATCCTGAAAAAAATGCGGGACGAACTCCTCAAACAGGAGGAGCAAAAGAAACCCGAAACGGATGCGCCCAAACAGGCCAATCTCGTCAACTCGCGCGCCGCCAAAGACCTCGAGGCCGCCATCGCCAGGTTGCAGAGCCAGATTCAAGCCAAAGATCTGGAAGTGGAGGACCGCGTCAAAGAGCAAGCCCAGCTCAAAGAGTCCATCCAAGCTTACCAGTCGCGCATCCAGGCCAGTCCGCTCATGGAACGGGAGTACGCCGATCTGACCCGGGACTACAATCTGACCAAAAGCAGGTATGACGATTTGAATTTGAAAATGTCTCAGTCGGAAATCGCCACCGACTTGGA
>CAVRZY010000047.1:0-50242 GCA_963725415.1 uncultured Acidobacteriota bacterium | reverse complement strand
TCCGCCGCCCACGCAAGGCCATTCTGTACCTCCCAGGCACGTGGAAAAAACCACGGACCTGGCGTCCGGCAGGAAGCGCATCACGAAGCCGTAGGTGCTAACGGCCATGCCCACCTGCCGCGGCGGCCCCCAACCGCGCCCGGGGTCGTCGGAAAATCGGGGTCTGCGGTATCGCCGACCACCACGGGACTGCCACTGGCGTCGAGTGCGATGTCGTTCGGTAACGCCCCCCTGCTGCCGCCGAAGAAGCCATAGGCGAGCACCTGGCCCGCCGGATCGAGCTTGGCTAGCCACGCCGTGCCGGGACCGACCGGGCCGCGACCGAATCGCCAGGGCGTCGGGAGCGGCCTGGCAACGCCATTCAGGAGCTGAGACCCGCTCAACGCGCCCGCTCCAATTACGTAGGCGTTCCCGGCGCCGTCCACTGCGACAGCGGTGGGCCCCATCCCGAGCCTCCGAAGCCTCGCCCAGCACCGTCCTCCACCGGACGTTTCCTGCTCGATCCAAGCGCGTGACCAACGGGGCCGACGCTATGTCTGCAACCCCGCTCGTCGGAACGACCGACCGCACGTGTCCAACCACCCACAGGTCCCCGCCTGGCCCCACGACCAGGCGTGAGATACCCGCTCCGTCGTAAGCCGGGTCGCCCGCGGGTACCGAAAAGACCACGCGCGGCGCGCAGCACAACGCGCTCACGGAGGCGAGCCAAATCCCAATCGCCCTCGCCCAGAACATGACTCCATTCTATCGCCCGCTGATGCCCGCCAGACGCTCAAGCCGCAGCCCGGCACTCACGCTGGACCGCCTGCCCAGACCCGGGTTAAGGGGGCGCCGCTGTGTGATTATTCATTTAGGTGAATAAAAATTCATTGGTGGTGAGCCGGATTGCCGCCCGGGATTTCACCTGCGATCTCGACGCGACGCAGGAGGAACTGGCCTGTCTGCTGGAGCTCACGCGACGGGTCAAGGCGACGCCCCAGCACTACGCGGAGGCGTTGCGTGGCCGCTACCTCAGTCTGCTCTTCGAAAAGCCCTCGCTCCGCACCCGCCTGACCTTCGAGCTGGCCATCAAGCAGTTGGGCGGGGATTCGATCTTCGCCCAGGGCCTGATCGGGGAGCGCGAGCCCCTCAAAGATGTCGCCCGCAACCTCGATCGCTGGACCCAGGGCATCGTGGCGCGCACCTTTTCGCAGCGCACCATCGAGGAACTCGCCCGCTGGTCCGCCGTGCCGGTGATCAACGCCCTGAGCGATCTGTACCATCCCTGCCAGGCCCTGGCCGACCTCTTCACGCTGACGGAGCACTTCGGCACGCTGCGCGGGCTGAAGCTGGCCTTCGTCGGCGACGGCAACAACGTGGCGCACTCGCTGATGCTGACCTCGGTGCGGCTGGGGATGAACTTTGCGCTGGCGACGCCGCCCGCTTTCGGCGCCAACCCGGAGGTCGTGACCCAGGCCGAAGATCTGGCGAACTTCTCCGGCGCCACCCTGCGAGTCACGCACAGCCCCAGGAGGCTGTGACCGGAGCGCAGGCCGTCTACACAGATGTCTGGGCCAGCATGGGCCATGAAGCGGAGGGGGAGAGGCGGCGGCAGGCCTTCCGCGACTACCAGGTCAACGAGGAGTTGTTCGCTCAGGCCGCCCCGGAGGCGGTCTTCATGCACTGCCTGCCCGCCAAGCGCGGCGAGGAAGTCACCGAAGGAGTGATCGAGTGCGCGCGCTCGGTGGTGTTCGATCAGGCGGAAAACCGGCTGCACACGCAGAAGGCATTGCTGCTGATGCTGCTGGAGTAGCGCTAGCAATCCCTAGTTTATGGAGAAAGCCAAGAAAGTGGCGCTGGCGTATTCGGGCGGACTGGATACGTCCGTCATCATTCCCTGGCTCAAGGAGAACTACGGCTGCGAGGTGGTGGCCGTGTGCGGCAATATCGGCCAGGGCGATGAAGAACTGGCCGGGTCTGGAGGAAAAGGCCCGCACCACCGGCGCCTCGGAAGTCTACGTCGAGGACCTGCGCGAGGAGTTCGTCACCCAGTATCTGTGGCGGCTGGTTCGCGCCGGCGCCGTCTATGAGCACAAGTACCTTCTGGGCACCTCGGTGGCCCGCCCCTTGCTAGCCAAGCGCCAGGTCGAGGTGGCGCTTCGCACCGGCTGCGACGCCCTCGCCCACGGCTGCACCGGAAAGGGCAACGACCAGGTCCGCTTCGAGCTGACCTACAAGGCCCTGGCGCCACACCTCCAGGTCATCGCGCCCTGGCGCGAATGGAACATCCGCTCCCGCGAGGACGCCCTGGCCTACGCCGCGGCCCACCACGTCCCCGTGGCCGCCAGCAGCGCCAAGATCTACAGCCGCGACCGCAACATCTGGCACATCTCGCACGAAGGCGGCCCGCTCGAAGACCCCGCCAGCGCCGCTCCCGACGACATCTGGATGCTCACCCGCAGCCCCAAGGAGGCGCCCGACGCCCCCGGCGAAGTCACCATCGCCTTCGAGAAAGGCGCGCCCCTCGCCCTCAACGGCCAGCGCATGAGCGGAGTCGAGCTGCTCGAGACCCTCAACCGCATGGGCGGCGAGCACGCCATCGGCCGCATCGACCTGGTCGAGAACCGCTTCGTCGGCATGAAATCGCGCGGCTGCTACGAGACGCCCGGCGGCACGCTCATCACCACGGCCCATCGCGAACTCGAGTCGCTCACGCTGGACCGAGACCTGCTCCACTACAAACAGCGCCTGGCTCTCGATTACGCCGAGTTGGTCTACTACGGCTTCTGGTTCACTCCGCTGCGCGAGGCGCTGGACGCCTTCTTCGAAACCGCCAGCCAGGCCACCAGCGGCGAGGTCACCCTGCGCCTATACAAGGGCAACCTCGAGCCCGTCAGCCGCCGCTCGCCTTACTCCCTCCACTCCCTGGACATCGCCAGCTTCACCATGGGCGCCGGCTACGACCAGAAGGACGCCGAGGGCTTCATCAACCTCATCGGGCTGCCCATGCGGGTGCGGGCCGCCGTCACGGGAAAGCCATGAAACTCTGGGGCGGACGCTTCGAGAGGGGTCCCTCGGAAGTTTTCGAGCGGTTCTCCGAGTCGCTGTCCTTCGACCGGCGGCTGCTCGAAGTGGACGTGCGCGGCTCGCAGGCGTGGGCGCGGGCGCTGGAGCGGGTTGGCATCTTCACCGGGGAGGAGCGCGCCGCCGTCGTGGCAGCTCTCGCAGAGATCGCGGAGGCGCCAATTGAGGACGCCTCGGACGAGGACGTGCACACCCTGGTCATTCGCAAGCTCAAGGAACGCGTGGGCGCACTGGCGGACAAGATCCACACCGGTCGCAGCCGCAACGAGCAGGTCTCCCTCGACGTTCGTCTCTGGCTTCGTGAAGAGATCGGCCAGGCCCGCCTCCTCTTGCTCGATCTGATGGACGCGCTGTTGAAGCTCGCGCGCTGTTACTCCGACGCCGTTATCCCCGGTTACACTCACACGCGCCGGGCGCAGGCCGTGCTGTGGCCTCATTACCTGCTGGCCTATTTCGAGATGCTAGCCCGCGACGCCGAGCGGCTCTCCCAGGCCCGCAAGCGCGCCAACCTTCTGCCGCTGGGCTCGGGCGCGCTCGCGGGCAGCGGTTTTCCCTTCGACCGCCAGGCCCTGGCCGCCGAGCTGAGCTTCGACGGCCTCACCCCGAACAGCATGGATGCGGCCGCCGATCGCGACTTCGTCCTCGATTTTCTTTACGCCGCCTCGCTCACTATGCTGCACCTCAGCCGCCTGGCCGAGGACTGGATCCTCTATTCCAGCGAAGAGTTCGGCTGGCTCGAGCTGGGCGATGAAGTCACCAGCGGCTCCAGCCTCATGCCGCAGAAGAAGAACCCGGATTCCCTCGAGCTGATCCGCGGCAAATGCGGCCGCGTCTTCGCCAACTTCACCTCGCTGTTCGTGACCATGAAGGGACTGCCGCTCACCTACAACCGCGACATGCAGGAGGACAAGGAGCCGCTCTTCGACGCCGCCGATCAGTTGCAGGGCTCGCTCGAGATGGCGCGCGCCGTCGCCGCCTCCGTTCGGCTCCGCCCGGAAAAGGCCGCCGCTGCGTCCGCAGAAGGCTGGCTCGTGGCCACCGACCTGGCCGAGGCGCTGGCCCGCGCTGGCACGCCCTTCCATCAGGCCCATCAGATCGTCGGCCGGCTGGTGCTCGAAAGCCTCCGGCAGGGCAAGCAGCCGGCCGACTGGACCCCCGCCGAGTTGGCTGCCTTCGCCCCGCAATTCACACCCGAGATGGCGCGGCTGCTGGATCCGCGTCAGGGAATCGAAACCCGGGAGATCCCCGGCGGAACCGGCCCGCACTCCGTCATGCAGGCCCTCCAGGAAGCCGAACAGCGGCTCGCTGGGATGCGCACATGAACAAGAGCTTCCGCCAGGGACAGATCCTCAAGCTCATCCGCGCCCGCCCTGTTCACACCCAGGAAGAGCTGGCCCAGGAGCTGAAACACCTCGGCATCTCCGCCACCCAGGTCACGCTTTCCCGAGACATTCGCGAGCTGGGTCTGGCGAAGACCCCGCACGGCTACCGCCAGATCGCCCCCGAACACGGTGGGCCCGCCCTGGCGACGCTGGTTGCCGAACTCGTGCAAGACGTCCGCCCGGCCCAAAATCTGCTGGTAGTGAAGACTTCACCCGGTCACGCCAACTCCGTCGCCGTCGCCCTCGACCGCGAGGAGTGGCCCGAAATCGTCGGGACCGTCGCCGGCGACGACACCATCCTGATCGTCCTCCCCGACTCGGAAACCGCCCAACTAGTGCGCCAGAAACTGCTCCAGTTGCTCGAAATCGGCCAGTAGCTTGTAGCTTGTCGCCTGTGGAAGCCCACAGGCTACACGCTACAAGCTACAGGCTACAAGCTCTCTCACACCGGCCGGAACATCTGAACGTCGCCCTGCGGCTTCGGCAGCTCGAAGTAGTGGTCGATGCGCAAGCTGTGCCAGTAACCGATCCAGCGTGGATCCCGCGCCAGGAACGCCCCCAGGCGCGCCACCATCTCCGAGTGCAGCTTGGCATGCTCCGGCCGCTGCACTAGGTTCTCCGCATCCACCGAGTTCAGATCGTAGAGCTCATCCACCGTGGACGACAGGTTGTAGGTATACAGGTGGTGCCCGCCGCCGCGTTCCCACCTCTGGATGGCGCAGGCGAAGTTCACCCCCACGTGCCAGCCGCACTCGAACAGCAGCTCGCGGTCGCTGGGCGTGCCGGTCCCTTCCAGGTACGGAATCAGCGACCGCCCGTCCAGCCGCTCCAGCGCCTCCACGCCCGCAATCGAAAGCAGCGTCGGCGCAATGTCCAGGTGCGACACCGGCGCCTCCACCGTGTGGTGCCTGCCCCGAGGCATCTTGATCGCGAGCGGCACGCGCAGTACGTCCGGGAACAGGTACACACCCTTATCGACCAGCGCCCGCCGGCCGTTCATCTCCCCGTGATCGGCCGTAAAGATGATGATCGCGTCGTCGTACAGCCGGCGCTCTTTGAGCGCTCGGATGAACTTCGCCAGCGCCCGGTCGATGATCTCCATCTGGAGCGCGTTCGCCACGCGGTAATCGCGCACCGTCTCGGGATGGTACAGCCCCCAGGCCTTGCGATAGAAGTCGTACACCTTGGGCTCGTCGGGTGAGGCCCGCCAGTCCCGCGCCCGCACCTTCTCATAGCTGGCCGGCAAGGCAAACGCCGCTCGCAACTGCTTTTCCCGCTCCGCGAATCCGTCCGGGATGCTGAACGGTTGGTGCGGATCGAAGATGTCGAGCTGCAAATAAATCGGGCGCGCGCCTCCGTCCTCCGCCAGCGCCGCGTCGAGCTTCTCGATGGCCCGCTCAACCAGGTGGTGCGTGTATTGCGCCTCCAGCGGAAACGGTTTCCCATCCGCCTGCTCGACCCAGCCGCCCAGCGAGAGCAGCTTGGTCTTGCGGTCCTGCTGTAGCCCGGTGATTTCCTTCTTATACCGCTGCTGCTTGATCCCCAGCCGCCGCAGATAAGTGAGATACAGCTCGTCGTCGTGAATCGGCGGCGCCCAACGGTCCCAAGCGTTGTCGTTCTCGTCGAAGGCGTCCATGAACTTCTGCGTGCCCAGATGTCCCTTGCCGGCGTGCTTGGTGATGTACCCGGTAGCTTTCAAATACTCCTGGAAAATGACGTCGGTGGGCCGCAGGATGGTCTCGTGCCCGTCATGCGCGCGTTCGCCGTTGGCGGTGATGTAGGTGTAGCGCCCCGTGGCCAGGGTGGCGCGCGCCGGGGCGCACAGCGGGCTGGCGCAGAAGGCATTCGAAAACGCCACCCCCTCGCTGAACAGCGACCGAATGGCGGGGAGGTCCATCTCCCGGTGCAGGCTGCGCGCCGGGTGCCAGTGATCCGGGCTGACCATATCCAGCGTGATCAGGAAGATGTTCGGCCGCCGGCCCGCCTCCCGCACCCGAAACGGATGCGCCCCCGTCTTGCGGTTGACGAACCGCACCGGGTCGCCCTCGATCCGCTGCGCCACCTCCCGCGCCACCGCAGCTTCCGCCGCCGCCCCCACCCCAATCAGACCAAGAAAATCACGCCGGTTCATGGTGCCTCCATAACGCTCGGAATAAGGCAGACATGCTATTGTAGTGACTGGTGAAATCGTACGTCTTTCCGCTCGTAATCGAGGACGATCGGTTCGAGGACGGCAGACAGGCGTTCCACGCCTATTGTCCCGCTTTGAAAGGCTGTCACACCTGGGGTCACACTTACGAAGAGGCCCTTGTCAACATCCGTGAGGCAGTTGAGCCTCTACGTCGAGGACCTCGTCGAGACCGGAGAGACGGTTCCAATCGATCCCGCGCACGGCGTGGTCGAGTTGCCCTCACCTTCGGTCGCCGTCAACGTATGACGGAGATTCCCCGGACCGTCACTGCACGCCAATTCATTAAAGCCTTGCATGAAGATGGCTTCGCTCTGCGGAGAACGCGAGGCAGTCACCGCATCTACCGCCATCCAGATGGCCGTAGAGTAATCCTGGCCTTCCATCATCTCGGCGACACCTTCCCTCTCGGCACATTCAAAGCAATGATCGGTGACGCAGGCTGGACGGAAGCTGATCTCCGAAGGTTGGGGCTGGTGAAGTAGCTCTCACTTCGTAACCCGGTTGGCCGGCCCGCATTTCTCTCCAGACCCGAGTTCCAGCGAAGATGTGGCGCGGGCTTCAGCCTGCCGCGTCGAGACTCCTCTCGACGCCAGTGCTTCTCTCGAACCGTGACAGCGCGTCTCGGCACGAGTGCCGAGACGGCAGCCTGGAGAGGCTGCGCCACAAGGTCAACAGCGCGCTCGAGACTGGGCATGGTGAGAAATCCGCGCTGGGCCGTACGGCGGTTTCCCCGCCCTCTCCACGATCCAGTTGCCCCGTACCAGCCTGACGCCCGCGATGAACTCGGAGCCCAGGGGCGGATTGTCGCAGCGGATGCCGTAAGCTTCGGCACCCTTCAGATTCCCCGGACAGCCAGATCATCCCCGGATCAAGCCGCGGATCCGGCCGATGCTGGGATTCAGGCAATTCGAGACGGCAGCAGGAACGGCCGGCGCTCTACGCGCCTCGCTACACTTTCAAATCGCGCAGGTAGGGGTAGCTGTCCTTCATCGCCTCCAGGTTCATCTCGACGAAGTAGTTCTTCACGCCGCCTGTCTTGGCGGCGGCGAAGAGCTTCTTCCAATCGACCACCCCCTTGCCCACGGGCACCGCTTTCTTGTCGGCGGAGGACCAGTCGGCCAGATGCAGCGAGCAGAAGCGGCCGGGATACTTCCTCAGATACGTGGCGGCCTCGTAGCCCATGCTGATCACGGCGACCTGGAACTGCATTTTGACCAGCTTGGGATCGAACTGCTTCATCAATTCGTCGTAGATGAGCACGCCGCCGATTTCCCTAAATTCGAAGTTGTGATTGTGGAAGCCGGTCTGGATGCCGGCCTTGAGCGTCTTCTCGCCGACCTTGTTCAATTCATCGGCAGCGCGGCGCCAGTCGTCGAGCGTGGCGTCCTGCCGGAGGCCAAACGACGAGAGAACCATTTGTTTCAGGCCGAGCTCCTTGGCGAACGCGATCCGCTCCTCCAGGTTCGTCCTGAGTTCCCCGGCCCCGTAGTGGCAGCTTTCACAACGCAGGCCCGCGGCCTTGATGATCCGGCGCATCTCGGCAGCCGGCATCTTTGTCAGCGGGCCGAAGCCGGAGTCTCTCATAG
This sequence comes from uncultured Acidobacteriota bacterium, assembly GCA_963725415.1. Lineage (GTDB taxonomy): Bacteria > Acidobacteriota > Terriglobia > Bryobacterales > Bryobacteraceae > CAVRZY01. The sequence goes on along the minus strand of CAVRZY010000047.1, from coordinate 42,020 downwards.
CCGGGCGGCGAGCACATCTCGACGCTCCGATACCCCAGCGCCGCCATCTGCCGGAGCGTGCCTTCGAAATCCTTCGCCAGCATCTCCCGGATGGGGTAAACCTGAAACCCGATCGGGAGCCTCAGCGGAGCGGCTTCAAGCCCTGCCGCCGCGGCCAGGCCGCCAGCCGCGCCGGCGCGAAGGAACTGTCTTCTTGAAGTTGTCTGCATTTGATGTCTCCTGAATGAAAAAGAGCTCTTATAGCTCCCAACCCTTTCGATACTCGCGATACAGGTACTGGTTGGCCGCGGTGTCATTGGTGATTTTCATGTTCACGCTGTCGAACTCCACCTTCTTGCCTGCACGCAGCGCGACGGTGCCCAGGCAGACAGCGTCGGAAATCGCGGCGGCGTTCAGGAAACTTCCCGGCGACGGCTCCCCTCCCTTGAAAGCCTGAAGCCAGGGGAGGACGCGCTCGCCGGGCGCTCTTTGCCCGCGGCGGGCCTCTTCGGGCGGCTTCTCGTCCTTGAACAGGGCTTCACTCTTGCCGTTGGCGTAGAGCTGCGGACTCTGGCCGTTGAAACCGGCGAAGATCTTGCCCTTATCGCCAACAAACAGGATGCCTTCGATGGGCAGCGGCTTGTTTTCCGCTTCGATGTCCTCGGGCACGCGCGGTTTCATGCCGCCGTCATACCAGAACAGCTCAAGGCCGGGCATGTCCGCCCTTGGGGCGAACTTGAAGTGTATGGAACAGGCCGCCGGGAACGCGAAGTCGTTCTTTACCGGCCGGCTGACCTGGTCCACGATGGAGCAGGTGTGGCTGGCAAACGCTTCGACGCTGACCGGAGTGCCGAGGTTCAAAGTCGCAAAAACCGGCCATAGGCTGTAGATGCCCATGTCGGCCATCGATCCGCCGCCGAATTCGTACCACCCGCGGAACACGGTGTGCGTGTAGTGCGGATGGTAAGGGCGATCCAGCGAAGGTCCCAACCACAAGTCCCAGTCCAGCCCTGGCGTGACGGGGGGCCGGTCCGTGGGAATCTCCGTGTACTGCGGCCACACGGGCCGATTCGACCAGTTATGAATTTCCCGGAGCGTGCCGATGACCCCTTCCTTGATCCGGGCCGCGATCCGGGCGTTGCCGGCTCCGCTGCCGTAAGCCAGCAGGTGGGTGGCGACCTTCGTCCTGCGAGCGGTTTCGATGACCAGCCTGGCTTCGTACATGCGGTTGGCCAGGGGCTTGTGCACCATGACATTCTTGCCCTTTTTCATCGCCGCGATGCAGATGGTGGCATGATGATGGTCCGGCGTCATGACCTTGACGGCGTCCACGTCCTTCTCTTTTTCCAGCAGTTCCCGGAAGTCCGCATAGGCGGCACATGCCCTGAACTTGTCCGCGCCCCTTTGCTTGGCGTAATAGGTGTCCACGACCTCTCGGCCCACTTCCCGGCCGCCGGGACAGCCGGTGTCGTTCTCCCTCCAAGTGGGATTGCCCAGGTAGGTGCGGAGGCGGTTGCGGATGCCGTTCTTGCCCCACTCCACGTAGTCGTTGCTGTCCCGGTTGGGGTCGCACACGGCCACGATCTGAATCGAGGGTTCGGCCAGCAGGCCACCCAGTTCGTTGAATCCTTGCGTGCCCATGCCGATGTGGGCCAGCGTGATCTTGTCGCTCGGAGCGACATATGCGGTTCCCCCCAGGACATGCCTGGGAACAATGGTGAAGACGCCGGACAGAGCGGCGGATCCCATGAATGTACGGCGATTGGTGTCAGATTTCATTGAAGGCCTCCCGGGGGCAGTTGTTACTGGCCCGGTCGGTCCAAGTATACACCAGCTCGCCTGCTATTCGGCTGCCCGCAACGCAGGCCGGGGGCCTGCGCCACCTCGGCAATTGGCCGGTTAGACCCCCCGTAGGGCGGCTTGCCCGCGCTCTCCACGATCCAGTTGCCCGGCTCCAGGCGAACCCCGGCGATCAGCTCCGAGCCCAGCAGGATGCGCTCGCCCCCCACCGCCGGCCGCAGCTTGTACAGCGTGTTTTCGTCCACCGAGTACCACTCCGGGAATTCGTTCAGCCGCACGTAGTCCTTGTCGAAGTTGAGCACGCGGCGGTGCCGCGCGTAATCGAAACAGATGCGGCCCTGCCAGCCCTTGGGCGCCTCGACGCTCAAGTACAGCCGCTCCCCATCGCGCACCGCGCCCACCTGCACACCCGCCACCCAGCGGTCCGGCCGGCAGCCCTGACTCTTGTACAGGATATACAGCAACAGGGTGCGGTTGAAGTTCCCTTCCCCGTACCAGTGCTCGATCAGGCCCGAGGGCTGCTGCATGGCCGCCATCACCCGGGTCTCCGACTCGATCCAGTCCAGCGCCTCCGGCACCGGCTCCCGCGCCACCAGGTAGAGCGCGCCCTCGATCGTGTCGGCGTAGCCGTCGAACGAGCCTCTCTCCCAGTCGTAGTTGCGGTACTTTGTCAGGTTCCTCAGGACCCGGCGCACCGCCTCCCGGTACTTCTCCTCACCCGTGCATTGATAGAAGGTGTAGACCGCGCCGTAGACGTACCCCCAGTTGTCGGAGAGGCCCGCGTCGATGGGCTTCAGCGTGGCCGCGTCAATCTGGTTGTAGAGCAGGCCGTCCGGATTGGCCGATTCGATGATCCGGTCCAGCATGCGCGCGATCGCCGGCCGGTAGCGCTCCGCACGCGGCGTCTGGTGATACTGCTCCAGCGCATATAGCAGCGACAGCCCGACCACCATCTCGTTGCCGTGGTCGCGCAGCCGCAAGCGGCCGTCGCCCGCGTGCTTCTGGAAATCCCAGTTCGAGCTCGGTACGCCGTGATTGCCGGGCAGCACCTCCTCGACGTAGGCGTCCCCGATCCGGCGCGCCCACTCGATGAACCGCCGGTCGCCGGTCATCGTGGCCAGTCGCACCAGGGTTTGCAGGTAGTCGCCGTTGAGTTCGGCGTCGGAGGCCGGCAGATTGCCGAACCGCGAGGGCACCGGCGCGCGGTTCATGGCGTCCGCGGTCATGTCCACCATGCGGTAGAACCACGGCGTGCGCCCCAGGTATTCGGTCACCGCCAGCAGGCCGTCTTTGGCATACTCCCCCGCCCCGAACAGGCTCGGCGGACCCAACTCCCCGGTGCTCATCTCCAGGTTGGCCGGAATGGATTCCTGCGCCGTGGTGTACCGGATCTCGTTGCGCAGCATCTCCATCATCCGGCCCTGGTACAGCTCCAGGTCTGTGAGATGAGCGGTGAGGATCAGGTACGGATACAGGTCGGCGCCGGAGTTGTGCGGCGTGTACAGCCGCTTGGTGTCGCCGGGCTTCAACCCGCGCGAACCGCCGGGCAGCCGGTCAGGCAGCAGCAGCGTCCGCTGATCGGCATAATTCAACCACGCCTTCAGGACCCGTTGCATCGCCGCTGCCATCTGGTCGAACCGCCGGCCATTCTCGCGGGCGCGCGCGAATATGGAATCGTCCTGCCCCAACACCAGAGGCGCAGACAGGGCAAAAATCGCAACGACTTTCCGCATTGACACGAGCTCTCCCCCTTTCTAAGCACCACACTATTGCAGAGCGGCCCGCCCCTCAGTTCTTGTCAGCCGCTTTGGGTGGGATGATCCAGCGGTACAGTGTGCGGCCGTTCAACTGGACGGTCTTCTCGGGCTTCCAGTCGCCCATGTCGAAGCTGTGGGAGACCACTCGCGTCCCTGGCTTCAAGTCCTGCAACAGCTTGGGCCGGAGTCTCAGGTTGACGTCCGGCAGAAGATACAGCGTCACCACCGTGGCCTTGCTGATGTCGGCCTGGAAAAGATCGCCTTCCACGAATTTGACCCGGTTCGCCACGCCCGCTTTCTCGGCGTTCTCCTGCGACTCCCGGATGCGTTCGGGGTTGATGTCCACCCCCACGCCGCGCGCGCCGAAGTCTTTGGCCGCGGCAATGACAATGCGCCCGTCTCCGCACCCCAGATCGTAGACCACGTCGCCCGGTTTTACCTCCGCCAGCTTCAACATCTGCGTCACCACTTCGCGCGAAGAGGGAACGAACGGCACCTCGGGGTTGGATGGGTCCTGCTCCTGACACCACAAGGGAATCGCGCACACACTCGCGCACAAAGCCAATAAGCAAAAGATCCTTCTAGATCGCATCACTTTCTCCTTTCATCGTTCATCGGTTGACGGACCATGCCCATGACAAGGTGTGAAAAAATGCCGGGGCAGGTCGGGGACCTGCCCCACGACACGGGCAAGTTGCTGAGGTGGCGCAGGCCCCCGGCCTGCGTTGCTGACAGCCGAAGTGAGGCGGGCATTTTTTCACACCTTCTGAGTCTCGGCGGGAATCGGGCAGCCGGCGCAGTTGGCGTGCTCGAACTGCACGGTGGAGTGCCGGATGTCGAAGCGCTCCTCCAGCATCCGGTTCAGGCAGCGCAGAATCGAGTCGCTTTGCGACAGGGGAACGTCCCGGATCAGCGCATGGCAGCTCAGGGCGTGCGTGCTCGTGCCCAGGCTCCAGATGTGCAAATCGTGCACATCCATCACGCCCTCCACTCCGCGCATGGCGCCGATGACCTCTTCCAGCTTCAGGCCGCGCGGCAGGCCTTCCAGCAGAATGTTGAGGGACTCTTTGACGATGTCCCAGGCCGTCCAGATAATCAGCAGACCGATCAGCCCGGAAAGCAGCGGGTCGGTGCGCTGCCAGCCCGTGTAGTGGATGGCGATGGCGCCAACGATGATGGCGACCGATCCCAGCGCGTCGCCCAGCATATGGGCCCAGGCGCTGCGAATGTTGATGTCCCGTCCGCGCTCCCCTCGCAGCCCCCACATGATCGATGCGTTCACCACCAGTCCCAGGACCGCCACCCCGAACATGGTCCATTCGTGAACCGCTCGGGGGTCCACCCAGCGCCGATAGCTCTCGTACAGGATGTAGCCCGCCAGGATGAGCAACGACAGGGCGTTCACGAAAGCCGCCAGCACACCCGCCCGGTGATAGCCGTAGGTCTTGATCTGGTCCGGCGGCTTGCGCCCAAAGTAGACTCCGCACCAGGCCAGCAGCAGAGCCAGGGCGTCCGTGAAATTGTGCCCCGCATCGGAGAGCAGCGCCAGGCTGTGCGCCTCGATCCCCGCCAACACCTCCACGACCACGAAGCCAACCGTAGCGGCAAGCGACCACTTCAGGACCTTGCCCATGTCGGCGCTGTGTGGATGGCGGCCCAAAGCGGGTTCCCTGAAACTCTAGTTTAGCAATGACGCGGGGGCTGGCAGCCGGCTGCGAATCGCCGGCTTTTATCGAGGTTTTCAGGGCATCCTGACGCGCTTGGCGATTTCCGGTCCGAGCCGCTGGAAGTCACTCGCGTTCCAGGTGTAGATGATTTCCGCTGCCGCTTTAAGAGCGCACTTGGCAATCAAAGCGTCATAGATCGTGCCGCCTATTACTCCAGCTCCAGCGGCCTGCTCGATTGCGGCAAAGTATTCCCTGTCATTCAGCGCGATGAGGGTGAACCGCTCGCGCATCGTTTCCAGAAACAGCATGGCCTGCTCGGCGCCGATGCGGGGCCTGACAGGCAGGCGAGTGAGGGCTGAATACACCTCGGCCAGGCTGTGAGCCGCGCAGGCGGCCTGTTGCTTTCGAAAGGCGAGGACCGCGGCCAGACTGGCCTGGTGTTTGAGATGATCCCCATAAAACGCCGGGATCAAGACAGAAGTGTCGAAGAAGGCTTTCAGCGCACCCTCCCCAGAACTCGCTGGTCGCGTTCGGCGCGTACCTCACGGATGGCGCTCTCTATGACGGCGTCAGGCAGCGGATTCCCGGTCCGGTAAACCCAGATGCCGTGCTCCTTCCGGAGAGGCATCGTCCCGCGAACCGGACGTAGCGTGATCTGCTCGCTGGAGCTTTGCAACTCCAAGGCGTCTCCTGGCCCGAGTTGGAGTTCATCCCGCAGAGGCTTGGGGATGACCACTCGACCAGCTTTGTCCAAGGTGAGCTTAGTCGTCATGATGTCATTCTACAATGGTATAACCCACAAGGCAATGGCATTCGGTGGCTCTCCATGCCAGCGGCGGCCCGGGCGGAGGCCTCTCTCAGAACCGGGTCACCTCCGAGAAGTTGAAATCCCGCACCTTCAGGGACGGAACCACCATGTCGAAGGACTCCTCACCGGAGGCGTGCTGGGCGGGCGAGAGGGCCTCGACGTTCGACAGCAGCTCGATCAGGCCCTGGTTGAACCGGAAATTCTTCAGACCGCAAACCGGGCGGCCGCCTTCGATCAGGAAGGTGCCGTCGCGCGTCATCCCGGTCATGATTTTCTGGTACGGGTCCACTTCGCGGATGTACCACAGCCGGGTCACCAGGATGCCGCGCTCGGTCGAGCGGATCATTTCTTCGAGGCTGGTGCTGCCGCCCTCCATCACGATGTTGGTGGGCGCTTCGCCGTACTCGTTGGGGAGTGGAAAACCGTGGCCAGTCGGCGCCACGCCCTCCCTGCGGGCGGCCTGTCTGGAGCGGGCCACCTCGCGCGGGACGCCCTTCTCTACCAGCGCCAGCCGTCTCCTCGGCACTCCTTCGCCGTCAAATGGCGGCCCCAACTGAAGCGGATGATAGACGTCGTCGGCAATGCTGATGTTGGTTCCGAACAACCGTTCGCCCATTCGACCGGTCAAGAAGCTGCGCTGGTCCCGCAGGGCCGTGGCGCTGAAGTCCCAGAACATCTGACCGAGCAAGTCCTGCACCGCCGAAGGCTCCAGGATCACCGTGTAGCGCCCGGGTGGAAGCTCGCGCGGGCTCTTCGACAGGGCGGCCTTGGCCGAGGCCCGCTGCGCCAACTCCAGCGGCGAGATCCGGCGGCAATCGGGCGCGCTGGCCTTGGCCCATCCCGAGCTGTCCGCGCCCAAGGCCGTGATCGAAAACTGCGCCAGGGTCTCACAGTAATAGTGGAACAGGCCGCGCGAGTTCAGGATGGCCTCCACGCTTCGATTGGCCCCGTAGATCCCCGCGGCCGTCTGGCCCGCAGCCTCCAGGATTCGGATTGCCTCAGCCACGGTCCTGGCCCGCTCGGAGGGACTGTTCCTGGCAGTGTGCGGGGACCACCGGTCCGCCTCGTCAACCTCGACATGCTCGGCCAGCGGCAGCAGATCCGGATCGGGGTCCTGCGCCCGGGTGGCGGTGATGGCCTCTTCGACCACGCACTCGATCGAATCCTCGTCCCAGCGGTTAGTGCTGGCCCGCGCGGTGCGCCCATCCAAAACGATCCGCACCGACAGATGACGCCTCCGTTCCGCCACGTTCTGATGAATGGCGCTGTTAGCAAAGCGTGTCAAAGCGGTTGCGGCAGCCCCCAGCGTAACCTCTACGTCATCCACACCCATGGCCTGGGTGTACTCGAACACCGCGCCAAAAACTTTCCGGCAATCCGCTCGTGTCAGCAGCTCCGACTCCCGCATCCCGCTCACCTCCCGTACGCCGTGCCGACCCTGACCCCGCCAAACCGCGCCGGGCTGGCGCCATGACCGGTGCCCATCGCTTGCTCGGGCTGCCCCTTGCCGCAGTTGGGCGTGCCCCACAGCACCCAGTGATCCCGATTGGCGATCGCCGCGCAGGAGTTCCAGAACTCCGTGGTGATCCCGCTGTAGGAGGGGTTCTTCAGCATGCGCACCCGCCGGCCGTCCCGAATCTCCCAGCCCATCTCGCAGCCGAACTGGAAATGGTAGCGCTTGTCGTCAATCGACCAACTCTTGTTGGTCTCCATGTAGATGGCTCGAGCGACGCCTCCAAAGACCTCCTCGAGGGATTGCTGGCCCGGCAGCAGGCTGACATTGGTCATGCGGATCAGCGGAATGCGCGCCCCATCCGTCGGCGCGCATGGCCCCGTTGGATCTCGGCAACCCGTCCTGCGCCGCCGTCTCCCGCGACGTCAGGTAGCCCACGAACAGGCCGTTCCGGATGATATCGGTCCGCTGGGCCGCTACCCCTTCGTCGTCGAAGGCGAAGGTGCCCAGGCCCGGTCCGTGCTCCAGGCGCGCGTCCGCCACGACGTTAACGCTCTCCGCGCCGTACTGAAGACGATTCAGCTTGTCAAGCGTCAGGAAACTCATCCCGGCGTAGTTGGCCTCCGACCCCAGCACGCGGTCCAGCTCGATGGGGTGGCCGATGGATTCATGGATCTGCAGCCCGAGTTGGGAGCTGTCCAGGATCAGGTCGAAGCACCCCTCCGGGCACTGCTCCGCCGAATGCAGAGCCACGGCTTCCTCGGCCACCCGCGGGGCGTTCCTCAGCAGCTTCAGCTCGCCTGATCAGTTCGTATCCCTTGAGCTGATGCTGGCCGCCGAAGGAGTTCGGATAAGAGCGCTTCTGAATCTCGCCATCTTTGTAGCTATAGGCCACGAAACCGGCGCCACTGGTGATGCGGGTTTGATCGATCAGGCTCCCCAGGGAGGACGCAAAGATCTGCCGGTTGCGCGTGAACACCATCGAAGCCTCTGCCAGCGTGACACCGGGGTTGCGGCGCAACTCCGCGTCCACCTTCAGCAGCAGTTCCAGGTTGTGTTCGACCGGAATGCGGAAGGGGTCGATGCGGCAGGGGGATTCCCAGACGGCCTGGCAGCACTCCTCAGGCGCCAGAAGCACGTCTGCTTTCTTGGCCAGCGCGCTGGAGCGGGCAATCTCGACCGCCAGCGCCGCCGCTCCCTCCAGCCCCTCCCGGCTCAAATCGTCGGTGGCCGCGAAACCCCAGCAACCATCCAGCAGTACCCGGATGCCGGCGCCCAGCGATTCGGTGAGGGAAAGGCGCCCCACTTTTCCGTTCTTGGTGGACACCTGGCGTTCCCGGCTCTCGATTGCCCGCACGTCCGCGTAGGAAACCCCACGGCGCACTACCGCATCCAGGGCCTCCTCGGCAATCCGCTTCATGCCCTTGATTTTACTTCTTTACCCCTCCCAGACTGGGCCATGGCCGGACCCGCAAATTTTTTTGCGACTTTTTGGGAAAAGCATGTTATTTTGTCTTGATTGCGTACTGGTTTGTCGCCCGTGTCCGATGGTTGGGGGGCGGAAACGAAAGCCGGGGGCAAAGAAATGCCGAGAATTGCCAACGAAAGCCTCTCCCCGGAGACGCTCCAGCGCTTTCGGCAGACCCTGCGGCAGAAAGAGGAGGAGTTGTCAATCCGGCTCTCCGCTGCCCGTGCGGCCGAGGTTGTTCGGCGCCCCGAAGAGCCTCTCGATTTTGGGGACTGGTGCCAGAAAAGTCACGAGGAGTGGCTGTTCTTGAATTGCAACCGCTTGGAAATTGCCTTACTTCGCGACATCCAGCAGGCCCTGCACCGCCTGGACCGGGGGACCTTTGGCATCTGCCAGGAGTGCAACCAACCCATCTCCCCCAGGCGCCTGGAGGCCGTCCCATGGGCCACATTCTGCGTCCCCTGCGAGGAACGGATCTCATTGCTGTCGAGCCGGGGCTGAGCGGCCTGGGTGGCTGGCCAACCAGCTCATTGAGATATGTTCATGTTGAGCCGGGCGGTATTCTGATAAAATAAGAACCTTCCCGGATCAAAGGGATTGCAATGGAAAAGCCGGCGCAGAACATTCAGGAAGCCTTCCTCAATAACGCGCGCAAAGAGAAAACCTTCCTGACTCTCTACCTGATGAGCGGAGTGAAGCTTTCCGGGCGCATCAAGAGCTTCGACAAGTACTCGCTCATCCTGGAATCCAACAACCAGGAACAATTGATCTTCAAGCACGCCATCTCGACAGTAGTGATCTCCAGGCCGAGCCAGGCTTTGGCAGCCGGCTCACCAGCTTCGGCGGGGGCCTCCACGGCAGGGCTGCAACCGGCAGCGGTTCCCTCCTCGGAGCCCCCGGAGGGCTAGTTTTCCCAATTCCCGACGTGTTGCACGAACGCGCCATTCTGATCGGCCTGGAGTGGAAGGGCCGCCCTGGGTCCCGCTCGCCCGGCGGCGCGCCGGCCCCCAGTCACTCCGCGGAAGAGTCCCTCGAGGAACTAGCGGCCCTGGCCGAGAGTGCGCAGGCTGTGGTCCTGGATCGGGTGCTCCAGTCCCGCGACAAGCCGGAAGCGGCCACCTTGATCGGCTCCGGCAAGGTCGAGGAGGTGGCGCGGCAGGCAGCGGCCCAGGATGCCGATCTGGTTGTTTTCGATCATGATCTGACTCCCACCCAGCAGCGCAACCTGGAGCGCTTGCTCCAGCGCAAGGTGATCGACCGGACCCAATTGATCCTGGACATTTTTGCGCGGCGCGCCCGAACCCGGGAAGGGCAGTTGCAGGTCGAGCTGGCCCAATTGAGCTACCTGCTGCCGCGCCTCACCGGCCGTGGGGTCGCCATGTCACGGCTGGGCGGCGGCATCGGAACCCGAGGCCCCGGCGAAACCCAGCTCGAGACCGACCGGCGGCGGATTTTCCGGCGCCTCCGCAAGCTGGAGGGGGAACTGGAACGGGTCCGCTCGGGCCGCAGCGTCCAGCGCCGCCAGCGACAGGCCGTCCCGCTGGCTACGGCCGCTTTGGTCGGCTACACCAATGCTGGGAAATCGACGCTCTTCAACCGGCTCACCGGGGCCGAGGTGCTGACCGACGCCCGCATGTTCGCCACCCTGGATCCCACCGTGCGGTCGGTTAGCCTGCCCTCCCACCGCCGCATTCTTCTGAGCGATACTGTCGGCTTCCTTCGTAATCTGCCCGTCACCCTGGTCAAAGCCTTCCGCGCCACGCTGGAAGAAGTGACCGAAGCCGTCCTCATCCTGCATGTGATCGATGTCTCCTCCCCGCACGCCTCCCAGCAAATCGCGCAGGTCTTCAAGGTGCTGGCGGAGATTGGAGCTGCCGCCACCCCGCAGGTTCTGGTGCTGAACAAGATCGACCTCATTGGCGAGGTCAGCGTCGAAAGCCAGGCCCTCGAGCGTCGCATTCTGGCCGAGACCGGCTCGAAGCCGGAGGCCCAGGCGGTGGCCGTCTCCGCCCGTACCGGAGAAGGCCTCGACCGGCTGCTCGCCGCGGTTGACGAAGTCTTGCTGTTCGATCCGATCTCGGTCGTCACCTTCCGCTTTCCGCTGCGCGACGGTTCCAAGATGAATCTTCTCTACAGGTTTGGCCGCGTCAGGGCCAGGCGGTACGAGGCCGGCTATTGCGAGATGGAAGCCGAGGTGTCTCAATCGCTCAAGAACCGCCTGAGCGAATACGTGGTGGCGGGGTAATGCCTCAGAAGGTGTGAAAAAAACGCTCCGGCGGTGCGGGCGGCAGGCCAAACGGCCTGCCCCACGCTGCAACCAAGACATTTAGACCACCGTGGGACAGGCGGTTTCGCCTGTCCGCCGATTCTTTCACACCTTCTGAGGCGTTACGCGGCGGGCCATTAGTGGCTGACAACTGGCGACTGGTTTATAGTTGGTTTGTTAGATGAATCTTCCGAATCTGTTGACCCTGCTTCGGATCTTCTTCGTGCCGCTGCTGGTGGCCGTCCTGGTGGCGCCGGACCCGCGCGTCCAGGTCGGTGGGCTGGTCGCCACGCACGAGTTCCTGGCGCTGGCGATTTTCCTCACCGCGGCTGCCACGGATCTGCTGGACGGCTACCTGGCGCGCCGCTGGGGGCAGGTGACCACGGTAGGCACGCTGCTGGATCCGATCGCCGACAAGTTGCTGATCTCGGCCGCTCTGATCTCGCTGGTCCAGGTCCGCGTGGTTCCGGCCTGGATGGTCATCATCATCGTCGGACGCGAGTTTGCCGTGACCGGCTTGCGCAGCATCGCCGCCTCGGCGGGGTACACCATCAAGGCCAGCGAACTGGGCAAGACCAAGATGATCTCTCAGGTCATCGCCATTTCCCTGTTCCTGCTAGCCATGCATTGGGGGCAACTGAAGCCCTGGGCCATGTTCTGGATGTGGTGCGTGGTCCTGTTCGCAATGTTGTCGGCGGTGGATTACTTCCGGAAATTCTGGCGCAAGGTGGACGATCGCATCAAACGCCGCAGACGCCGCGAGGTGCTGCGGCCTAAGAGAGAGCGGAAGCGTGCAGCCACGCTGTAGAGGGGCGGAGTCCCCAGCAGCACAAACAGCCTAATGGCTTCCGGCCAGCGGCTGGATCAGCCGCAGCGCCGGCCGGCGGTTGTACTGGGCCCGGTAGGCCTCGTGAGTGGCGTCGTTCGGATAATGTTCCCCCGCCGGGTAGGGATAGCTGCTCATGGCGTGGAAGGGGAGGGGTTCCACACTTTGGGAGAAGGCGGTGTTGGCGTCGCCGTCTTTCGAGTAGCCATCGACCAGCAATAGAAAATCGCGCTTCCAGCCCCTGGGGACGGGGGGCAGGTCGGCGGGGTTGAAAGCCAGCCGGACTTCATCCCCGGAGCCCGTAATCACAAAGCGGTCGTCGATTTTCTCCAGCAGCTCGCGGACCTGGCCGTAGCGCGTGTAGAAGCCCGGCGTGGGATTCCACATCGAGGTGGGACTCGCGCGCGCGTATTCGAATACTTCGGGCTGCTTGCGCGGAGCGTCAATGACGGGCCTGGAGAACCCGCGGAAGCGCAGATGCGCCGTCTCGGCGGATAGGGCGGTCAGGCGGACCTCCGGCGCGGCCGTGTCCTCACTGAGAAAGACCTCATCCCAGTAGACGCACAGGTTGGTCACGATGCGGATTTCCCGCGAGGAGGACAAGAATTTTCCGGTCAAGTCCACGACGATGGTCTTGGGCTTGCCGGAGGGGATGCCCATATCCTGGATGACGGTTTGCCAGCGCCCGGCGGCGTCCTTCACTTCGAGATAAGGCAGGATCAGCCCGCCCTTCCCTTCTTGCGCCGCGCCGAGGAAGGCGCTCCCGTCGGCCCAATCGACCCAGCCGCTCAAGATGAGAACGGCGCGGTTCCGGCGCGCGGCGTCCGGCCCGAAATCCAGATCCAGCCAATGCAGCTCGGCCACTCCGGCAGAGTTGCGGCGAAATTGGTCAGGATAGGCGCGATCCCGTCTCAGGATCTTTGCGAGCACGTTGCGGCCCTGGTGATCGACGGCTCGCGCCGGATAGACGCGCCGACTCACACCGAACAATCGGAACTGGGGAAACGGCGGCGACTTGAACTTCTCGTTGGTGAAGACCTGGACTGCGGCGGGGTGATCGACCGCGATCAGCCGGACCTGATCGAGGTAGGAAACCTCCCGCAGTTCCTCGGCGATACGGATTTCGTAACGGCCGTCGAGCGGCGTCAGAAGCTCGCCGGGGATCTGGATGTACTCGTCGTGATCGACCGGGAAGTACCGCCCATCGCCGGAACTGGCGCCCAGGGGGGCCACGCCTAGCACGTCGGTGATGAACTGGAACTGGCTTCCGTTCCAGGCGAAAACCATGGGGCAGGAACCGGAAAGCCGCGGGGCCTCTTTGTAGACCGCGGTCTGGGCGGCGGGCTGGTTGGGCTGATTCTGAATCATGCCGTTGGCCCAGGTGATGCGGACCGTGTCCACCTCTTTGTAAGAGCGCAAGCCGAACAGCAACGGCAGGCCTTGGTACATCTTCTTCTGGTAATGCGTCCCGGCCTTTACTTCGACCTCCGCGCCGGGGGCCAGCTTGAGATTCTTGACTCCGGTCATGCTGACGCGCAGCCACTGGTTCTCACTGGGGCTGACGTTCTTCAGAAGATGCACGCTGCCGTCGATCGCGACCGCGGCCAGATCGGTGCGCCCGTCCAGGTCGAAATCGGCTTCGGCCCAGGCCACGGCGCGGGGGAAGCCGGCCGGAGTCTGGCCCGGCCCAAAGGCACCCAGGCCTTGATTGCGGTAGACAGAACTCGCGGCCACCAGTTCGCCGACTCCGCGATTCAGCAGGTCGGCGAACAACAGCTTGCCCGCCGCAGGAAGCGCGAGTTTTTCCAGCTTGCCCTTTCGGTTCATCAGGAGAGCGACGGGGCCGGGGCCGCTGAACGCCAAATCCAGCCAACTGTCGTTGTCGATATCGAACGGTTGGAGAGACCTCGCTCGGGCCGGCAAAACGTCCAGTGGGACCGCCTCGTACTGCCCGGCGAGCCGGTCACGGTACAGGACGCCGCTGCGGGCCTGGTAAGTCAGAACGAAATCGAACCCCTTGCCGTCAGCCATCAGGCGGAAAGGAACGCCGTCAATTACATCGCCCGCCAGGAAGGGGAACTCGACGGCGCGAAAACCGGCTGGGCCCTCGTTGCGCAGCAGCACCGGCTTGGTCCCCAGCAGGAACAGGTCGAGGTCGTAGTCGTGGTCGTAATCGAGCCACAGTGCCTTTCGATAGCGGCCAGCAGGAAGGGCTGCCTCCTTCTTCTGGAACTTGCCCTTCGTGTTGCCGTAAAGAACGGGACCCATTTCGGTGAGCACGCACAGATCCACTAGACCATCGTTGTCAAAATCCCCGGGCGCGACCGAGATGACGCCGGCAGGCCACTGGAGTGCCTCCACCGGCTCGGCTCCGTTCTTGTACAGCCGTATGCCCCTGCGCGAGAAGGCCAGAAGATCCGGGCGCCCGTCACCATCCGCATCGAGGACCACCAAGCCCGCGGTGGGCGCATCCAGGGTCCCGCTCAGCTTCCGATCTTCAAACTTCAAGGGCAGGACAGGATCGCTGGCGAACGATTTGGCATCCATGGGCTCGTAGATCTCGGCGTAGTAGCTCCACTCCATGTCCTCCTGCTCGTCGGCGGCCTTCTGCTGTTCCTTGACCCGCTGGAAGACCTCGAGAGCGCGCGCGGCCTCCTGTGTCCGGCCGGCCAGGCGGTGGGCGTTGTAGATCTGAAAGTGCGGCGCCACCAGCCTGGGGTCCAGCTTGGCGGCAAGGTGAAATTGCTCCAGGGCGGGCTCGGGCTTCCCGGTCAGGTTGTAGAGGAGGCCGAGGTTGTAATGCGAGACCGGCTCCTGGGGCGCCAGACGGATCATGCGCTCGAACTGCTGGATGGCCTCCGCGTAGCGCCCCTCCCGCTTGTAGGCAATCCCCAGATTGAACCAGGTATGGGGGAGGGCCGGGTCCTGTTTCTGCGCCTTCTCGAGTTCGGCGCTGCCCTCCTTGGCGCTGCCGGCCCGTACTAGCGCCAGGCCGTAATTCAGCCGCTCGCGAAAAGAACCTGGCGCTAACTCGAGTGCCTTGCGGAACTCCTCGACCGCCTGGGGGTGCGTGGTCGGATTTTCATAGAACGCCTTGCCGAGGTTGCGATGCCGCGAGAGCCGCTCCTGGTCGGCAGGCCCAGCGCCCCACGGCAGCAGCATCACCGCGCCCGCCAAGACTACCGGCACGATCGAGAGATTCAGCCTGTTCATTGGTTCTAAGTCTACCCCGTTTTTGTCTCCGGCCGGCGGGCGGAAAGCATATAATCGGAATGTGAAGTTCTGGCGCGCCGTGGTGTTGTGTGCGGCTCTGCTGGTAGTCGGTTGCAGTCGCGGCAATCAGACTCCGGAGGCGGTCCGGCAGGGCATTCTGGACTATCTCTCGACGCGCTCAGATCTGGACCTGGCTTCCATGCAGGTGGAGGTGACTTCGGTGTCGTTTCGGCAGAATGAAGCCGACGCCACGGTGGCCTTCCGCCCCAAGGGAGGAGGGCCCGGGTCCGGAATGCAGATGCGCTACACGCTGGACCGGAGCGGCAGCGGCTGGGTGGTTAAAGGAAAGGGTCAGGCGCCCTCGGGCTCCCCCCCACACGGCGTTGAGCCAAGCCAGGCGCCCGCAAAGAGCGCCGCCGCAGGACCAGCTTCGGATCTGCCTCCTGGTCATCCTACGCTCAGCCGCGGGAAACCCTCCGGAACGAAGAAATGAAACGCATCGCAGTCCTGGGTGGTGGGCCCGCGGGCGCTTTCGCGGCGGAGCGGCTGGCTGCGGCCGGCCTCCGGACCATCGTCATCGATGAAAAGCTGGCTTGGGAGAAGCCCTGCGGCGGCGGTCTCACCTACAAAGCCTACAGCCGGTACCCGTTCCTGCTGGATAACGACACCCCCAAGAAACTGGTGACCGAAACCCTGCTGGCGGCGCCCAGGGTAGGATCCGTGAAACTGACCTTGTCCCGGCCTCTGGTGGTTTACTCCCGGCTCGACTTGAACCGGATGCTGCTGGAGCGGGCTGAGCGCGCCGGCGCCCGGATCGAGAAGGCACGGGTGCTGGAGGTGATCCGAAACGGAGACGCCTGGCGGTTGCGCACCAATGCAGGCGACCTGGAGGCCGATTTCTGCATCGTGGCCACCGGCGCTCGAAACTCGCTCCGCAACATGGGAACCGAGTGGAGGCCGTCCGATACCGCCTGCGCCCTCGGCTATTACGTTTCGGCAGAGCAGGAACACATCGACATTCAGTTCCTGCCCCAACTGGAGGGCTATATCTGGGTCTTTCCGCGTTGCGGCCACCTCTCGGTAGGCATCTGCGGGAAGGGCGTGTCTGCGCAAGCGCTGCGGTCGCGCCTGGAATCGTTCATGGAGGAGCGCTGCATCTCCTGGAAGGATGCCGCCTTCTACGGCCACGTGCTCCCATCGCTGGAAACCTCGGCCTGGTGGAACAATCGCGTGGCCGGTCAGGGGTGGTTGGCGGTGGGCGATGCCGGCGGTCTGGTGGATCCGGTGACCGGCGAAGGGTCTCTACTACGCCTTGCGCTCGGCCGACCTGGCCAGCCAGGTGGTGCTCTCGGAATCGCAGCCACCCTCCGAGAAACATCGCGCCTATCGGGCCCTGCTGATGCGGGATTTCGTTGTGGACCTGGCCTTCGGCGCCGGCCTCGCCAAGCGCCTCTTCCTGGGTCAGTTCCTTTTCGGAAGCGTTCCGCAGCGCATGATTCAGCTCATGCGCCGCAGCCCGCGCTTCTGCGCACTGATGCAAGATCTGTTTGCCGGGACGCAGAACTATCTGGGGCTGAAGGCCCGGCTGCTTCGCAACCTCCATGGCACGCTGCTGGACACGGTCCTGAACTTCCTGCTCAGCCGGGTGGTGCGGGAATAGAGCTTGTAGCTTGTGGCCTGTAGCTTGTAGGCTGGGCTTCTACAGGCTACAGGCCACAAGCTGCCGGCATTATGAGAACAACGCAATCGCAGGTTCTTTTCGCTCGCGCGCAGAAGCGCATTCCCGGCGGGGTCAACTCGCCGGTGCGCGCGTTCCGCAGCGTGGGAGGCACGCCGCCGTTTGTGGTGCGTGGCGAGGGCTCGCGCGTCTGGGATGTAGATGGGAACCCGTACATCGACTACGTGTGCTCCTGGGGGCCGTTGCTGCTGGGCCACCGCCACCCGGAGATCGTGAGGGCGCTGGAAGAGGCGCTGGAAGGCGGCACCAGCTTCGGAATGCCCACCCAGCGGGAGGTCGAACTGGCCGAGGCGATCTGCGAGGCCCTTCCCTCCATCGAGATGGTCCGTCTGGTGAACTCCGGCACGGAAGCGACCATGAGCGCCCTGCGGCTGGCACGGGCCTTCACCGGGCGCGAGCTCGTGGTGAAATTCGAGGGCTGCTATCACGGCCACGTGGATTCGCTGCTGGTGAAAGCCGGCTCGGGCGTGGCGACGCTCGGTATCGCAGACACCGCGGGTGTGCCGAAATGTTTCGCCGACACCACCATCGCCCTGCCCTTCAACTCGGTTGACGCGCTGGCGCAGGCGTTCAAACGGCATGGCGATCACATCGCGGCCGTCATCGTCGAGCCGGTGGCCGGAAACATGGGCTGTGTGCCGCCGCAGCCAGGTTTCCTGGAGGCCCTGCGCGAGTTGACCCAGCGGCACGGCGCCCTGCTGATCTTCGACGAGGTCATGACGGGTTTCCGGGTGGCGTTCGGGGGGGCCCAACAACTCTACGGCGTCCGTGCAGACCTGACCACGCTGGGCAAAGTGATCGGCGGAGGGCTGCCGGTGGGCGCTTACGGTGGCCGCGCCGACATTATGAGTAAAGTCGCCCCCGCCGGCCCGGTCTATCAGGCCGGCACGCTTTCCGGCAACCCGCTGGCCGTAGCCGCCGGCCTGGCCATGCTGCGCTGCCTCAAGGCCCACCCGGAGATCTACGAGCAGATAGAGAGCCGAACTGCGCAACTGGCGGCCGCCGCGCCCGCCGGGATCACCGTGAACCGCATCGGCTCGATGATCACCTTTTTCTTCACGCCGGGGCCGGTCACCGACTACGCCTCAGCGAAGCAGTCCGATACGCCGCGCTTCGCCGAGTTCTTCCGCTGGATGCTCGAGCGCGGCGTCTACTTCCCGCCCTCGCAGTTCGAGGCCGCCTTTGTCTCGGCCGCGCACAGCGAGGAAGACATCGAGCAAACGGTCGCCGCAGCCCGCGAGTTTTTCAGGCACTCCAGCGCGTCCGAATAGCGCCCCGCAAGCGCCGCGCGGCGAAGAATGCCACAGCCGACAAGAACAGCAGAGAGAGCACAATGACGGTAATTCGGCGCTGGGTGGAGAGTTCCCGAGGCTCGTCGAACAGCACGGCGACGGTGAGCTGAACCTCGGCCGGCCCGCTCTTGGAGAGGTGATTGTCTACCACTACCAGGTACTCGCCGATGGCGGAGGCGTGCCGGAATCCGCCGGCTGTCTGAAAGGGTGTCGAGAGGATGATGTGACGACCCGAGCCGGGCCGGAACTGTGCTGCGTGCTCGCGGGAAACCAAGGCCACACGCACCCCGTGACTGCCCCGGATCACGGAGAAGCTGCATTCGATGATCGCGGGACGCTGTTTCAAGGCGATGTCCACCGCTCGCGAACTATTGGGCGGGACGCGAACAAGGTCGTCCACGAGGACCACCCGGCCCGCGGCGGCAGCCAGCAGAAGCACAGCCCAAATCATGGCGTATCCGAGTAGACGATCTCCCCGCCCAGCACCGTCATTCGCACGCGCGTTTTGAGGATCTCCGGCGGGGGAACGCGCATGATATCCGCGGAAAGCATCACCAGGTCGGCCAGTTTCCCCGGGGTCAGCGTGCCTTTCTTGTCCTCTTCAAAAGCTGCGTAGGCGCCCACTTGGGTCCAGCTTCTCAGGGCCTCCTCCCGGGTCATGCGCTGGTCCGGGAACCAGCCCTGTTTGGGGTTCCCCTGACGGTCCTGGCGCGTGATGGCGGCGTAGAATCCGTACAGCGGATTGGGCTCCTCGACCGGAAAGTCGGAACCGTTAGGCACGGGAACACCCAGGGAGAGAAATCGGCGCCAGGCGTAAGCGCCTTTAACGCGCTCCGTGCCCAGGCGCGCTTCGGCCCAGCGCAAGTCGCTGGAGGCGTGGGTGGCCTGCATCGACGCCAGAACCGAGTACTTCGCGAACAACTCGAAATCCGGGGGCGCGATCACCTGGGCGTGCTCGATGCGGAAGCGCCGGTCGTTGTGGCCGCCCAGCGCCGCGCCGTAGCCCGCGAGCACGACGCGGTTGGCCCGATCGCCGATGGCGTGGGTGTTGACCTGGAAGCCGCGTTTCAGCGCCTCGCGGGCCACGCGTTCGATATCCTCCGGCTTGAGCATGAGCAGCCCGGAGTTGCCGGGATCATCCGAGTAAGGCTCGAACAGAGCGGCCCCGCGGGAACCCAGCGCCCCATCGGCCATCAGCTTGATGCTGCGCACGGTGAGCCGGTCGCCGATCTCCGGACCGCGTTCCAGAAACTCCCGCCACAGCTTTCCCTCGCCCCCGATCATGGCATAGACGCGCACCGGCAACTCGCGGCGGGCGATCAGCTCGCGATAGGCTTCCAGCGCCTGGGCGCTCACGCCCGCATCGTGTACCGTGGTGATGCCCAGACGCGCGCATTCGCGGGCTGCCTGCGCCAGTCGCCGTCGGGTGGTTTCTTTGGTGGCGGGCGGGATCTTCCGGGTCACCAGCCCCTGGGCGCGATCGATCAGGATGCCGGTGGGCGCGCCGGAGGAGTCCTTGAGAATCTTGCCGCCCGGAGGATCCGGCGTGGCGGCCTGGATTCCGGCGATTTCGAGCGCCTTCGGATTGACCCACCCGGCGTGGCCGTCTACGCGCGTCAGGTACACGAGATGGTCAGGCGCCGCGCGGGTCAGATCCTCCGCCGTCGGGAACTGGCCGCCCCAATGTGTCTGGTCCCAGTTGCGGCCTCGAATCCACTGGCCGGCGGGGAGGCGAGCGGCTTGTTTTCGCACCAGCTCGGCAATCTCCGCTACGCTTCGCACATTGCGCAGATCCAGGACCTCCAGCAGATCGCCCAGACCCTCCATATGCACGTGACTGTCGATGAAGCCCGGAAGGATGGTGGCGCCGCGAGCGTCGATGCGCCGCGTGCCCGGTCCGACGTGCGAGGACACGTCCTCACCTGCAAAAAGGACGCGGCCATCTTTGATGGCGATCGCGGAGGCCAGGGGCTTGGCGGGATTGAGGGTATAGATCCGCGCTCCGGTAATGACCAAGTCCGCGGTTTGCGCCATGGCGCTGGCCGCCACTAATAAAGCTAGAATTAGTAACATGGTTGACAGTATGGCACAAGGGGAAGCGCCTGCCGCGGACCTTGAGCCATCCTTGTGGAAGACCGTCCTGAGCTGGGTAGCGGGAATCCTTCTAGCGCTTACCTTCATCTGGGCGGGAGTGGGGAAAATCACCGATCCATTCGGGACCGCGGCGGGTTTGTCCCGGACCTGCACGCCCGCTGACCTCAGCCTTCCCTTGGCGATTCTGCTGGGGATTGGCGAGACTTACGCCGGGGTGCTCATCCTGGTGCCGCGGTTTCGCCGCTGGGGCGCCTGGCTGGGTGGGTTTTTGCTAGTGGTGTTCATGGCTTACGTTGGCGCAAACTACCAAGCGCTGCGCGGGGAAGAA
Source organism: uncultured Acidobacteriota bacterium (assembly GCA_963725415.1). Classification (GTDB taxonomy): domain Bacteria; phylum Acidobacteriota; class Terriglobia; order Bryobacterales; family Bryobacteraceae; genus CAVRZY01. The sequence goes on along the minus strand of CAVRZY010000047.1, from coordinate 21,331 downwards.
TGCGGCTGTTTTCCGTGGCTCGAGCGATTGTTCCCCTGGGCCAGGCAGACGGTGAAGCCGGCGTTTTTCCTTCGGGATGCGACCATGCTGGCGCTGGCGGTCCTGGCAGGATGGTGGGCCAGAGCTGCCGGGAATAAACGCAGCGCCGCGTTGGTCTTGGGTGCAGTGGCGGTCTTCGGATTGGCCTGTTTCGGCGTTCTGGCTGCGCGACAGACCGGAGTGGCTGCGCCGGAGAGCGTCACCGTGGACGGCCGCCCGTTCCCGCTGCGCCAGGGCCGGGTCTTCTTGTACTTCTACGACCCGGAGTGCTCGTATTGCGACGCGGCCGCCCGGTTGATGGCACAGTACCGCTGGAAAGACACCACCGTGATCAGTGTCGCCACGGCACAGCCGCAGTTCGCGCGAGAGTTCATCCAGAGCACCGGCCTGGGCGGGCTGATCTTCGATCGACGTCGAACTGCTCCGCAAGACGTTCTCCTTCAAGGACCCGCCGTACGCCGTGGCTCTGGAGGGCGGCCGGCAAAAGGCGGCCTTCACTCGTTTCGACCGCCACGTCGCGGCCTGCTGGCCATGGAGCCTCCTCGAACGACTGGGCTTGGGTTCCTTCGACCGCCAGGAACCGGAGACGGGGCTGCGCCGGCTGGAGTTCATCGACTAAGCGAGAATCAGCCTCTACATCTCGTCCTCCACCGGCCGCCAGAGGCGTGCCACCCGCACGGTCCCGTGTGTCCTTCTCGGTGTCGCGCGACGGCCTGTTGCCCAGGGTCTTCTGCGACGTGCGCGCAAAGGGGGAAGACGCCCTGGCGCCGGTTCTGGGCATCCTGGTCTGCGCGGCCGTGATGTACTCGCTCGGGGGGCGGACAACTGGCTGCGTCTGCTGATCTGGCTCGTGATCGGCCAAGTCATCTACTTCGCTCACAGCCGGTTCCGCTCGAACCGGCGCGCAGGGGGCCAGCCCGAGGCTTCAGCTCCCCGGTTGCGTGGGGCGACTGCCTTCGGTAGAGTGCAGGAGAAGGCTAAACTGCCTGCAAGGGCAGGCTCGGAGCTGAGTGTGAAAGAAGCTTTGTTGCTCACAATGTACATTGTGTCCATCTATGCCTTCCTGCTGATGGCGATGGCGTCAGGCGCTTCTCCCCCTGTCCCGGACAAGCCGGAGGATGGCGCCTCCGGGGCCGGACCTCCGCCGCTGGCCGACCTTGCCCGGCTGGCCGAGCAGGGACGGCTGGAGGGCGTGACCGTCGAGTACTGGGTGGGTGGCGGCCTTTCCTCCTCCGTTCTATCGATCGGATCAATTCCGCCTCCTCACCTTTGAGAACCGCGATATCTTCGAGTTCGCGCGTCCATACCACGACCCGGCCACCAAGCGCGAGGGACTCGTCGAGAAATTCCAGCTCACCGCCCAGCCGTCTGATGTGCGCAGACTTGCCAAGCTCATTCTCGACACCGGCGTGTTTGAGCGCCACTTCCCGGAGGAAAAGGACCCAGGTCGTGCGGATGCCCTCACTACCGAAGTCGTCGTCATGATCGGTGGCCGCGAGTTCAAGCGGCGGTATTTCACGGGGTCGCCGAAGCCACTCGAGCCGCTTCGGGCTGAGGTGGAACGCCTTGTCCAGAAGCTCGTGGCGAGCGGCAAACGCGAAATCCTCTACCAGGGCAAGCCGATCGCCTTGCCTCAAGAACCCGCTCGTGGGAACGCCAGCGGGGCGGAGACGACTCCCGACACGGTGCCGCGGTCGGAACTGGCGGAGGAGGTAGGCAGGCGAATCGACCGGCGGCTCTCGACCAAGGAAAGGCTGGTGCTCTGGCTCCGCGTCAGTGAGACCGACCCGGCGCGAGCAGCGGCTGGGGATGTGAAGCGTGTCCTCGAGAAGAAGCCCGGCTTGGTCTTCTCGACGCAGACGGTTGCGGGAGCCGCGCCGGTTCCGTCGGAAATACCAGGCGGGCATGTTCACATGCTCGTCTACGCTTTCGAGCCGCACCCCGATATCGTCCTGTTCGTCGGCGAGATGAATGACCGCCTCTATGTGTCCGAACGCGACGCGGGGAAAGATCCCCTTGCCCCGGCTTCCCGGACGAACTGGATCCTGTACGCACGATAGTGCCGACCCGGATCTTCTGGTCGGTGCGGCTTCCGGGGTAATGCCTCAGTCTCGGGGACCGCGGGATAAGCTTTAGCTTGTCTCGGGCGGTATTCGAAAGGGGTTCGGACAGGCTGGAAGCCTATCCTACCCGGCTGGACAGGCTGTTGTCCCCGAGACTGAGGCATTACCTTCCGGGGTTTCGCCCCGCTCCTGCCGGGTTCAAACGGTGAGGCTTTCGGTGTCTCCCTTGACGGGTCGCCAGAAACCGGCCAAGCGCGCGGGGCCGGGCACGCCCAGGGGCGGCGCAGCGCCGGGGACCATCTGGGCCGACAGCTCGCCTGAACCGCCGGCGCTCTCCAGTGCCACGCCGCTCCAGCCCAGATGCTGTTTCCACTGCGCGCTGAACTTGTCCAGCGGCCCGCGGACGATCATCGCGGCGGCGATGCGCGTGGCGGGCACCAGGCGCTGGGTGGACGCCTTGAAGTGCCACTGGTTGGGCCGGTTCTCGTGATACTCGGGCGGGTTGCCTTCGTTGTAGGGCGTGTCGAACAGATCGGTGAGGTGGAGACTCAGCCCGGCTTCGCAGTCCAGGCGCAGTTCAAGCGAAGCCCCGCCGCGCTGCGCGGTCACCGTCCGCGCCTTCTCGTCCACCTGCATCTTCTCGAGGGCGTGCAACAGCCAGTCGAAGCGCGCCGCCAGCGGGACGGCCAGCTCATCGAGCACCACAAGAAGCCCGGGCCGCAAGAACAGCACGTGCCGCAGAAACGTTCTCAGCTTTCCGCCGTAAGCCGCAGAGGCGTCTCCGCAAACGTAGGTGAGAACCTTCTTATGCCGGAACTCGACGATGCGCCCGCTTGCGTTGGGATCGCGCACCACCTGTCCCTGGCCGTTCACCAGCACCGAGTTGTTGGCCTTGGTCTGGCGCGTCCAGTCGGCGTGATGGGGCATGCCGTAGGCGGGCCCGTAATAGCCGGAGGCGATGGCCAGTGCGCGCCCTCCCTTCAGAATGCAGAACGAATTCTGGTCGGCATGGCTGTGGCTGACGCTGCCATAGGGACTGCTCTTGAACAGGAAGAAAGTGTCCTGCTCAGGGCGGTCCAGGGCGCTGTGGAGCGCGGCCCAGCCGATACCTCGAAACACGGCCGCGCTGGGCAGATTCGAGGGCGGCGCCGGCTTGACGGTGTCCTCGGTGAGCACTCCCACCAGGGGATCGGAAACGCCCTCCGCCAGGCCGCCGGCCTGCTCGGCCCACCAGATGGCGGCGCCATCGCCAAACCGCCGTCCGTGGTGCGCCATCAGCACCGCGCCCGCGGCGCCTGCGCCACCCTGATCGGCACCGTCCCCAAAGGGCCGGATCTCGCCCTTCGGCGCGGCGCAATACAGGAAGAATCGCCGCACCTTGCCGAAGAACGGGCGCTTGTAGAGGTCCAGGCCGGTGGCGGCGCGTAGCGCCTCGATGGCCGGGAGATACAGGGTGTTGTAACCCAGCGCGTAGCTAACGCCCTCGGCCCACCCGCCGTCGGAATCTCCCCAGTGCGGATAGAAGGTCAACAGCGCGCGCAGCGAGTAGTCCAGCCACTCGGCCGCATCCGGTGCCTCGCCCTTCAAGGTGATGGCGTAGTCGGTGAGATAGGCGATGAGCCGCCCGTTGTGGCTCTCGGTGGGCTGCGCCAGGTAGTCGGCGCGGCGCAAGCGCCGCAACACCTGCCGGGCTCGCGCGATGGTCATCTCCCTCACGCGCGCCCGTTCCTTTTCGTCGAGCAGATCGTAGAGCCAGTCGTAGGCCCGGTGGCCGTGCCGCGCCATGCTCAGGCCAGGTTCATCTCCAAAGGGCGACAGGACCGACATCGCGCCTTCCACGCCCCAGGTCTCCACTTCGAGCAAGATCTTCTTGGCCGCCAGCCCGTAGCGCTCATCGCCAGAAAGCAGATAGGCCAGCGCCAGAGGACTCATGGCCCGGTCGATGCACCTTCGAAACTCGCGGTAATAGACGGTGTATCCCATCCGCTGGCGGGTTCTCCCCTCGAAAGTGTCGTACTTAGGAGGCTGCGGGAGAGGAACTTTCAGGGCCTGCTCCGCCGATTGCCTGATGGCCTCCCAAGCCCTTCGCCGGCCTGCTTGAAGCGAGCGCCGGATCTGGGGCAGCTTGTCCTTAAGAAAGACGTACCGCGGGTGGGTGTCGGGCACGCGGGCCAGGATCGTTTTCGGGTCTTCCCAAACCAGTTCCGGCAAAGCCTTCCCAATGCGGAACGACCACGGCCCGCGCGTGGCCAGGACCTTCCCCACGGCATCGCAGGCCTCGACATCCCAACTATACTCGCCGGGCTGGAACGTGCGGTCCGGCAGGTGCACCGGATCGTTCAATCCCGTAGCTTCATAGACCAGCTTCCCGCCCGCATCCCGAACCAGGAGCCGGTAACTGGAAGCGCCCTGGGCGCGCCACCAGGCGAAGCCCGGAGGATTGATACTCGCATCAGTTCCGTTGGCCGGCTGCGGAAACAATGCCCGCTCGGGCTGTTTTTCCGGGAACCTGGCCTCGGCTGGCAGCCACAACACAGACCCCGCCGCCGGCAGCGATTTCAGGAACACTCGTCGCGAGGATGCCATTCCCGCAATGTTATCAGCTACGGACTGAAGGCTCTCACAGCCCTTCCAGCAAGTGCCCCAGCTTCTCCTTCTTGGTGCGCAGGTAGATTTCGGTCGAGTCGGTGGGCGCAATCACGCAGGGTACCCGTTCCACCACTCGAATGCCTGCTTGCTCCAGCGCTTGAATTTTGTCCGGGTTGTTGGACAGCAGGCGGACTGCGGTCACTTTAAAGTAGTGCAGGATTTGGGAGGCCAACTCGTAATTGCGATGGTCGGGTTTGAAACCCAGGCGCTCGTTGGCTTCCACGGTATCGGCGCCCTTGTCCTGGAGTTCGTAGGCGCGGAGCTTATTCAGCAGGCCGATGCCGCGGCCCTCCTGGTGCTCGTAGATGAGCAACCCGCGCTCCTCTTCGGCGATGCGCGCCAGGGACAGCTCCAATTGATCCCGGCAATCGCAGCGCAGGCTGTGGAATACGTCCCCGGTGAGGCACTGCGAATGAATCCGCACCAGCGGCGGAGGCCCCTGAGACGGCTCTCCCATCGTCAGAACCACGGCCTCCTCGAGATCCGAGGAGTAACGCCCTTCAAAACCGTAGATCCGAAACTGCCCGAAGCGCGTCGGAAAATCGGCTTCCGCCACTTTCTGGAAGCCGTTGCTGGTGAGGGGCTGCGACATCCTGTTTGTTTCCTTCATTGTAACAGTTGGGGGGAGCTTGTAGCTTGTAGCCTGTAGCTTGTGGCCCGCAGCTTGTAGAGAACAGAGAGGCCCGGAAAATGCGGGAGGCCGATGACTACAAGCTACACGCCACAAGCGACAGGCTGTGCCATCCTATAATGAACAGCGGGCTTGCATGCTGGAACAACACCTGGTTGTGTTGCTGATTCGGCTGGGCGTGGTGGCCTCGCTGGCCAGCATCCTGGTGCGCTCGAACGCCTTCAAGCGGATGCTGTTGCGGGAACAGCGCACCTTGAACCAGCGGGTTCTGCTGTCGCTGAGTCTGTCGAGCATCTTCGGCGCGGGAGTGGCGGTGCGCGTGGTCACACACGCTTACAACGCCGTAGATCTGGGGTTGGAGGGCAGCCTGCTTTCCGGCCTTTTGGGCGGATACGTGACCGGCCTGCTCTCCGGCGGCCTGATTTCGCTGCCCGCCATGTTCGGCCGCGAATATTTAACTCTTCCGTTGCTAGTGGGCGTGGGCGCCCTGGGCGGGTTGCTGCGGGATTCGGCCCCGGATACCGAGGAGGTGTGGCGCTTTTCCCCGATCTTCGACCTCAGCCTGCTGCGCATGTTCAGCCCCAAGCACGATCACTTCCGGGCGGCGTTTCAGGTCATCTTCCTGCTGGCCGTGGTCTCAGCCGAGTTCCTGCGGCTGACCGTGGGCCAGCTTTTTCCCAAGTCCCTGTTCTCCCTCAATCCGGGATGGCCCCATCCCCATCCCTTGAACGTGGTTGCCAGCCACGTCACCGCATTGTTTGCCGTGATGCTGCCGCTGAAAATCTGGAACAACGCGCGGAACGAGAAAAAGCTGGACGAGCAGAACCGGCTTCTGATGCAGGCGCGGCTGGACGCTCTCAGCAGGCAGATCAACCCGCATTTCCTGTTCAACACACTGAACTCGGTCTCTTCGCTTATCCGCACCAATCCGGCCCAGGCGCGCGCGGTGGTCTACAAACTTTCCAGCATCCTGCGCCGCCTGCTACGCAAGCACGAGACCTTCAATCCGCTGGGCGAGGAACTGGACTTCATCAGCGATTACCTGTCCATCGAGATGGTGCGTTTCGGCGACAAGCTGCGCTTCGAGAAGGAAGTCGAGCCGGCCACCCTGGACCGGCTGGTGCCCTCCATGCTGCTTCAACCGCTGATCGAAAACTGCGTGCGGCACGGCCTCAGCAGCAAAGTGGACGGGGGGATGATCCGGCTGCGCTCCAGGCTGAAGGAGGGCCGGCTGCTGCTGCTGGTCGAGGATGACGGGGTGGGCATCCCGGAGGCCAAGCTGGCCACCCTGCTCGAGCAGGGCATCGGCGTCAGCAACGTCAACGAACGCTTGAAAGTGCTCTTCGGCGGCGACTACAAGATGTGGATTGACAGCCGGCCGGGCCAGGGAACGCGCATCGAGATCGAGATTCCCGAATTGCAGTCCAGTTTGGCGGCGGTCTCCTGATCAGGGTAACCTGAGAAGTTGCATTCGCAGCCAAGGAGTCTGTTCTGGAACCTGACTTGAGGCGTGACACCTGCGGGGATCGGCGCGCAGGCCCGGCCGATCCGGCCCACATACCCTCGGGACATGGCCTGTTCTTTCAGGAGGCGATGCGATCGCTGCGCGCTACGGCCTCGCTGGTGCCCAGCTCGCGGTTCCTGACCGCCGCCATGTTGGATCCCCACGATTTCTCCCGCATCCGCACGGTGGCGGAGTTGGGTCCCGGCACCGGCGCGGTCACCTGCGGCATCTTGAAGCGGCTGGCCCCGGACGGGCGGCTCTTCGCCCTGGACACCAACGAAAAGTTCGTGGATCACCTTCAAAGGAACTGCCGGGACAGGCGGTTGATTGCGGTTCATGCCGGGGCCGAGGAGCTGCTGCCGGTGCTCTCCCGCTACGGCGTCGAGCAGGTGGACGCCGTCGTTTCCTCGCTCGGGCTGACCTCCATGGAACCGAGACTGCGCACCGCGATCGTGTCTCAGGCATCCGGCAGTCTGGTTCCCGGGGGCCTGATGACCCAATACCAGTACTTCACCTCGCGGGCCGGCTATTTCGACCTATCAAGGTTCCGGTTACACAGGTTTCAAGAACGGCCCTTCCTCCGCCAGTACTTCCGTGAAATCTCCACCCGGCGTATCCTGCTCAACTTCCCTCCCGCCGTAGTCTTCGTCTGCCGCAAGTAGTCCCTGCTTCAGACGCTTCCAGCGCCTGCATCGACAAGGAATTGTCGGTGCAGCAAGGGAGGTTTGTGCGCCTGGCGCTTGCCTGACGGCTGTAGCAGGATGCCGCATACTGGTATTTTCGGACCAGATTGCAGGAGAGGGAAAGCTATGCGATGTGCCATGATCGCGCTTGCGATGAGCTGGGCAGCGCCCCTGTTGCTGCGAGCTCAGGACAACACAGAGCTGTTGAACCGGATCAAGGCGATGGAGGAGCGTATTCGCGCGCTGGAGTTTGAGGTGCAGGCCCTCAAGGGCCAGCAGGCCCCGGCGCCCGCGCCACCGGCGCCGGCCAGCGCGGCCGCGGCGTCGAAGATCTTCAATCCCGACATCGCGGTGATCGGCAACTTTGTGGGGGCCGCCGGGCAGGGCGCCGGGCGAGGCGCTCCCGCCCTGGAGATGCGCGAGAGCGAGGTCAGCTTCCAGGCGATCGTCGATCCTTACGCGCGCGCGGATTTCTTCCTCAGCTTCGGGGAGCGGGGCGTGGATCTGGAGGAAGGCTACCTCACGTTCACCGCGTTGCCGGGCCGCCTTCAGCTCCGCGCCGGCAAGATGCGCGCCGCGTTCGGAAAAGTCAACACCTTCCACTCTCACGTCCTCCCCTGGGTGGACCGCCCGCTGGTTACGCAGAACCTGCTGGCCGGCGAGGAGGGCCTCAGCGACGCGGGGCTGTCGGTGAGCCGCATCCTGCCGGCGCCGAAGAACGTCTTCCTGGAGGCCACGGCCCAGGTTTTTCGCGGCGACACGGAAGGAGTGTTCCGCTCCTGGCGCAGGAGCGACGTGGCGGCCATCGGCCATCTGCGGGGCTACCGGGACATCACTGAGTCCACGAACCTGGAGCTGGGTTTCTCCTATGCCCGCGGCCACGGCCCCGACGGGCCCGATCTGATCAACCAGCTTTACGGGCTGGACGCCACCTTGCGCTGGAAGCCGCTGCGCCGGGCGATTTACCATTCCTTCATCACGCGCAGCGAGCTGGTGTGGGGCCGGGCACAGCAGCCGTTCCAGGTAGCCAGACCGTTCGGTTACTACGTGGCCTCGGACTATCAGCTCGCACGCCGGTGGTTTCTGGGCGGCCGCTTCGACCGTTCCGGCCGGCTCACCGACTCGGCCTTGCAGGACACCGGAGGCTCGGTCATATTGACTTTCTGGCCGAGCGAATTCAGCCAGATCCGTGGGCAGTTCCGGCACACGAGCTATGGCGAGCGTCTGAGGGCCAATGAACTGCTGTTGCAGTTCCAGTTCTCCATCGGCGCCCACGGAGCCCATCCGTTTTGAGGAGGGGGACATGTGTGGAAACGCGAATCAGGGTGACCGCCGTCCAAATACACATAGAAAGGGAAGCACAAAAGTGATTCGCCGGTTCACGCTCCTGCTCGGGCTGTCTCTGACTGGATTTACAGCCTCCGCTGCCTCGAAACTGAACGTGGTGACCACCATCGAGGACCTGGCCGCGCTGGCCCGCGAAGTCGGCGGCGACCGCATCACCGTCGAGGCGCATCGCGCGCGGCTACCAGGACCCGCATTTCGTCGAGGCGAAGCCGAGTTTCATCCTGAAGCTACAGAAGGCCGACCTGCTGGTGGCGGTGGGCCTCCAACTGGAGATCGGCTGGCTGCCGCCGCTGATCAACCAGAGCCGCAACGCCAAGATCCAGGTGGGAGGCTCCGGTTACCTGGACGTCTCTTCCGCCTGCACGATCCTGGAGATCCCCACCGGGCCGGTGACGCGGGCCATGGGCGACGTTCATCCGTTCGGCAACCCGCACTACTGGCTGGATCCCGACAACGGGCGGCGCATCGCCAAGGCGATCGAGCAGAAGCTGGCGCAACTTGATCCGGCCGGCGCCGCTTACTACGCCCAGCGCGGGGCGGATTTCGACCGCCGCCTCGGCGGAAGCCGAGAAGCGCTGGGTAGCCAGGATGGCGCCTTACCGCGGCCGCAAGGTGATCACCTATCACCGCTCCTGGCCGAACTTCTGCGGCCCACTTCGGCCTGGAGGTGGTGGATTACGTCGAGCCGAAGCCGGGCATCCCGCCCACCCCCAGTCACACCCTGGACCTGATCAACACCATGAAGCGCGAGAACATCAAGCTGATCCTGGTGGAGCCATACTTCGACTTCCGCACGCCCAATTCGATCGCGCAGAAGACCGGCGGTCGAAGTAGTGGTACTGCTGCCGTCCGTGGGCGGAGTGAAGCAAGTGCAAGATTACTTCCAGTTGTTCGATTACGACATCGAATTGCTGGTGAAGGCGTTCGCGAAAGCTAGATAGGACATGCCATGGACACACTCTCGTTTCTGGCGGCGCCGTTCGTCGCCAGCCTGATCCTGACCGGGATCCACACCTACCTGGGGGTGCACGTGGTCGAGCGCGGCGTTATCTTCGTGGACCTTTCGCTGGCGCAGATCGCGGCCCTGGGCACCACCATCGCAGTGCTGGCCGGAATCGAGCCGCACGGCGACAGCGCCTACATGGTCAGCCTGGGGTTCACTTTTCTGGGCGCGGCGGTGTTCTCGACCATTCGCGGTCACAAGGCGCGGATTCCGCAGGAAGCGGTGATCGGCATTACCTACGCCGTGGCATCGGCCGCGGCCATCCTGGCGATGAGCAAATCCATCGAGCAGACCGAGCACCTGAAAGAGATGCTGGTGGGGAATATTCTGGCCGTCTCCTGGCCGGAGGTGGGCAAGACGGCCGCGCTGTACGGGGCGATCGGGCTGTTCCACTACCTTTTCCGGCGCAAGTTCCTGCTGATTTCGCTGGACCCGCGCGGGGCCGAGGAGCAGGGGCTGTCAGTGCGTTTCTGGGATTTCCTTTTCTATGCCTCCTTCGGCTTCGTCGTGACCTCCTCGGTGGCGATCGCCGGGGTGCTGCTGGTGTTCTGCTACCTGATCGTGCCCTCGGTGGGGGCCATGCTGTACGCCGAAAACATCGGCGCGCGGCTGGCGATCGGGTGGACTATGGGCACGCTGGTGTCGGCGCTGGGCGTGTACTTGTCGCTCAAGCTGGACCTGCCCACCGGCGCCACCATCGTCTGCACCTTCGGAATCGTGCTGGTGCTGATGGCTGCGGTGCGCGCGCTGCTGCGCCGCGGCGGGGCGGGCCTGCCGACTCATAGTCGCCCTTGATGCAAAACGGGAATGTCGGTGCGGTAGCAATTCTGACTCATGGCGCCTGGCAATCCACCCCGAAATCTAATAGAGTATTGTGCTGAAGGAGTCCATCGATGGACCCAAACCGAAGAGCTTTTCTTAAGGATTCATTGAGAGCGACGGCGGCCGCGGCGGCGGCCCCGTGTTTGTCCCGGCCCAGGCCCGGGGCGCCAACGACCGCCCGGCCTACGGCGTAATCGGCACCGGCGGCCGGGGCCGCTATGTCAGCCGCGTTTTCCAAAAGCTGGGGGCCCAGTGCGTCGCCATTTGCGACGTCTTCGAACCCTACCTGAAGCTGGCCCAGAAAGATACCCCGGATGCCAAACCCTACGGGGATTACCACGATCTGCTGGCGCAAAAAGGCATCGACTTTGTGCTGATCGCCACCCCGGACCACCAGCACGGCCCCAACCTGCTGGCTTCCTTGGCGGCCGGCAAGGACGCCTACCTCGAGAAGCCCATGTCCCACTCGCTGGAGGAAAGCCGGAGCATGATTCAGGCCGTGCGCCAATCCCGACAGATCGTGCAGGTCGGCATGCAGCGGCGCAGCGCCCCAGTCATCCATCGGGCCAAAGCCCTCATCGAGGAAGGGGTGCTCGGCAGGATATCCCTGGTCAAGCCTATGTGGAACTGGAACATTGCCCAGCCCTTGAACAACTCGCCGCTGGATGGCCGGCTCAACTGGGAGCGTTTCCTGGGCCCCGCCAAGCCTCGTCCCCCGGAGCCCATGCGTTTCCGGGCCTGGCGTCTGTTCTGGGACTATTCCGGCGGCAACATGACCGACCAGGGCACCCACCTCATGGACGTGACGCAGTGGTTCACCAACACCACCCAGCCGCTTTCGGCGGTCTGCTATGGGCAGATACAAAAAACCACGGGCGCGGAAGCCCCGGACGTTTTCTGCGCGGTTTTCGAGTACCCCAAGCACATGGTCACCTGGACGCTCAACTACTGCAACTCGTACCAGAACGGCTGGTCGATCGAGTTCGAGGGTGACGAGGGCACCATGATTCTGGACGAGGAAGGCTACCGCATCTATCGAGAGCCGTGGGCCAGGAAGGAGAACCGCGAGCCGATCTACGTGGCCAGGGAGGCCGTCCCCATCGAGGCGCACGTCCAGAATTTCCTGGACTGCATCAAATCGCGCAAGCAACCCAACTGCCCCGTGGAAGTGGGCGCCAGCGCGGTTTCCGGCCCTCACCTGGCCAATGTCGCCTACCACCAGGACCGGCGGGTCAGGTTGAACGCTGACGGTACGGTGTCTTGAGGAATTGAGTCATTGCAGAATTGAGTCACTGCAGAATTGAGTCATTGAGCCATTGAATCATTGAAAAGCCAGGCGCTCTGTGCCAATGACTCACCGGGTGAGTTCCATACAGACGAGTACTCTACAAAGCTGTCGTAAATGAGTCAAGTTTTTCTCACCGCAAAGACGCAGAGGCCGCGGAGGCAACGCGGAGAAAACCTCTCAGGATTTCTCTGCGCCCCCTTTGGGTCCTTTGCGCCTCTGCGGTGAAGACGGCGCTGCAACCTGCCTCGTCGGTCTGAGGCGAAGCCTCGCTAGAGTCCCTCACTTTCAGGCCCGCAGTCATCATCGCGCTTCCTGGGCGCGTCCTGCCCCTGGGATCACCCCTTGAAAGAACCGCTTGCCTTCTTTCGCTGTATGGAGTAGAATGAGGCCGGGTCGCAATACTCTTGCGTTCCAAGTGTCAACGGCGAATCTTCAGGGAGGAAGTCAATGAGGCAAATCGCTAAATGGTGTGTGGCTGTGCTGGGCGTGGTGCTGCTCTTGATGTCAGCCGCCCCTCTGTTCGCACAGTCCGACAACGGATCAATTTCCGGCTTCGTGAGGGACCCCACGAGCGCGTCCGTCCCGAACGCCAAGGTAACGGTCCGCAACCAGTCCGGTCTCGAACGCCAGGCTACGACGAGCGAGTCCGGCTATTTCATCATCACGAACATCCCACCTGCCTTCTACTCGATAACCATCGAGGCTGCCGGCTTCAAGTCGTACCAAAGCAGCAACAACAAGCTCGATCCGAGCGCCGTCTTAAGCGTGGATGCAACGCTGACCGTGGGGGCTGTAACCGAAACGGTCGAGGTAATCGCATCGGCTGCACCGCTGCAGACGGAATCGGCAACCGTTCAGAAGCTGGTCACCAGGCAACAGATCGACGGTCTGGAGTTGAACGGGCGCAACCCGATCTTCATGGCGAACCTGGTCCCGGGCACTCGCGGTGGCAACCTCTCGGGCCTTTCGTTCAATTTCAGCCAGGGCCCCAGCAACATCAACGGCGCCCGCACGCAGGAGAGTCTGATCACCTATGACGGCGCCCCGGCGGTCCGCACCCGTTCCAACGGCACCAGCCTTGGCTCGGCCGACGTGGACTCTACGCAGGAGATCCAGATCCTCACGGCGACCTACTCGCCCGAATTCGGCCGCTCCTCCGGCGGTCAGATCCGCATCCTCACCAAGAGCGGCAGCAGCGCCTTCCACGGGGCGGCTTACGAGTACCTGCGCAACACCGCTTTCAACGCCAACACCTGGACGCGTAACCATACTGCTACTCCCGCGAACGTACCCGGCCTGGTGCCTTTCGACCAGGTCCCGCCGTTCCACTACAACCAGTTCGGCTATAACGTCAGTGGCCCGTTCTACATTCCCGGCAAGTTCAACACCGACAAGAGCAAGTTCTTCTGGTACTGGGGCCAGGAATGGGTGAGATACCGCTACACGGACACCAATTCGATGACCGTTCCGTCGCTGTTGATGCGGCAAGGCGACTTCAGCGAGCTGCTGAATCCGAGCAACGTCTATTACGGCAAGGTCGTGACCATCAAGGATCCTGCCACCGGCGTGGCATTTCCCAATAACGTCATTCCCAGGAGCCAGCTCAGCCCCAGCGGCACTGGCATCCTGAAAGCCTGGCCGGCGCCAAACCTCTCCGCGCCCATCAACGGCAACCAATACTGGTACTTCACGGCGATGCACCCTCAGAATCAGCGCAAGGATACGCTGTCTGTCGATATGAACCTGACCGAAAAGCAGCGCCTCCAGTTCCGCCGCATGAACTACGCCTTCTGGGAGTACCAGCCGCTTGACGGCGGCACCAATGAGACGCCGAAGTACTTCAACCGCCCCAACCAGACCAACTCGCTCAACCACGTCTGGACCATCGGCCCGAACAGAGTAAACGAGTTCCTGGCGACGGCCAGCCTGGACGACGTCTATATCCCGGTCGATCAGGCGCACTTCCTGGATCGCACGACGGTTGGCATCAACTACCCCTATATCTTCCCGGTTGGCAAGCTGATCCCGACCCGCATCCCCAGCGTGAACATGACCGGTTTTTCCGGGCTGAGCGGCGGGCCGTATCCGTCGCACTCCTCGGGCCCCATCTACGTCGCTTCCGACAGCTTCACCTGGATCAGGGGTAGCCACACGTTGAAGTTCGGCCTGCTCTACGAGAAATCCGGCCAGAACGACAACGACGAGATCAACGTGAGCGCCTGCCCGACTTGCACCAACAACCAGAACGGCCAGTTCCTTTTCACCGATACCCGTTCGAGTCAGCCCAACACGGGCGTGGCAGCCGCCAACGCCGCCCTGGGCCTGTTCGATACCTATTCGGAACTGGGCCAGCGCGCGTATACGCTTTTCCGGGGCTTCATGTGGGAAGCCTTCGCGCAGGACTCCTGGAAGGTCACCCAGAAGCTGCACCTCGATTACGGTCTCCGCTACACCGTGAACGTTCCTTATAAGGCTCTGTGGGCAAACATGATCGTGTTCGACCGGTCATTTTACGACTCCCAGCAAAGCCGTGACAATTGATCCCAAGACCGGTGCGGTCATCCGGGTTTCGGGCGACGATCGCTACAACGGCATGGTCATTCCGGGCAGCGGTTGGCCGGACTCGGCGAAAGGCCGTTTCCCCGAAGCCAGTGATGCGAGCCTCAGTTACCTCTTCCGCGGCGTGAACGAACACTACTCGGACATTCAGTGGGGCCAGTGGCAACCGCGCGTCGGTATTGCATACCAGGTCACCCCGAACACCGTGATTCGCACAGGAATAGGCCGCTTCTTCACCCGCCTGGGCGTAAGCGACTCGGTCTTCCTGGGCGGAAATCCGCCCTTTCAGCCCACGGCCAACGTGTCTTTCGGCAACGTGGACAACCCCGGAGGAACTACGGCCAACTCCCTCCCCTTGACAGTGACCACGCAGAGCAAGGCCTTCAAGAACCCGGAGGCCTGGAACTGGAACTTCACGGTCGAACGGCAGTTCTATTGGAAGAGCGTCCTCACCGCTGGCTACGTGGCCCGCCGTGGCCTGCACCTGCAACGCGAGGCCAACATCAATCAGCCGACCCCGGATGTGGTTGCGGCGAACGCGGGTGTCAACCTGGACGCTTTGCGGCCATATAAGGGCTACAACTCCATTCGGGAAACGGACAACGTGTCCAGCTCGATGTACAACTCCTTCCAGTTGAGCTGGAATCGCCGCTTTTCGGGCGGTCTCGCGTTCGGTGCGTCGTACACGCTCTCTAAGAGCATGGACGCCGGCTCCGCCCAGCGCGATATTATCCCGGACACCTACTATGCGGTCAATCTCTGGGGACAAGCCGATTTCGATGTGCGCCACATCTTTATCGCCAACTACCTGTACGAACTGCCGTTCTTCCGCGGCCAGTCCAATCTGGCGGGCAAGCTGCTTGGCGGATGGCAGATCAGCGGCATCACGCAGTTCCAGACCGGAACCCCCAGCAGCGCTGCCGTCAGTAACGACTACGTCGGCGTTGGCATGGACGGCAGCATGTCCGGCGCTGGCCAGTTCTGGGTGATGAACGGAACTCCCACGGTCGTGCACCAGATGGCCTACAACAGCGCGAACGATCCCAACTATTGGTTCTCCACCAAGAACGCCGACGGCTCGGCCATCTTTACCCAGCCCCCGAAGGGCACGTTCAACCACCAGGCGGGCATCCGCAACATTGTGCACAACCCTGGCTTCGAGAACTTCAACATCGGTCTGTTCAAGAGGTTCCCGATCACTGAAAGAACCGGATTCCAGTTCCGCGTCGAGGCATTCAACGCCTTCAATCACCCGAACTGGGGCGGCGCCAATTTCAACCCGACCAGCGCGGCGTTTGGCAAGATCACTGGCAAGACGAACGACGTGCGCAACCTGCAGCTTTCGCTGCGCTACTACTTCTAAGCGGATATCGATCAGCTTCCAGTCAACAAGGCGGCCGGCGCGCCGGCCGCCTTTCTTTTGCTCACCGCTCCCGGGGCCTCGACGCGGCGCAGTTCCTCGATCTGGAGGCGTTGGTTGCCTCTGCGCCCTCTGCGGTGAACTCGCGGCCCCTTATCTGACCACGCCTTCCAGCGGGCTGGAGGCCGTGGCGTAGAGTTTCTTCGGGATGCGGCCCGCCAGGTAGGCCAGGCGGCCGGCCTCCATGGCCAGCTTCATCCCCAAGGCCATCTTCTCGGAGTCCTGAGCGCCGGCGATGGCGGTGTTCATGAGCACCCCGTCGTAGCCCAGTTCCATGGCGATGGCGGCGTCGGAAGCCGTGCCTACGCCGGTGCAGAATCTGGACTTTCCAGCGGTGCTGCCCCAGACTGGATCGGACGTGCCCCAGTTCCGCTAAGTCGTCCCGACCAATCCATACCATTCGCAAGGATGGCTCCAACGTGAATGCCTGTTGAAGGGACTCGCAAAGCCAGAGAGTCCCTTTCCGCTTGCGCAGTTGGCCAAAGTGTATCAAGAAGCGCTCCGGCAAGCCACAAGGAGGATTGGTGGATGGCGCAACCTCCAGTGCCAAAGGGGGGCAAATCACTTCCACAGCGATATTGTGCCGGCTCCGGAAATGATCTGCGATGAATCGGCTCGGCGCATATACCTTGTCTGCTCTTCTCAAAGCCGCACGCTCCATCTGCTCCAACCATCTGTCGGCCTTGCCGATGCGTCCATCGATCTGGTTATACAAGTCCCGTGCCCCGCTGCAGCGGATGAGGTGAACTCGCCCTCTCTGTCGTCGCACGGCCAGACCCACGGCAAAGCAATCCGCGCTTTGAACGATGTCGAAGGGCATTTCACGGTGGCGTCTCTCCATAGCCGTCGCCAGGGCGTGCGCACGTACAGAAAGTGAATAGCGGTACTCCACGCCCGCCAATAGGCAGGCTCGTCTTACGGTCTTCATCCACAACCCCTGCCCGCCGCACGGCACCCGCTCCACGCGAATCTTCTCGTGCACCAAGACCCGAGGCTCCAGCGAACTGGATACAAACAACTCCACTCCATGCCCCTGCTCAACGAGGAGTCTCCCGATCCGGTTTAGGTAGTTGCCCAAACCTCCCCCGTCGGGGTACTCAGTGACAAACTCTGGTGTAATGAACGCGATTCGCATGGCTCTCGTATTCAATTGGTTTCAGTAGCAAGGCCCCTCACGAAGACGCTCAAGAAAATCTGGAATCTGAGCCTCCTCCGGCCACATCGGCCCCTGAACCCACCTCAAACGACCCGTCTCGGGGCTGCCCTCCAATTCCCAATGGCCTGGACACTTGAAAACGGCTTCGCTGACGTAGGTGTAGCTGATCTCGCCAACGACATGAGAACGGCCGCGGTAAAGCCCGTCGATGGCGCAGCTCTGTGTTCTCAGAACCTGCGACGTTTTGAACGCTGTCCGAACGAAGCCCGTGTCCAGCGATGTGGAATACAGTCGATCTTCCCGCTGCCACTGGCACGGAAGTCGATTTGCGCGATTGAAGCGGCGAAAGGCAAACGCCCGCTTGCCGATTACCGTGACGCGTGTGTCGTCGGATCATTGTCGGGAAGGAACTCCTGGAACAGCACGTAACCTGCCTGAGGATCGAAGCCTTTGTCGGGCAACGGCCGCGACGCTCCCTTCACAACAACCCGAGCGGCCCGCCGCAATCGCCGGCGGATACCGAGCGGAGCGAATTGTCTCTCGTCCAAGTCTTGCAGGTGACGAGAAAACAGCCGTTCAATCCACCGCTGGGCCTCCGCCGGCGTGTGCACGAGCCTGACATTGGTCGAGGCCGCGCCCGGGGCCAGCTTCAGAACCAGCGGAAAGGCCACCTTCTGGGCCCATTCCAGCGCGAATTCTTGTCGAACCAGACCCATGTCTTGGGAGTCGGCAGCCCCGCAGCCTCCAATAAATATGCTTGCGCGATTTTGTCGTCGTAATGCCAGCACGTGTTCTGGTCCGGATAGACAGCCAGGTGAAGCTCCCGTTCCAAAACGGGAAGCAGTCGGCGGGCAATCCGCGCCATGCCCCCAAAATGTGCCCAACGCCACATGAAGCCATCGCACTCACGCACCTGGTCGAGGATGTCGGCGCGGTAGACATTCACGGGGACGGACGCAATGGCCGGCCTGCTCCAACAGGGCCGTCCAGTGCGGGGACGAGGATCCGAGCCCGGGCCATCGGGCGCGTGTAGTCATCCGGTTGGATCGCGATGGTGAAACGAGAACTGGTTATGAGCCTGCCTCTGGTGTATGTGCCGGACGTGTCAGCCGCGTCGCTGGGTGCAGAGCTGCGTCCTACGATTCTGTGCATCAGGCCCCATCGGCCTCCATCCGCCTGCGCGAGTCGCGGACCTGTCCGGATGGATGGCGTCCGGATATTCCATGTCACGAAGGAATTGATGCACTCCCGCTTTCACTCCGGGCAAACTGCCAATCGCATTTCAACGCCAGCACTCCGACTCTGCCGATTGACCAAGCTCCTGCGAGAGAACGCGGGTTTCCCACGGTAAAACGCAGGCTGTCGTTGGATTCAATGCTCCCCGATATGGGAGACCACAGGGAACAGCAGGATCCCATAGGAGCGCGGTAACAGGATATCAGCAGGACAGCGCACGACCACTTGGTACACTCCCGGTTCCTGGGCACTTCTAACCCGGCGTCCCGTGGACCACTGGCAAAAATCCATTCGCCCTTGTCGTCTGCCAGGTTCATGCTCAGACGCAGGTCTCTCGGGGGCTCTCGAATCTCAACTCGCATGACCACGCAAAGCCGGTCCGTGGATGTGATCGCCGTCAAGGGTTTGAGCGACGGATCGGACAGGTAAATGCTCGAGAAGAAGGCATCGCTCCTTGGGGCCTGTGATCTTGTCCATGCCAATTCTCCATCCGCGCCTTGTGCAGGTAGCGACCCACAACGGTGGACACCTCACCGATGTCTTCCACGATGCCGCCATCGCGGAGCAGCAAGGCTCGATCACAGAGCCTTTTGATCGCCGCCATGTTGTGACATACAAACAGAACAGTCCGGCCCTCCCGGACACCTCCGTCATCTTGCCCAGGCACTTCTTCTGGAACTGCCAGTCCCCCACGGCCAGCACCTCGTCCACCAGCAGAATCTCCGGGTCCAGGTGGGCCGCAACGGCAAAGGCCAGGCGCACGTACATCCCGCTGGAGTACCGCTTCACCGGCGTGTCGAGGAACTGCTCGACCTCGGAGAACGCCACGATCTCATCGAATTTCCTCTCGATCTCCGCCTGGTCATCCCCAGGATTGCGCCGTTGAGGAAAATGTTCTCCCGACCGGTCAGCTCAGGGTGAAAACCTGTGCCCACTTCCAGCAGGCTGGATACCCGCCCTCTAAGGCACACTCTTCCGGTTGTCGGGTGGGTAATACGGCTCAGGACCTTCAAGAGCGTAGACTTGCCTGCTCCGTTGCGGCCTATGATCCCGAATCGCTCGCCCTGTTGAACATCGAAGCTCACATCTTTGAGGGCCCAGATCTCCTCCAGGTCTGTGGTCGCACCGTTGGGAGACAAGGGGTGCCGCAGACGCTGCCAGGCACCTTCAGCGGCCCGGACCATGCTCTCCCGAAGCGTCGTCCCGCGGAATCGCCCTTTCCGGTGGCCGATCAGGTATTTCTTACCCAAACCTCTTGCTTCTATGACCGTGTCCATGTCCGATTCTGCACTAGATGACGTCTGCGAAGTCGCGCTCGGCCCGAGTAAAGAACCACACCCCGCTGACGAAGGTCAGGACTACAAGAGCTATTGCCAGCAGAAAACCCGGCAGGTAGAGACTGCCTTGCCTTCCCAACAATGCCCAGCGGAAACCGTCGATGACTCCCACCATGGGATTCAGTGAGTACAAGAGTCTCCATTTTTCCGGAATTACGCTGCTGCCGAATCCTACGGGCGAGGCGTACAAACCGAATTGAATGGCAAATGGGACAACATGCCGAAAATCACGATACTTGACGTTCAAGGCAGAAATCCAATACCCCACGCCGAGAGACGCCAATGCAGCAAGAAGCAGCAAAGCAGGCAGAACCAGAACCTTCCATGTGGGCCAAACACCGAACCAGAGCATCAAACATGCAAGGACCCGGAGGAAATAAGGAAGTCTACTAGACTAACTACCATTGCCGTACTAGGAATGATAATTCGTGGGAAATAGACCTTCGTAATCATGTTTTGGTGCGCGAGCAATGATTCGCTGCTCATGGTGATAGTATTGCTAAAAAAACTGCCAAGGCAATTTCCTGCACAAACAAGCAGTGAATACGGCATTATCGGACGGCAACTTGGCCACGCGGCCGAAGATGACCGTTAGAATCAACATTGACAGCAATGGACGCACTACACTCCAAGCGATGCCAATCACTGTCTGTTTGTATCGAACCAGAATCTCCTTCCAGGCTAAAAAATAAAACATTTCTCGGGCCAGCCCAAATTTCTTGCCGGAACCGTCGAAGACCCTTGCTGGGTTCAATTACAATCTCATCCATGGGTTGACCTTCACAGAACCATGCCTATCCTGTATCAGTCCTTTCGAGGCAGGCAACCAAATCTGCGCCTTGCACCGGGTCTCTTGGGCTGATGTGCCGCAATAGGCACTCGTTTGCCTTGCCCGAAAACACAGGTCTGACATAGGCATCGCGGCGAAGTTGGACGAGTTGATCGAAGATTGGTTGTCTGCTCGCCGGCACGCTGTAACCATCGAGAGTTCGTTCCTCTTGGAGGCTGGTGTAGAGCATGAGGGATACTCGTTCAATTAATACTACCGTGCTGTTGGCTTCCTACGCTCAGCAGACGTAACCACTTCACAGAGCGGCAATTACGTTCAAGAAGACCCCAGGCTGTCTACAGCAGCGATATGAAAGGACCCTCAGTCCACCGCTGCCACAGCCGCCTTGACAACTCCAGTTTCGACGGCAAGCACCGGCATTAACGAAATTGCGTTAAGGCACTCTCGAAGATACTATCCGCATAGAAATACCGTGCCCTGCCCAGGGACCGATATCGAGTGGCCTTTGGTTTCCGCGGGACAGGTAGGTTTGCGCACAGCCATTCCCTGCCGCCGAACAAGTCGTCCGAGGTGGTATGCGTAACCGTACCGCCAAACCTGTTGCGACCGGTACCCCTGCCGTGAGGCCGAGGCTCGCTCGTGCCGGCCCGACCGAGACACGTCTTCTGGGAGGCATCGCCCGAACGTCCGCGTCTATCGGATACATCTGAGGGATACCCCAAAACGCATGCCCAAATCAAACCGCGTGCTTCCCTGCGAGCTGCTGAGGACTCTCGGAAGGCAACTTTTGTCCCACCTCTGAGG
>CAVRZY010000046.1:0-34709 GCA_963725415.1 uncultured Acidobacteriota bacterium | reverse complement strand
CCCCCCCCCCCCCCCCCCCGGGCGGCATCTGCGCCTGGAAAATGGGCAGTAACTCCCTAACGCGGTCGGTAACTTCGATGGTGTTACTGCCGGGCTGACGCATCACCGCCAGAGATACGCCCCCGGTGCCCCGTTTGCCGTACTCTCCGCCGTAGATCTTTGAGTAGACCTTGTCGTTCTCGACGCTGTCGATCACGCGCGCCACTTCGTTCAGGTGGACCGGCGCGCCGTTCCTGTAGGTAACGATCAGAGGGCGGTAATCGACGGCGCGCATGAGCTGGCCGTTGACCTGGAGGTTGTAAGCGGTATGGGGGCCGTGCAGAGTGCCGGTAGGAATGTTGACGTTCCAATTCCGCAGCGCGGCGTCGACCTCGTTGAGGCCGATGCCTCTGGCGACGAGCTCGTTGGGGTCGACCTGCACGCGCACGGCGTACTTGGCGGAGCCGAAGACCTGCACTTGGGAGACGCCGTCCACCATGGAAATGCGCTGGGCGACCATCGTTTCGGCGTACTCGTCGAGGTCAGACAGGCGCATGGTGGGGGAGGTCAGGAACAGGGACAGGATGGGCATGTCGCCGGGGTTGACCTTGCGGAAGGAGGGCGGGGTGGGCATGCCGGGGGGCAGCAGCGGCATGGCCGCGGCAATGCAGGTTTCGACGTCCACGGTGGCGCCGTCGATGTCGCGGCTCAGGTCGAACTGCAGGGTGATGGAGGTGGATCCCTGCGAGCTGTTGGAGATCATCGAATCCAGGCCGGCGATGGTGGTGAACTGGCGTTCGAGCGGGGTAGCGACGGCCGACGCCATGGTGTCGGGGTTGGCGCCGGGGAGGCTGGCAGAGACGGTGATAGTGGGATAGTCCACCTGGGGCAGGTCGCTGACCGGCAGAGCGCGGTAGGCGATGACTCCGAACAGCGCGATGGCCGCCATCAGCAGGCTGGTGGCGATGGGGCGGCGGATGAAATTGGCGGAGATGTTCACGCCGGGCGCCTCGAGCTAAGTCCGTCGGCCGCGCCGCGGGCCGCCGCGGGAATCGCGCACTGCGACGCGGGAACCCGGCCCTAGGCGTAACTGGCCTTCGGTGACCACCGTTTCACCAGACTGGAGTCCCTGCTCCATCACGATATCCTGGTCGAGGCGGGCGCCGGTCACTACCGGACGCGATTCCACGGTTCGGTCCGGCTTCACAACGTACACGAACGAGCCGTTCTGCCCGGTCTGGACCGCCTGGTTGGGAACCACCACCGCGCCCAATTGGGTGGTGAGCCGCAGGGTGACGCGGACGAACTGCCCGGGCCACAGCTTGCGGGCGGAGTTGGCGAAGGTACCCTTCAGCTTGATCGTGCCGGTTGAGGTGTCGACCGTGTTGTCTACGAAAGTCAGGCTCCCGATCTCCTCGTTACCGGGTTCGCTCTGCAGTCGCACGCGGACCTGCAAAGGATGTTCGGCCATATGGCGCTTGATGGCCGACAGTTGGGACTCGGGGACGGCGAAGGTGACGAAAATGGGCCGGATTTTGTTGACCGTGGTCAGCTCGGTCTGGTTGGCGGCGACCAGGTTGCCTTCCTTGATCTGGGTGGTCCCGGTGCGGCCGTCCACGGGCGCGCGGATGACGGTGTATCCGGATTGAATCTTTGCCATGGCCACGGTGGCGCGGCTGGCAACCACCGCTGCCTGGGCACTCTTGACGGCCGCTTCGTCGGCGTGGACCGCCTGGGACTGAGCGTCGGCGCTGGCCTGCACCTGCTCGGTCTGATCGCGGGAAAAGATGCCCTCTTTGAGCAGAGTGGCATAGCGGGAAGCCTGTGCGCGGCTGTACTGGGCCTGGGCGGTGTCGCGCTTCAGGGTGGCCTCGGACTGCGCCAGCAGGGCCAGGTTCCGCTCCAGCTCGGCTTCGCTGACATGGAGCTGGGCCTCGAGGGGGCTGGGGTCGATGGTGAACAGCAGGTCGTCCTGCTTCACATAATCGCCCTCGCGGAAATGGACGCGCTGGAGGAGCCCGCTGACCTGCGCCTTGATGGAAACCGTGGAGTAGGCCTCCACGTTCCCGATCACCTGGATTTCGACGGGGACGTTCCTTTGGGAGGCCAAGGCGACGATGACAGGCACGTCGCCGCCGCCCGGACCCCTCCGGCCGCCTTTGCCGCCTCCGGGGCCTGCGGAAGGGCTGGCGCCGGAGTTGGCGCAACCGGGCGAAAACAGCAGCGCCAGCGCTATAAGTCCAACTAAAAACAGGCACTTATTGGTTCGGAGTACTATCGCATCGGTAAATGCGGATCGCATCGGCTCTGCCAATCAATGGCGCTGGCGGGGGACGGAATGTTACGTCGGAGCCGACGGAGCCGGACCGGGGGCTCGGTCGGGAGGGGGTGGGCGTGAGCTACACGGAAGACTTTTTCAGATGCGACACCTGCTGGACCCAGAGGCGGTCCATGTCAGCCACCAGCTCATCTTCGAGGAGTACCTGGATGCGTTCCTAGCCGCAAGAGTTCGAAAGTCGTCCAGGATGGGGAGCCAGCGTTCCCGTTACGGACTCGTGAGCTCCGGTCTTGTGCGCGCGTCCTCGCATTTTTCTCCAGCCGTTGTCCAGCTCGAAATGCGGACCTCCGGGCAGCGCTCTGAACCGTCATGGTTGCGCCCGCAGGCCAGGCTTTCGCTTGTCCGGACGCCTCAGGAATATCGCGCGAGACAAGCTGAAGCTCGTCCTACCGCCCCTGGAGACTGGGAAGGCGTGAAAAAATCGGCGGACAGGCGAAACCGCCTGTCCCACCCCCGCCCAAGCCGAAAACTAAGTGACCTTGGGCTGCTGGGGCTGTCCGCTGGTTTTCGTAATTGTCCGGCCTTTACTGCCCCGGCAGATAGCGTCGGGCGGTCTCCTGGAACGACCGCACCTGCCAGGCCTGCCATTCTGCGCTGCGATTCAGCTCGCGGGCCATCAGCTCGGCAACGCAAGGGGCCATATCGATGGCGGCCGCGGCGTTGAGGAACAGCGCCCGAGTGCGGCGGGCGAGAACATCTTCCACGGTGCGCGCCATCTCCTCGCGTGCCGCCCACACCACCTCCGCAGCGGTGTAGGGAAGGGCGGGGTGAAGCCTCACCGCCAGCGTCGCGTCGGCATCCATCAGTTCCTGCACCGCCGGAGCGTCGGAGCCGTATACCGACAAATAGCCGAACCTCGCCGAGCTCGGGTGGAAGCCATGGATGTTCAGGTGAGCGGTGACGCAGGCCTTCTCCGGCAGCCGCGCCAGGGTGGCCGCCTGATTGACACAGTCTTCCGCCATGTGACGATAGGTGGTCCATTTCCCGCCGCAGACGGTGATCATGCCCAGGTTTTCGATGCGGATCGTATGGTCGCGGGAAAGTGCCGCCGTGTTGCCGGCGTCGCCCGACCGCACCAGCGGCCGAATCCCCGCGAACACGCTGAGGACGTCGCTCCGCGTTGGCTTCTTCTGGAGATAGAGCGACGCCGTCTGGAGAATGAACTCGATTTCCTGCTCCATGGCCAGCGGTTCGAGCGACGGGGCCGGAACCGGCGTGTCGGTGGTGCCGACCAGGGTGTGCCCGTGCCACGGTATGGCGAACATCACGCGCCCGTCGCTGGTGTGCGGCACCATGATGGCGTCCTCGCCCGCCAGGAATGATCCGTCGAAGACCAGGTGGATGCCTTGGCTGGGCGCGATCATCGGCTGGGCGGCCGGATCGGCCTTGCGGCGCAGCTCGTCGGTAGAACGGCCCGGTCGCGTTGATGACTACCTTCCCGCCGGTCTGAAACTCCTCGCCGGTCTCCAGCATCCCGGACCTTTACGCCGTCCACGAACCCCTGGCTATCCTTCGTCAACTCGGTTACCTGCGCGTAGTTGAGCAAGACCGCGCCCTGCTCGCAGGCGGTCGTCACCAGATGGATGAGCAGGCGCGAATCATCGAACTGGCCGTCGAAGTAGATCACGCCGCCTCTCAGGCCTTCGGTCCTGATCGTGGGCAACCGCTCCAGGGTCTCTTCCTTGGAGAGGATCCGCGAGGCGCCGAAGCCGTACTTTCCGGCCAGCAGGTTGTAGAGCTTGAGTCCGATGCCGTAGAACGGGGCTTCCCACCAGTCGTAGTTGGGTACGACGAAGCCAAGATTGCGAACCAGGTGCGGCGCGTTTTCGAGCAGCAACCCGCGCTCCTTCAAGGCCTCCATGACGAGCGAGAGATTGCCTTGCTCGAGGTAGCGCACGCCGCCGTGGATCAGCTTGGTGCTACGGCTGGAGGTCCCCTTGCCGAAGTCGCTCTGCTCCAGCAGGAGCAGGTCGTAGCCGCGAGTGGCTGCGTCGATGGCCACCCCCACGCCGGTGGCGCCTCCGCCGACCACGATCATGTCCCACGGTCCCACGTGCGCCCGAAGACGACCATACATCTCGGAGCGGTTCACCGATCCTCCCTGGAAAGTATGCGCTTGCTGGCCTGCCCGTATACTAGAACATCAGCTTCAAGGCGAACTGGATCTGCCTCGGCGGAAGCGTGCTGCGGATGGTCCCGAAGGCCGCACTGGTAATGTCGCTGCTGGGCCCTCCGAAGTTCGTGTGGTTCAGGAAATTGAAGAACTCGGACCGGAACTGCAAGCCCATGCCCTCCCGCGCGGGGATCCTGAAACGCTTGTTTACCCCGAGATCCCATTGCCAGAAGTTCGCGCCGCGCAAAGCGTTGCGGCCGAGGTTTCCAAACGGCGCGCTGGCGGTCGGCAACGCAAACGCCGCTTTGTTCCAGTACTGATCGATCATCGGCGCTCCGCTGGGGCGGGTGGGATCCCCGACCAGGTTCGGGCGTTGTGTGGCCACGCCGCGCCATTCGGCCAAACGCCCGGTGGCATCCAGGGCCGACGCCGGCGTGTAAGTGACATTCACGAGGCATCCCCGAGGTGGCGGTGTTGATGGCATTCATCTCCCAGCCGCCCGCGATCGCATCCAGCACGCCGTTCCAGCTCGAGCCGAACTTCCGGCCCTTGCCGAACGGAAGCTGATAGACCACGCTGGTGACGTTCAATAGCTTGATGTCATAGCTGGTGGGGCCGCGCTCGTTTTTCAGATCGTAGACATTCTGGACGGTCACGTTGTTTTCGAGCGCCTGCTCGGAGTTGCCCAAAGCCTTCGACCAGGTGAACGAGTTCAGCGAAGTACAACCCGGAAGAGAAGCGATGCTCCAGCCGGGCCGAGAAGCCGTTGTAGACGCTCTGGCCGGCGGGATTGACCCACGTGATCGCGCCGAACTTCTGGTTTGGCCGCCGGGCCTGCGTCCCCAGGCTCTGGCCGGGCGATTGGGCAGGGCCTCGTTGTAGTCGCTAAGGACCGGCAGCCGGAGACTATGACTGCCGGTGTACCCCAGCTCCAGCACCCAGCTCTTGACGAGTTCGCGCTGCACCGAAGCAAACCATGTCTGCACGTACGGCCACCGCGTGTCACGCGGAATGTAGGCGACATTCGCATTGACCGCATTGAAATTGGCCGGGCTGGTGAGACCAGCCGGGAAGGCGGACGGCGTGGTCAGAAAACTGGCGGGAACCGAACCGCCGGCAGGAACGGACTGGTTTATGGTAGCGATCACCACCTGCGGTCCATTGATGCCCAGTTCGTCCGCGCTCCCCAGGCGGTTGATGTGCACGTAGCTGATTCCGTATCCGCCGCGGAAGACGGTCTTGGGGTTGATGCTGTAAGCGAGGCCGATACGGGGCGCCCAATCCCTGTAATCCGGATTCACCAGCGTGCGGTCATAGAGGCCGCCGCCCTTCGCGGTAATCATGCTGTTAGTGATCGGGTCATAATTCGACAGGACGTTGTCCCGCTCCCACCGCGGCGTGGCGAATTCCCAGCGCAGCCCCAGGTTCACGGTGAGTTTCGAGTTGACCCGAAAGTCGTCCTGGACATAGAGGAAGTAGTCGCGCTGGCGATAGTTGCCTACCAGCCAGTTGGCATCCTGGATCTGGCTGGGAAGACCGAACATAAAATCCGCGACGTCGTAGCTCGCCGAATCGTTCGCCACCGCGCAGTTGGCCGCCTGTCCCAGTTGCGCGCAGGTCGGCTTGCTGAACTGGCCGGCATAGCCCAGGAGGCCGTACACCGGGTTGATGTCCATCACCTGCGTGTGGACGAGGTGCATCTCGCCGCCCATCTTGAGCGCATGGCGGCCTTTCATCCAGGAGTAGTTCACCTTGGGGTTCCAGGTGGTCGGGTGCTGGAACTGCGGGTTCGTCGCCTGCCGCCCTATGATGCCGGTGGTAAACCCGGTGATGTTCTGCGTATTCAGGCCCCCGGTCAATTCGGGAAAGGTCGGCAGGCCGGAGATCCCATACAGGTCCTGCATGCTCGTGCCACCCAAGAACGGCGGCTGCTTCCCGGCACGCATGTGGGTGAAGCTCATGCGGACCTCAGCCAGCGAGGTCGAGGTCACGGTCCAGGTGTACCCGAGGGCCGCCGCCTGGCTAAGTACGCGGACATAGCCGTTGCCCGAGCCGCCCGACGGGCCTTCCACGTAAGGCGAATAGAACTGGTTGTCCTTGCGCTGGCTGAAGCGCAGGAAACCGTTCATCTTCTTGTTGATCTGGCCGTCGATCTTGGCGTCGTACTTGTCCGCGTAATCCCGCGGGTTGAGCATCATCTGCTGGTAGTCGTTCGCGCGGTTAAGGCCGGCGGGAACCGCCGGCAGTTCGCTCAGGACCTTCTTAGCGAACGGGATCATGGCGATCTGGGCGCCCGCCGGGTAGAGGGTGCCGGTCAGAGGATTGACCACCGGCACCGGCAGAACGCCCGCGCGGTCATTCAGGTTCGGAATCGATGCGACGTAGAGTGTTTTCTGGATGTGGCGGTAGCCTTCGTAATCGCCGAAGAAGAAGACCCTGTTCTTGACGATGGGGCCGCCCACGGTCAGCCCGAACTGGTTCCGGTGGAGCGTGGGCTTGACCCCGGTGGCCGGTTTGAAAAAGCCGACCGCGTTCAGATCCGTGTTCCGCAGGAACTCGTAGAGCGTCCCATGCAACTGATTGGTTCCCGAACGCATGACCACGTTCACGACGGCTCCGCCCACGCGGCCGTACTCCGCGCTGAAGTTGCCGGTGATGACTTTGAACTCGGCCACCGCGTCCGGGGAAGGCTGCGCCACCTGGTTCGAGAATCCCTGATTGCTGGTGGAATAGGCGTTGTTGTCCATCCCGTCCATCAGGAAGTTGTTATACGTGCTGCGCATCCCGTTCACGTTAAATGCGCCTTCGCGCGGCGTCGTTTCGGTCATCGCAATGGGCGACTTGTGCACGTTGGTCGTCAGCAGCGCCAGGTCGGAATAGTTCCGGCCGTTGAGCGGCAATTCCACGATCTGCTGCGTTTGGATCACCTGGCCGTGTTCGCTGGAGTCACTCTCCAGGGCGGCGGCGATCCCCGTTACTTCGATGGATTGTGTGATCAGCCCGAGTTGCATCGTGACATCGACGCGCTGGCGCGCATTGACGTTCACCACCACATCCGTCGTCCTAAACTTCGCGAATCCACTGCTCTCTACCGCAATGGTGTAGCGGCCGACCTTGACGTTGAAGAAGTCGTAATTCCCCTTCTCGTCGGTGGTGGCCTGCACCTGGATCCCGGTGTCCTGGTTGGTAAGGGTGACGGTCGCTTTGGGCAGCGCGCCTCCCGTGGCGTCCCGCACCGTGCCCAGAACTTCGGCCGTCTCGAATTGCCCGACCAGCAAAGTTGTGATGAAGAAGCACCCCACCAGCAACGTGAGTTTTGTGAATCTGTTCATCGCTAACCTCCCAGCGATAGCTTCAATTTAGTGTCAGCCAGTTGTTCCGTTTTGGCGCCCTGGCCGCCTTTCAGTATACCCGGAATTTCCGTTTTGGCTTCCCGGTTCGGCTCCAGTATAGCCCCAGACGGCGTCGCATGGGCCGCCGCCAGCGGCCTGACCCAGCAGCCGCTCTGGTGGCGCCCCAGCCCGTGACCTTGGGCTGGTCCTGGTGCTTCGGACTGGACGTAGGGGTGCTGTAAACGCGCTCTGCTGGGTCTCGTGCGGCTGCCCTGAAGGCCACTGCGCAGACGGCTAGCAGGGTGGCGGTGTCTCAAACCTCGACGGCGCCCTGCAACAGGCCCTTGAGGTCCTTGATCCCTACGCCCGGACCGGTGGGCACGGTCATCTTGCCGCCTTTGACCGTGATGGGAGGATCGAACCAGCTACCGTATCGCTCGGTTCCCAGCTTGTACTCCTGGTATTTGGCCGGGTTGCGCAGGCAGGAGGCGTAATGCAGCATGTAGACGAAGCCGAAGCCGCCGGAGATGTGTATGGTGACCGGCATCTTGGCGACCTCCGCCATCCGGGCTACGCGGATCGAACGCACCATCCCGCCGTAGTAGAACAAGTCCGGCTCGACGACATCCACCCCGCGGTTGGCGATCATCCAGCGGAAGCGCCAGTGGCTGTACTCCTGCTCTCCGCCCGCCACCGGGATGGTGAGGGCGTCGGCCACCTTCTTCGTGTCCTCCAGATGATCGAACGGACAGGGTTCCTCGAAATAGACGGCCTTGATTTCTTCGAGCATGCGCCCTACTTCGATGGCTTTGGGCGGGTCGTAGGAGCTGTTGGAATCGGCGTGAAGGTCGATGGAGTCGCCGAAGGTTTTCCGCACCAGCGGAATGAGCTTTTCGGTGCGTCCCGGCATGGCGTCGGCGTTGCGGCTCATGCGGCCTCCCACCCGGAATTTCAGCGCCTTGGCCCCCGACTGCTCGACTAGCTTCCGCAGGTACTCGACCTCCTGTTCGGGCGTCGTGTCCCGCCTGCCGCTGGCCACGTAGAAGGGCACTTCGCGCTGGACGACATCCCCCACGAGCGCGCCCATGGGCTTGCCCGCGATGCGCCCCAGCATGTCCAGAATGGCGAACTCCACCCAGGCCTGCGGGCTCCACAAGGCCAGCCCGTACAACTTGTAGTTGTCCTGCCAGCGGTACAGCTCCCAGAGCAGGTTATCGAGGTCGCGGGCGTCCTTGCCGATGAAGAAGGGGATCACGAGCTGCTTCAGGATGGGCGTGAGGTAGTTGGCTCGGGGCGGGTTGGTCAGGGAGACGCCCTCGGCCCCGTCTTTGGAGCGTACGTGGAGAAGGAACTCTTTGTCTTTTCTCAGCAGCCGGATGGAGTCGATGACCACCGGTGATGGCAGCCGGTCGCGTTTCAAGACCGGGGCTGCCGCCGCACGGTCCAGATCATCTGGACTGGGGCGCTGTAGCGCGCTCGGCAGCACGGGCGCTCCCGTCCCCGCCGCGCCTGCCAGAAAACTTCGCCGATTCACTCGCATCACTTTCACCTCCTGACAACCGCCGTCCAATGTGCCCCAAATTTCCGTTTCCGGATTTGCGGCTCATGGAATTGTACTCCATTCGGCGTGGCCGGCGTGGACCCTCAGCGCTCTTTACTGAGCCGGCGGAAGTACTCGGCGACGGCGGCGGCGTAGCCGGTGGGGATGGGCTCGGAGGCGCCGCTGCGGACCTGGCCGGCCTGGTCGCCTTCCAGCGTGCGCCGGAGTTGAAGCTCGAGCTGCTCTAGGCTGGGCAGAACCTGCGAGCGCAATCGCTCTAACAGTTCCGGGTTGCCGGGGAAGCGTTTGGGGTCAAGCCGCTCGATTTCGCGGATCAGTTCCTGCACGTCCCCAGCGATTTGGGGGTTGGCCTGGACCATTTGCCTGATTTGAGAGAGATCGCGCAGGCTCTCGCGCCAGGCTCGTTCGGTAGGCTCCACGCCGCCCTGGGGAGGGCGCAGGTCGCCGCGATTCATGGCCGAAAAGTCGTCCCTGCGCGGGCCGCCGGCCTGAATGCGGTTGCGCAGCCGCTCGAGTTGGGCCAGCGCCCGCTCCATGCCGGGCTGCCCGCCGGGGCTGCGGTCGAGCGCCGCCTGGGCCTCGCGAAGCTGATCGCGGAGGTTGCGCAACCCCTCGGTCACCGGCGCTTCCCGCATCCAGACCAGCGGGCCCAGGCCGCGCCGGATCAGCTCCGCGTTGTATCTCATCCGCAGAGCCAGCTCATCCTGCTGCATGTTGCCCAGGGCTTGGCGGAGCCGAGAAGAGGCGGCGCGCTGGCTGGAGGCCAGATCGCGGGCAGCGTCTTGCATATTGCGCTCCAGACGCTGGAGCTCGGCGGCCATGCGGTCCTTCTCCGCGGCCATCTCCTGAGCCTGCCGTTGATTCTGTGGGGGCTGGAGGCTGGGCGCCGGCCTGGTTCCGGGCTGCGGCTGAGGCTGCGGCTGCGCCACGGCGGACTGCCGCAGGCGATCGGCAAAATCCTGTTGCTGTTCGGCCAGCCTGTCAGCCCGGCGCACCATGTCATCGAGCTGCTGGGAGGCTTCCTGGCGGCGCAAGCGGCCGAGCAGATCGCGAGCCTCTCGCAGGCGCTCGGCGGCGCGGCGGGATTCGGCCTCGCCACGGCTGGCGCCGCCGCTCTGCGCCGCGCCGGCCTGGCGCATGTCGCGGGTCGCCTCCTCGAGCCGGCGCAGCGCCTGCTCGACCTGCTGGCTCCCGCCCGCTTGCTGGGACGAGCCGCCCCGCGTCAACTGCTCCATGCGACGCTGCAACTGCTCGGCTTCGCGGCGCAACATCTCCTGCTGCCAGCGTTGCTGGAAGGACTGCGGTTGGCGCCTTTGCTGCTCGGCCAGTTCCTGCTGGCGGCGCGCCAACTGCTCGAGCCGCTGGAGCGCCTCGTCAATCTCGCGTGCCCGCTGGTCGGGGGAAGCGGGCTGCTGCCTGGCTTCGTACTGGTTCTTTTCGGTGTCCAATTCGAGGTCGAAGAGGTTCTCCAGATCCCGCCCCATGCCGCCTCCGCCCCGGCCACCGCCTCCCCGGTTGCCGAAAGCCACCTGGATCTGCCGGAAGGTGGCCTCGGCGCGCAGCAAGTGCTGCAAGGCCTTCTGTTCGGGCGTTAGGGCCTGTTGCCACTGGCTGGCCTTCAGCTTTTCCGCCGCCGCTCCCATGGCTTCTGCGGCCTGTGTCATGTCCCGGGAGAAGCTCGAGAACTCCTGATTGGCGGCGGAAAGCTCGCGCCGCTCGATGCGAGTGGCGAGCGAGCGGGCCTGGTCGCGAAGTTTGGCCTGGACGTCAGCCAGGAAGGCGGCGTTTTCGGCGCTGGCCTTTCGGTCGCGGGTGGTGCTCCTGAGTTCATTCCAGGTGGCGGCAATGATCTCTTTCTGCCGCTGCGATATGCGGCTCTGCTCGTTTCCTTCTCCGCCGCCGGCGCCCCCTCCCATCTGTTGCGATTGCGAATACTCGCGCTCGAAGGGCTGCGCTTCCACGAAGTAAATGTCGGTCTTGGTGGAGGCGCGCGCATCACGGGCCGCGGCGTACAAGCTGACGATATCGCCTGGCGCCAGCTTGGAATCTTCCAGGAACAGCGTGATTGCGCCTTCAGCCTCTTTGAGTCCCTGCTGCCGCAACAAAGGCACGGTCCTTTCCGGGCCGCCGTTCACCGAGTAGCGCAGCTCGAGGTCCTGGAGCCCGAAGTCATCCGCGGCCTCGACGAGCACCGGCACTTCCTCGATCGGGTTGACCCTGGCGTCGCGTCCGGGGCGTGCGATGCGCACGACGGGCGCGGAGTCTTTGCGCGCCTCAATGAAGTAGTCCTCGCTGAGACGGATCGGCTCGCCTTGCTCGAGGGCAGCGATGTGGTACAGCCCGTCTTTGCGGAGCGTCAGGCGCGCGGTGCGCCAGTTCCCTTGCCCGGCGGTGAGCGGGACCCGGCTGGAGTCGTCCAGGACCAGCGCGCCGCGATTCAGGGGCCGATCGGTTTGGACCGCGATCTCAGCTTCGGTACCCTCCACCGCCCGCAGATCGCCGCCGGGTTCCTCGACCGCGTCCTTAAGCCCCGTCCACCGCGGGAAGCGATACGTGATGCGGA
The DNA here is from genome assembly GCA_963725415.1 of uncultured Acidobacteriota bacterium. Lineage (GTDB taxonomy): Bacteria > Acidobacteriota > Terriglobia > Bryobacterales > Bryobacteraceae > CAVRZY01. The sequence continues at coordinate 22,823 of CAVRZY010000046.1, read as the reverse complement.
TTCGCTGCACCGAGGGAAGGTCAACGACAGTCAGAGTGTGCTGCTGGGAGCGGACCCGGCCGGCCTCGGCGTAGTAGTCGAGCGTCTCGGGAAGGCCGGCGAACAGGAATCCAAAGTCGGAACTCCCCGGCTGTGGCTGCATGCTGACTGCTTCCCACTTCGAGGCGCTCCGGTAGCGGGCAAACAAACGCACCTGCGGGGCCTCGAACCCCACGGGGCGGGCAGTGACAAGTTGATCCGCCCCGCGGCGGACGGTGCGGTCGCCCGGGCTGAGAAGCAGGTTGTAGAACGGCCCGATGCCGCCGCGCGGCGTACCCGACCACAGCAACCAGGCGCCGTAACCCAGATAGCCGGGCCCGGAGACCATCAACCAGACCAGCGTCAGGGTGGCCAGCGCGGCGGCGCAAATGAAAGCGAAAATCCGGCGGCCCGCCACCAGCCGCTCGGGCTGGGCCTCCCGCGCGATCCGGAGTGTGTCTGCGGCCAGCAGTTCCAGGAAGGGCTCACTGGCAGGAGAAGAGCTTGTTTCGGCGAGGGTCAGCAGGCGTTGTTCAAACTGGGGACACTTTTCCTCCGCGCCCCGAGCTGCGTTCCGGCGGCTGAGCCTAAGCACAGGTACAAGCAATCCAAAGCCGAGCGCACAGGCCAAAGCCACGGAGAGCAGGATGCGCGACCCGACAAGACTCGCTTCGGAAAAGGCGAACGAGTTGGCCAGCAGGACCAGCAGCACGGTCGAGAGCAGCGCGGCCAATGCGGTCAGCGCCGCGCCGCGCGCCAGGATGAAGAGGCGCAGCCGCACCTCGACTCGCTTCAGGTAGCTGTTCAACTGATCCAGAGGGTTCATGCTTCCTCTTTCCGGACGGACAGGTGCCGGTTGGCGACCAGGGACTCGGCCAGAGCCAGCGCCAGAACCACCCAGAGCGCCTGCCACCACAGAGTGCGGGGTTTAGTCGCCTCTTGCGCACCACCGGATGCCGCGGCCGCACCCTGCCCTGTATTTTGCCACAATGAGAGCGTTTCCTTGGGGATGAGATCCAGATCGGATTCCCGCCGATCGGTGTTGACCGCCACCAGTTCCCGGCGCGCGTTACTGCGGCGCACTTCGTAGAACCCCGCCTGGCTGAGAGCGATACTCTGCGCGCCAGCGGACTCCGCCAGGGAAAGCGCCCGGCGACCCTGTGGATCGATCACCTCCACGGCCTCGCCCGCCGCGCTAGCCCGGCGCAGTTCCAGGTAAGAGTCCACCAGCGCGTTCACCAGCCGGTCCTCCAGGCCGCCCAGATATTGAGCCGTCTGCTCCACAAAAGGCACAAACGAGGCGTGCAGGGGAAAATCATTCGAGACGTTGTCGAAGGTGGAGGCAAACAACAGGGCGCGTCCCTCGCCGATCTGTTTTTCCAGCAGCAGGGGAGTCTGGTCCGCCAGGCGGGCCAGGACACGCGCGTTTCCCGGCTCGACGCGGATGGCCTGGTAGAACCGCACTCCCTCCCAGCGGTTGGCGCGGCGGATGGAGGGATGGGCGGGATCCAGCCAGGTCACGGTCTGAAATCGTTCGCCCTCGCGCGACCAGTAGCGCGATGCAACCACTGCGGCATCAAAGACCGGCACACGATTTCGGACGGCGCTCGCGGGTCCGAGCGCGATCAGAATGGAACCCCCGCCGCGCACGTGTTTCCGCAAAGCCTCTTCGAAGGCGTCCGGAATCCACGCCACATTCGACAGCACCACGAAGGCGGAGGCGGAGAGCGGAGTCCTCGCGGCCTGCTCGACGGTGGCGGCGTTCAGGGAGAAGGCGGCTTCCGAGGACGCCTCCAGTGCGGCCTGGAAATACAGCAGCGCCCGCGTGTCCCGCGCCTCATGGACAAACAGGACCCGGCGCGGCTCAGCGCGCTCGATGGGGAACAAGAAACGGTCGTCGTCGGGGAATGAGTCGCCGGAGTCGATGCGAACTTCGCCCCGGCTGAAGCCATAGGGCGCTTCGAGCGAATGAAATTCGACCGTGGCCCGGCCGCCGGCAGGAACGTCTAAGCTCCTGGTTTCCAGCACTCGACCGTTCAAGACCAGTGACACAGACCGGCGGGCGCGCTCGGTTCCGAACCCCGCGATGACGGCCTGGACGCGCTCTTTCTGCGCGTTCACGTTCTCGACGGTCCAATTGGCGGCGCGCGAGCTGGTCACCGGATGCAGAATCAGACGCGCGCCGGCGGGCAGTTGGAGATCGGCGAAACCAGGTGGGAGCGACGACTTCTGCATGTCGCTGAACAGGTGTAGTTCCAGGGGCAGACGGGCGGATTGAGCCAGCGACCGTAGCGCCCGCGCCAGCTCGCCGTAAGAGCTCCGCGAATCGGTGGGTTCCAGGGATTGAAGGGCCGCGCGCAGAGTCGAGAGGTCATGCGTGGGCGGGGCCAGCACACGCGCCTGGGCGGCAAAGGCGAGCACCTGCGCTTGGTCGCCGGCGCGCAACTGGGCCAGTATCCGGAGCGCCTCACGACGGGCGCTGCTCAATCGATCGCCCTGCCTCATGCTGAACGAGCAATCCAGCGCCAGCACGACCATCTTTTGACCGCCCCAGGGGGCTGCCGGCTTCCCGGTCACGAACGGGTTGGCGAACGCCAGCGCCAGCATCGCCAGCAAGGCCACACGCAGCGCCAGCAGCAGCAGGTAGCGCAGGCGGCGATGCTTGATCGAGCTTTCGAAGCGCTGTTCGAAGAACATCAGCGAACTGAACGGCAGGGGAATGCTGCGATACTGCCGCAGCAGGTGCAGCCAGATGGGAAGCCCCACCGCCGCCAGTCCGGCCAAAAACCATGGCGTCAGAAAGCCCATTGCAGTAGTAAAGCCTCCATGCTATGCGGCCCGCGAGGATTGGGCGTGCTGGCCGGTTTCGGTGCCGCCGACCAATTGACGATTGGATCATTGACGATTAACGATTGAAGTGTCCCGCGGCGCCAGAGACAGCAATCGTCAATCGCCAATCCTGCAATCGTCAATCTCACTACATCCTCCCCTGCCGCACGGCGAAATATTCGCGCAGCGCCTCATCCAGCGGCCGGCTGGTCTCCAGCAAACAGTAGTCCATGCCCGCGCTCCGGGCTTGGTTGCGCAGCGCTTCGATATGGGAATCGATCTTCTGGCGATACTCGGCGCGAGCGTATTCGGGAGAGACCTCCAGTGTATCTCTGGTTTCCATATCCACCAGCAGCATGGGCTGGCGGAAGCCGGGGGAGATCTCCTGGGGGTCCAGGACGTGAAACAAGATCAACTCGTTGCCGCGGAAGCGCAGCGGTTCCATGGTGCGGATGACGCGCTCGGGGTTTTCGTAGAAATCCGAAACCACCACCACCAGTCCGCGGTGCGGCAGGAATTGCTGGCAGTGCAGGAAGGGTTTTTGGAAATCCGTGCGCGCGCCCAGCCGGGCGCCCTCGATGGCATGCAGCAGCCGGGACAACTGGCCGTGGCGCGTGGAGGGCGTCAGGTAGTTTCTGACCTCATCGTCGAAGACGACCAGACCGGCGGCGTCGCGCTGCTGATTGGCCAGGTAGAATAACGAAGCGGCCAGAAAACGGGCGTAGTCGAGCTTGTTGACCGCCTGAGAACCGAATCCCATAGAGGCGCTCGCGTCCAGCAGGATCACCAGGCGGGTGTTGGTCTCGCCCCGGTAGCGTTTCAGGTAGCAGCGCTCAGTGCGCGCGAACACGTTCCAGTCGATGTGCCGCAAGTCGTCTCCCTGCGAGTAGGCTCGATATTCGGCGAATTCCTGGCTGAAGCCGAAGTCCGGGGAACGGTGGAGGCCGGCGATGAAGCCCTCCACCACGGTCCTAGCGACCAGGTCGAGTTCCGAAATTCCAGCCAAAATGGCGGGATCCAGGAAGCGTTGCAGCATAGTTGTCATCTCACGGCGCGGGTTTCCATTCCAGCAGCCGGCGCAGAATGTCGTCCGGTTTTAGCCGGTCCGATTCGGCGTGAAAGTTCAGCAGCAGCCGGTGGCGGAGCACCGGCAGGGCCAGGGCGCGGATGTCTTCGTAGGTGACGTGGTAGCGGTGTCGCATCAGGGCGCGGGCCTTGGCCGCCAGCACCAGAAGCAGCGTGCCCCGCACGCTGGCGCCGAAGTTCACGTACTTCCTGATGAAGTCCGGAGCGCTGGGGTCGGAAGCACGCGTGGCGCGCAGCAACTCCACAGCGTATCGGGCCACCGAGTCGGCAATCGGAACCATCCGCACCAGTTGCTGGAACCCCAGGATTTCCTCGGCGTTGGTCACCGGCTCGGCCTGCGCCGCCTCGGTGGTAGTGGTCAGGCCGACGACCTCCATCTCCTCCTCCACCGTCAGGTAGTCCAGCAGGGTGTTGAACAGAAAGCGGTCCAATTGCGCTTCCGGCAGCGGATAGGTCCCCTCCAGCTCGATCGGATTCTGCGTCGCCAGCACGAAAAACGGCGCCGGGAGTTTGTAATGATTCCCCCGCACCGTACAGGAAAGCTCCTGCATGGCTTCGAGCAACGCGGACTGCGTCTTGGGCGGCGTGCGGTTGATCTCGTCGGCCAGCAGAACATTGGCGAAGATGGGGCCGGGGACGAAGGTCCAGGTGCGCCGCCCGGTGCTGGGATCTTCTTCGATGATGTCGGTGCCCGTGATATCGGAGGGCATCAGGTCGGGGGTAAACTGAATGCGCTTGAAAGCCAGGTCCAGGGTCTGCGCGATGGTTCGGACCAGCAGGGTCTTGGCGGTTCCCGGCAAGCCGGTGATGAGACAGTGCCCGCCGACAAACAGGGAGACCAGCACCTGCTCGAGGACCTCCTCCTGGCCCACGATGACCCGCCGGACCTGCCGGACGATCTCCTCCTGGACCTGCTGGAAGCGGGCGATGCGATCCTTTAATTCGAGCGAAGCGAGAGAAGTCATGGGTTGGTCCATTCGTTCATTCATTATTGATTCATTGATGATTGAGTCATTGACGATTGATTAGTCCGGGGGAACCGGGCAGTACGTTGGGACGCCGCGAAGATGGCCAACAACTGGTTTGCCTCAGCGAGAAGTCCTTCCAGCCGATTTTGCCGGACGACGCCAGTCGCGACCAGAAGTTCTAGCCAGAAAACGGCTTCATCCGCTTCCTCGACTACAATTCCCATCTTGGATGCAAACTCGGCCTTTGAACGGGATCTGCATGCTCCTCGGTAATTCGCTCCGATGGACATCCCAGAACGGAGAAGCTGCCGCCCGACTATCCGGGCTTCTTCAGTCTTCGGTAGCGCGCGAAATAGTTTGACAATTCGCACGGCAAATTCTTTTGTTCGTTCCTTGAGTTCCGCCGCTTGAGCACCCATAAATCGTCAATGATCCAATCGTCAATGATTCAATTCTGAATGATTCAATTCTAAGAGCATTTTCTGCGCCGGCTTGTAGCCCGGGGCGGCTTCCAGGGCCAGGAGAAGATGTTCCCGTGCCTGGTCGAGTTGGTTGGCGGCCCGGTAGGCCTTGGCCAGGCTGAAGTGCGCGGCGGCCTGATCCAGGGGCTTCAAGGCCAGCAGGGCCTGATACTCGCCGATGGCGCCTTCCGCGTTGCCCGCCGACAAGCAGAGATCACCCAGCCGGCGATGCAGCTCCTCATCCATGGGGTAGACATAGTTTAGGCGATGGAGCGCGGCGGCGGCGTCCTTTTTTCTGTCGAGTTCCTCGAGCAGGGTGGCCAGCTTCTTGAGCGCTGCCGGACTGCGCCCGCCGATCCCGGCATAGCGTTCCAGTTCCGCCGCTGCGGCCGCTTTGTCGTTCTTCGCCAGGTAGGCTTCAGCAAGAAACTCATAGACGTTGCCGGCCTCGACGTAGTCCGGGTACAGGTCGCGGATGGCCCGCCCTTCGCGAATCACCTCGTCGTATTTGGCGGAGGCGGCCAGTTGAGCCAGTGCGCGGAGTCGCTTGTTCCATTCCGCAAAGCTTTGCACGGTCTTGCGGGTGCCGGCCTCCAGCCACGCCAGAAAGCGCCGGTCGAATTCCTCCGGCTTCAGGCCCAGTTGCTGTTCAACCACCTCCGGCGTGGTCTTCAACTGCGCGAAGGAATGGATCATGTCGAGCAGTTTCTCATCGCCCCATTGCCGCGCGATGTAATCGCAGATCTGCCCGGCCTGGAAGTAGGAGACGGGGACCTGGGCGGGATAGGTGGGGCGCACGAAGCCCCGATCAAGCTGCACCACGGGCAGCAGTTTCTTCTCCTGGATCGCCAGGATGACGTCAGGGGACAGGCGATCGCCCCACTCGGGCGAAACGGCCGTTTCTTCGTGAACGGCCATTCCCTCGGTGAACCAGCGCGGCACGCGATGGCGTGTGGCGGTGAGAACGAAGACGTGGCTCAACTCGTGCCACACCGTGCTGGCCCAATGAAAACTGCCCGGCTTCCGCGCGGAAGGGCTGTCCATGGCCACCGAGTAGCCGAAGCTCACGCCCAGCGCCCCCAGGCCCGGCATGCCCAGCGTGCGCACGGCGAAGTCCTCGTGATCCGGGTAAACCTCGACCTGCACGGGCTGCGCCAGGCGCATCTTGTATTTCTGCTCGTAGGTACGGATGGCGCGCTTCAATTCCGCTTCCAGATAGGGCCGCAGCAGCTCCACCTCTTTCTTGTGCAACTTCAGAATGGTGTTGTCGCTTCTCAGGGTGACGAAATTCTTATAACTGTCCAGCAGGCGCAGCGAATTGACGGTGGCGGCGTTGCGATAGTCGTTGGTGTAACAGAGTTCCAGGTGTGTGCGGGCTTCCTGGTCCTGCCCCAGCCGCATCAGGTTGACGCCCAATTCCGAGCGCGCTTCCCACAATCTGGGGTTCAGCTCGAGGGCCTTGCGGTAGAACCGGACGCCTTCTTCGTAGCGCCGGTTCAGGACAAGAAAACGCCCGGCCGTGGCGTAAACCTCCCCATACACCGGATTGATCGCCAGAATGCGGTTCAGCCAGGGCGTGTCCGGGCGGTCGTTCAGCCAGTCCATGGTGGCGCGGATGGCCATGGCGTGGAGGGCCTGCGGGGAGATGGCGAGCGCCTTCCCGCACTCCTCGATGGCCTTTTGCGGATTGTTGTCTTCCAGTGCCAGCCGCGCCAGCAACTCGCGGGCCTCGATCAGGGTGGGATTGGCGAGGGCCGCTTTCTCTGCCAGTTCCACGGCCTTGTTTTCGAAGTTCTCCGAGGCCACCAGGGCCAGGCCCAGCAGGGCGCCGGGATGGTTCTTGTCGATCGCCAGGGCCTCCTCAAACAGGCTGGCGGCCTCCTGGGGGTTGAAGCGCTCCAGCAGCAGACGGCCCCAGCGGACCTTGTAGTCCGCGTTCTTCGGCTCGAGCTTCACCGCGGCGCGAAACTGCTCGTTAGCCTCTTGGTATCGCTGGAGTCCCCAGAAGGCTTCTGCACGCAGGTAGGGGTCACGGCTTCCGGCGAGTTTCTCGAAACATCGCGCCGCTTCGGAAAGCTGCCCGCGGCGGCTCAGATCGCGGCAGTTTTCGACTACAGCGCCAGACAAGCTGAAGCTTATCCCACAGAGGAACAAGAGCAGATTGTGTTTGATCCGCATAGGCGCCTACTTGTCCAGCTCCGCCTGCGTCCTGGCGAGATCCAGCAAGAGCGCGGCGAGCTGCTTGCGGTACTCCTCGGCCGGCAGGGCGGCTTTCTGATACTTGAGCCGATCGATCTGCTGTTCCAGCTCTTCTCTTCTCGCCAGGAGCTTGCGCTTGACGGGATCCTGGGCCACCCGCTGCGCGGCGCCAAAGCGGACCACGGGGAATGCGGCGGCCAGCAGCCCTTGGCCGTTCTCCGGCGAGGGCGTCCGCACCCCTTCGCCTTTGCCGGTGTCCTCCAGCAGGGCGTGCTCGGTGGCCAGGCGTTTCTGCGATTCGTAGAAGCCGGCGGTTTTCCGGTCGGCGTAGCGGAAGGCTTCCAGTGCGGTAACGACTTCGTTCTTGTCGGTGTCCGCGGCAGGATCGCGCAGCGCTTCCACCCAATAGCGGGCGAAAACCGTCGCGTTCTTCTCCGTGCCGCTCTTGGTCGCCGTGATGACCACGCGGTTCGATTTTTCCAGCGCATCGATGGAGGCGCCGCTGGCGCTGGTCATATTCACTACCAGTTGCCGGCCCGCCGGGATTCGGTCCAGCAGTCCTGCCAGCTCGACCGCCGAGACATCCGGGCCGGGCAAATTGATCTTATAATCGACGCCGTCGAACGTGCCGTGGCCGATCAGCATGAGGACCAGCAGATCCTGTGACCCGGCCTCCCTGGCAATTCCCTCCAGCAGGCTGCGGAGGCCGGCGCTTGTAGCCGCGGGTCCGGCCAGGGTTTCGACTCTGGCATCCGTGCCGCCTTTCAGGATCTTGTCAATCTCCTGCGCCCAGGTCGTAAAACGCTGCTCGTAGTCCGGCTCGCCGCCCAGTCCGGCCACGGTGATGTAGTACGTAGCCGCCGGCAGCGACAGGGCAGCAAACAGAAGGAGCGCCGCTAGCTTCATACCACACCCCACTTCCGGCGCAGCAGCCACTGGCTGGCGCACAGCGACAGAATCAGCAGGAAGACGATGGGCATATCCCAGAGATCCTTGGTTTCCCGAACCGTGATGCCGGCCTCCGAGTAAGAGATTTCTTCGGGAAGCCTGGAGAGAGCGCCGGGCCTGTAGTAGTTGCCCCCGGTCTGTTCGGCAAGTTTTTCCAGCAGCTCACGGTTCTGCTCGGCGCGAAAATTCTCCGCCACGCCGTCTTCTCGTCGGAACATGAGCACGTCGCGCCCGACCTCCTCCTCGCCCCGCTTGGCCAGGATCTCCGCCAGGTAGGATCCGGGCTTTTCGGCTGACCACTCCGCGACGTAGGTCCCCTCTTCGGCCGGCTGCGGGCTGATCTCGATAGCGTCCGAGAGGCCCTCCGGCCCCAGGATGTGCGCTTCCACGCGGGCGTCTAGCACCGGTTGAAAGGACTTGTCGCGGACTTCCACCCGCAGGGGAAGGCGGGCCTCATCGGCGAGGACCAGTCGCGGCGTGGATGCGACCACGCGGCCCGGCGCGTCTACGACCAGCCAGCGCAGCAGTTGTTGCCAGAACATCTCGTGGCTCAAGTCGGAGTGATCCTGGAGCATCTGCCAGCGCCAGCTTCCGCCGGTGGCAAACAGGGCGGTACGCCCGCGCCCATAATTCTGGGTCACCAGCAACGGCATCCTGCGCTTATTGGCCCCGAACAGCTCCGCCAGCACGACGGCGCCGGGCTTCGGCGTCCCGACTTCCTGATAATCGGCCAGCAGGGGCAGCTTGTTCCAGCGCTCTGCGTTCCTGCCGGCCTGGTCCTCGATCCGGCAGATCAGGCTATCCCTGCCGGCGGCGGTGAGCTCCACGCCCGCTTCCTCGCGGTGAAAGGTTCCTTTGCTTTCCGGGAGAGCGACCGGGAGCAGTTCGGCGAAGGGCGAAGCGGCATATCCGCCGTCCGCCAGCGTCGCCCGGCCGCCCAAAAACAGCACGCCGCCCCCGCGACGGTCTGCAAACAGGCGGATGAGTTCCCGTTGCGCTGGGGTGAAGGAACCGATCTCCACGTTGCCCAGGATGAGACCCTGAAACGCGAACAACTCCTCCGCCGTGGAAGGAAACCCGTCTTCCAACTCCTTGGGGTTCGCAATTCCCTGCCGGTAGATCTTGTTTTGCGTGGTCCGAAGGATGGTGGCCAACTGGAGGCTGCGGTCCTGTTCGATGGCCCGGCGGATGAATTTGAACTCCCAGCGCGGTTCTCCTTCCAGGTAGAGGAGGCGCGGTTTGGCGGACTCGACGTTGACCAGCCGGCTGACCGCGTTGTTGTTCAGATTCTCTTCCCCATCCAAGGGATCGATCGAAACTTGAAGATTCCTGGCGCCCGCAATACCTGCGTTGAACAGTAGGGACTCGGTCTGCCGCGCGCCATCGTCTTGGAAGACGACTTCCTGGGAGGCCAGCACTTTGCCGCCCTCGCGCACCACTAAACGCCCGTTGCGCCGGGCGTAGCCATGCTGTCGGAAAGTGACCTGGGCGCTTAGCCGGGAGTCAGCCAGCGAGCGGGCCGGCGTCACGACATCGCCGATCTCGACATCGCGAGAGAAGTGCTCCCTGCCCAAACCGACGGTGTGCACGGGGATGCGGTGGCGGCGAATTTCGGCGATGGTCTCCAGATCGATTCCGCCGGAGTTGTCAGCGCCATCACTGAGCAGCAGTACCGCGCCGATGGGCAGGCTGGCGCCCTCCGCCACTACCTGCTTCAAGGTCTCTCCGATGTGGGTGACAGGGGAGGAGGCGGCGAGCTGGTCGAGCTTGTTGAGGCGCTCCAGGGTCCCGCCGAAGCGGTACAGCCGCACCTGAAATTTCTGTTCGAGCGCGCCGAGAAGGCCACCGTTCAGCGCGCCAACGGCCTGCTCCAGTCGGGTCTTTCCATCCTCCCGGATGGCCATGCTGCGCGAATCGTCCACCAGCACCGCAATGATGTTCTGTTGCGGTTTCAGAGTAGTCACGCTCAGGGCCGGATGCCACAGCAGAACCAGGACTGAAGCAACCAGCGAAGTCTGGAGCAGCCAGACCACCGCCAAACGCAACCCCGCCACACCGGGAGCGCTGCGAGCCCGCTGCCTCCGGATGACCCAGCCCAGCGCGGCCGCCGCCCCGAGCATCGCCAGCGCCATCATCCACGCCGGCCAGCCCGCCAGCAGTACCAGCTTGCTTTTGGCGAACATCGTGAACGGATATTTGAAAAGGGACTCAAACATCTGCCGGGCCCAGGGAGGCGAGAGGTCTCAGTGAGTCATCGCGTAAATGATGTAGTTGATGCCGATGCGGTAGGCCAGCGAAGCGTACCGTTCGGGGTAGCGGGGGTAGTCGGCCCACTCCCAGGCGTCGCCCAGATCCATGTTGTGACAGATCGCCACCATCAGGCGCCCTCGATCATCGTAGATGCCTTGCCAGCGGGGCTCGACGCCGTCCCACTCGTAGGTGCGGCCGCTCCGGAACATCTGGATACCGGGCACCTGGAAACGCTCGTCCAGATCGTAGAGCACGTGGAAAATCGCATCCGTGTTTTCGATTTCCACGACCGGACGGTCCGGAAACACCCGGCTCATGCTGGCCATGAAGACCTCCCATTCCCAGGTGCCGTGGAAATCGTCGGTCATCAGGAAGCCGCCGCGCAGCAGATACTCTCTCAGTTTCTTCGCCTGGGCATCGGTCAAACTCCAGTGACCCACTTCGACGGCGTAGACCCAGGGCCACTTGAAGATCTCGTCGCTATCGAGATCGACCACCTGTTCGACCGAGCGCGTGTGGATCCGGCTCAGGCGGCGGACGCCCTGCACGAACTGCCGATCTGCTTTCGGGTAATCCGTGGCCCAACTGCTGCGAAAACCCCAATAGCCGCCGCGGGAGGCGATGGAGGGGTAACGCAGGCGCGCAAAAGCGAACTCCGTTTTTTCAGCGGCATCTGGAGGCATGGGCACAGGATTGTCTTCCTCGTAGGGGAAACCGCGGAAGCCGCGTTGGGCCAGTATTGCGCCACACCCCAGCGCCCCCAGAAAAACCGCCAAGATGACATGAAGACGACGCGTCATGGCCAGACCCTCTGGTTCCATTCAGAATAACACAGCCAAAGTTCGGGGACAGTCCGCCCATGAGGCTGCGCTACACCCGCCGGGGTGAAAATCGGGTACAGGCAACGGTGTCCGCACGCAAACGACGCTTGGGACACCGAAGCCTGTCCCCCGATTTTCGAGGGCGGCTACGAGTTTCGCAAGAGCGGCGAAATTCGCGCCAGTCCCCGAATTACGCGGGTTAGTGCGGGGAGGGTAATTCGGGTACAGGCCACGAATCTCGCAAAGGCGGCGAAATTCGCGCCAGTCCCCGAATTACGCGGGTTCGTGCGGGGGGCAATTCGGGTACAGGCCACGAATTTCGCACAGGCGGCGAGATTCGCGCCAGTCCCCGAATTACGCGGGTTAGTGCGGGAAGGGTAATTCGGGTACAGGCCACGAATTTCGCAAAGGCGGCGAGATTCGCGGCAGTCCCCGAACTACGCAGGTTAGTGCGGGGAGGGTAATTCGGGTACAGGCTACGAATTTCGCAAAGGCGGCGAAATTCGCGCCAGTCCCCGAATTACGCGGGTTAGTGCGGGAAGGGTAATTCGGGTACAGGCCACGAATTTCGCAAAGGCGGCGAAATTCGCGCCAGTCCCCGAATTACGCGGGCGACCTTGACGCCAGTCGAGCTCGTGCCGCATCATTTGAGACGAATGCCTGCCCTGTGGAAAGCTGTGCTCCCGACTCTCTTCCTGAACGCGGCCTTGGCCGCGGAGCGGCCCTGGCAGCGGATCGCCGTGCCTTCCGTGGCCGAAGCGGCGTCGAACTTCCGCACGCCTCCGCCCGAGAAGGGGATGGTGTTGTGGTGGGGCTGGGACGGTCCCATGACCGAAGCCGTCATCACTCGGGACCTGGACCAGATCCAGGCGCTCGGCTTCCCCAGTGTCATGATCGAAGCGGGCTACGGAATGAGCGCCCCGTATCTCTCGCCGGGCTGGTTTGAACTGGTGCGGCTGGCGGTCGAGCACGCGCGCCGCCGGGGGATGCGTGTGTGGATCGAAGACGAAGGCAAGTATCCCAGCGGGTTCGCCGGGGGGAAGTTCAGCTCCGAGCGCCCCGATCTCCGAATGCAAGCCCTCGTGGTGGCCGAAAAACTCCCCGTGGCCCCCGGCCAGACGCTGGCGCGCAAGCTGCCGCCAGAGACGGTCGGCGCCATTGCGGTCAACCTGGCTGACGGCAGCAGCCAGGCGCTGGAGGTCCGCTCGGACGAGCTGCGCTGGACGGCGCCCGCAGGCAAGTGGGAGGTCCACGTGGTCGAGCACCAGTTCCGCACCTCGCCCACCCGCTCGGTCAGCAACCCGACGCGCGGCAAGGACGCCACCAATTCCCTGTGCGACTACCTGAATCCCGGCGCGACGCGGCAGTTCCTCGCCTGGACGCACGAACAGTACAAGAAGCACATCGGAGGCGAGTTCGGCCGCACCTTTTTGGGCTTCATGGGCGATGAGCCGGATTACTCCATTCAAGGCATCCCTTGGACTCCGGCCGTTTGGGCTGAGTTCGAGCGGCGCACGGGCTACGACGTGCGGCCCTATGTGGCCTCGTTTTTCGCGCCGCGCCTGACGGAGGAAGCGCGACGGGCCAAGGCGGATTACTGGGACGTCTGGTCGGACCTGTTCGCCGAGAACTTCTTCCGGGTGCAGGCCGAGTGGTGCGCACAGAACAACTTGGAGTACATGGTCCATCTGAATCATGAGGACATGATGATGGCTCTGGTTCGCTCCGAGGGCGACTACTTCAAGAACATGCGCTACGTGCAGGTGCCCGGAATCGACACCATCTGGAACCAGATCTGGCCGGGCAAGATCTCCGACTTTCCGAAACTCGCCTCCTCGGCGGCGCATCTGTTCGGCAGGCCGCGCGCCTTCACCGAGAGTTTTGCGGCCTACAAAATCCGCCCGACGGTCGAACAGGCCAAGTGGGTCATTGACCACCAACTCGCTCGCGGCATCAACCTGGTCCAGATCATGTTCTACCCGTCTTCCGCCAACGGCCCGCGCGCTCCCTCCGGAATGCTCGGCTCCGAACAGTTCCCGGCGCTGGCCCGCTACGTCAGCCGTGCCTCGTATCTCCTCTCGATGGGGCGGCCCGCGGCTCAAATCGGCGTCTACCACCCGACCAGCTCCATGTGGCTGGGCGACGAGGAGGCCAACAAGAGCACCCTCGCGATTGTCCAGCAACTGCTGGAGCGCCAGCGCGATTTCGATTTCGTGGACGAGCAGGCGCTGTCCTCCCTGCTGGCGCTCCAGAAAGGCGCCTTCCGGACCCTGAGCGGCAACGAGTACCGCGCCATTCTCGTGCCCGGCGCCAGCGCCATCTCGCGGGCGGCTCTGGAGCGCCTGCGAGCGTTCGCCCACTACGGCGGGCGCGTCGTGTTCCTGGGCCGGACGCCTGCCCTGGTGACGGACCGCACTTTCTTGAAGGCCGGGACGGCGGGTGACTTGAGCTGGGCGGTCGTCGAGCCCGCCGTCGAACTCACGCCGCGGGTGCTCGCGGCTTTACCCCGGCCGGACGTCGCTCTCGATCAACCTGCTCCTCCACTGAAGTACGTCCACAGGCGCTGGCGCGACGCGGACCTCTACTTCTTTTTCAACGAGAGTGAGCAGCGCCAGTCCCGCCAGGCATTGCTGGCCGGAACCGGTCAGGTCCGAGAGTGGGATGCCGCTGCCGGCCGGATTTCAGAACTGGCCGGTGCTTCGGTGGAGAAGGACGCGGTCCGCGTGCCGCTGGACTTCGAGCCTTACGAATCGAAGTTCATCGTAATCGGCGCCGCCCCGATGAGGTAGGCGCGCGACACTGGGAGGTGATTGCCAAGTGATCCAAGCTCGCATGCAGAAGGTGGGTGGCTTCATGGCCGGCATGGTGGTGCCCAACATCGGGGCCTTCATCGCCTGGGGCCTCATCACCGCGCTGTTCATGCCCGCGGGGTGGCTTCCGAACAAGTTCCTGGCGCGGCTGGTGGATCCGATGATCCTGAACCTGCTGCCCATCCTGATCGGCTATACCGGCGGCCGGCTGGTGCACGGCCCGCGCGGCGGCCTGGTGGGCGCGGTGGCTACCATGGGCATGGCGGCCGGCAGCAACATCCCCATGTTCATCGGTGCCATGGCCATGGGGCCGCTGGGCGGCTGGCTGATGCGGCAGTTTGACCAGCGCTGCGGCCGCCACGTCCCGATGGGTTTCGAGATGCTGGTCAACAATTTTTCCGCCGGCATCCTGGGTATGGGGCTGGCGCTGCTCGGCTTCGCCTTGGCCGGGCCGCTGGTGGCTGGGCTTACGGCCGCGCTGGCCGCCGGGGCACGCAAGATCACCGCCGCCGGCTACCTGCCCCTGATCGCCCTGTTGATCGAGCCCGGCAAGGTGATGTTCATCAACAACGCCATCAACCATGGCGTGCTGGCGCCGCTGGGGGTGGCCGAAGCCAGGCAGCTCGGCAAGTCGATCTTCTTCCTGCTGGAGCCCAATCCGGGGCAGGGCGTCGGGCTGCTATGCGCTTACTGGCTGTTCGGCAAGGGCACCACCAGAAGCTCGGCTCCGGGCGCGCTGATCATTCATTTCTTCGGCGGCATCCACGAGTTGTATTTTCCCTTCGTGCTGATGAACCCGCTGACGCTTGTCGCCATGGTCGCCGGGGGCATGGCGGCGGCGACGGTGTTTGCGGCCATGCATGCCGGGCTGGTGGCCACCTACTCGCCAGGCAGCATCTTCACGGCCATCGCGCTGGCTCCCAAGGGCGGCCTGCTGCCGGTGCTGTGCGGCATCGCCACCGGGGCGGTGGTGACTTTTCTGGTGGCCGTGCCGATCGTAAAGCGTTCGAGCCCCGCTGAGGCCGGCGCGGAGCAGTTTCGCTTCGCCACCGAGCCGGCCGCGGCGGCGCCGGCGCCGGCGGCACGCCCGGCCGCGATCCTGTTCGTCTGCGAAGCGGGCATGGGCTCCTCGGTCATCGGCGCGGCCGTGCTGCGGCGCAAGCTCGCGGCGGCGCGGCTCGACGTTCCGGTGGCCCACGCGGCACTGAGCGAGCTGCCGGCCACCGCGGAGATGGTGATCTGCCAGCGCAGCCTGGCCGCGCGGGTGGGGCAGATCGCCCCGCGGGCCCGCATCTACGCGGTGGACGAGTACATCAACTCGCCGGCCTATGACGAGATTCTGCGGGACCTCGCGCCGGTGGGGCGGAGGTAGACGATGCCGGTGCCGATTGAGGCCAGTCACGTTCTGCTGGGCCGTGAGCCTGCCACTCGCGAGGAGGCCGTGCGAACCATCGGCGAGCTCATGATCGCCTGCGGCGAGGTCACGCCGCGTTACCTTGAAGGCATGCTCGACAAGGAGGCCCGCCACGGCACCTGGCTCACCGAGGGCATCGCCCTGCCGCACGGCGCCAACGAAGTCAAGGCCGAGATTCTCCGCAGTTCGGTGGTGGTTCTGCAAATGCCCAAAGGCGTGGACTGGGGCAACGGGCGGACGGTGTACCTGGCCTTCGGCGTAGCCGGCAAGGGCGACAACGGGCACCTGCGGTTGCTCTCGGGACTGGCGGCAGTCCTCGAAGACAAGGAGCTGGTGGAGCGAATGATGCATACCAGCGACCCTGGCGAGGTGGTTGCCATCCTCTCGGGCGAGGAGGCGCACACATGAAGGCCGCGGTTTTCTACGGACCCCAGGACCTGCGTTTCGAAGAGCGGCCGCTGCCGGTCCCGAAGGAGAACGAGCTGCTCATCCGGGTGGGCGCCTGCGCCATCTGCGGCACCGACCTGCGCACCTACCGTTTTGGCGCGGCCAACATCACCAAGCCGGTCGTCATCGGCCACGAGATCGCGGGGACTGTCGTCGAGGCCGGTGCTGCACTCACGGGCTGGGCTGCCGGCGACCGCGTGGCCGTCGCCCCGGCCGTGCCGTGCTGTGAGTGCGCTTACTGCCGGCGCGGCATCCACACCATGTGCGACGACCTGCGCTCGATCGGCTATCAGTTCGACGGCGGCTTCGCCGAATACATGATTGTCCCCTGGGCCGCCGTGCGCGCCGGCTGCGTCAATCGCGTTCCGGACAACCTCACTCTGGAGGAGGCCACGCTTGCCGAGCCGCTGGCCTGCGCCATCAACGGCCAGGAGCTGCTGGGTGTGGGGCTGGACGATGTCGTTGCTATCCTGGGCGCCGGGCCGCTGGGCTCGATGCACGCCGACTTGGCCAAGATCCGCGGCGCCAGCAAGGTCATCCTCGTCGATGTGCTCGAGCACCGCCTCGAGCTGGCGCGCGCGTTCGCGGCCGATGTGCTGCTCAATGGCGAACGCGAGGACGTCACGGCGCGGGTCCGCGAGGAGACCGAAGGCGCCGGGGCTTCGGTGGTCATCGTGGCCGCTCCCTCCGCCAGGGCGCAGGAACAGGCGCTCACGCTGGCGGCCAAACGCGGCCGCGTCAGCTTCTTCGGCGGGTTGCCCAAGAACAACCCCTGCGCCTCGCTGAACTCCAACCTGATCCACTATCGGGAGCTGTTCATCATGGGCGCCTATGGCTCGATGCCGCGGCACAACCGGATGGCGCTGGACCTGTTGGCCTCGGGCCGCATCAACGCCGCCAGCCTGATCGGCCTGGTGGTGCCGCTCGATCAGCTCATGGACGGCTTAGAAGCGGCAGCGCAGGGCCGTGTCCTGAAGGTCGTGGTGAGGCCCGGGTGACGAGGGTTCGCGCTGCCGTCTGGGGCGCTTGGGCGGGACCGCCAGACGCGTTCCGTGCCCACTGTCTGAAAGGGCGTGGCTATAATGATGAGTGGTGTGAGGTTCGAGTGGGACCCGCAGAAGGCTGCCAGAAACCTCGTAAGGCATGGAGTGTCCTTCGAGGAGGCCGCGACCGTCTTCGGGGATCCGCTGGGCCGCATTGCGGGCGATCCGCGCCACTCGGCGGATGAAGAACGGTTCGTGCTGCTGGGCCTTTCGCGACGGCGACGTCTGCTTGCCATAATGTTCGCCGAGCGCGGGCAAGGAATGCGCCTTATCAGCGCGCGGCGGGCGACACGCCGTGAGCGGAGGGACTATGAAGAGAGAGCACGGTCGAGCTAGACAGACTGGCCGGGTCGATATCGACGAGATACTTCCGGAGTACGACTTCAGTCACGCTCGGCCCAACAAGTATGCGTCTCGCTACGCCGCGGGCAGCATTGTGGTGGTGCTCGATCCCGATGTGGCCGCTGTGTTTCCGAGCTCGGGAAAGGCGAATGAAGCCCTACGCGCTTTAGCGGGAATAATCCAGAAACACCGGCCGCACCGGACGGCGTCTCGCCGAAGCGCTTAGCCAGGGCGTGCACACGACCGCCCAAGAACCGCGTGGAATCCCATCGGCTATTGAGATCGTACTGCTAAGTGGCCTGATACCTATGCCCTGGACCGCAACCGGACCGGCTCTTCCCGGCCATTCGACGGGGAGCCGCCCCTCATGATACGAATGCAAGGCATTGGCGCGGCGCCGGGCATCGCCGTAGGCCGGGCGGTGGTCTGGCGGGAGCAACGGCTTGAGGCGGGCACCGGCCCGGGGCCGGTCCCCAAGCGGAACTGGCGCGCCTGGCCGCCGCCCTCCAGACCAGCCGGGAACAATTGCGGGATTTGGCCGCCGGTCTCGCCACCGCCGCGGGAGAAAAAGAGGCACAGATCTTCCGCATACACCTGCTCCTGCTCGACGACCCCATGCTGGCGGGCGCGGTCAAGCAGGCGATCGAACGCGAGGGTCTTTCCGCCGAGCAGGCCGTTGCGCGCACCGTCGGGCAACTGGTGGCGCAGTTTCAAGCTCTGAAGGACAATTATCTTCGGCAGCGCGCTTCGGACGTGGAAGACCTCGGCCGGCGGCTGCTGGCAAACCTGGCGGGCGAAGGGCCGCGCCCGGCCTCGGGCATCGTAGTGGCGCGCAACCTGACGCCTTCCGAGGCCGCCCTGCTGGCAGCCCAGAACGCGCTGGCGGTGGTCACCGAGGAGGGCGGGCCGGCGGGTCACATGGCGATCCTGGCCCGTGCGCTGCACCTGCCGGCGGTGGTTGGCGCGCACGCCGCGCTGGCCCAGGTGCGCGAGGGGGACCTGCTGGCGGTAGACGGCACGACCGGCGAGGTGATCGTAGACCCGGACGATGCCACCGTCGCCGCGTGCCGCCGGTGCATGGGGGAGCAGCGCGTCCTCGATGCGCGTCTCCACGCGCTTAAGGCGCTGCCGGCGGTCACGCAGGACGGCTTCCGCATCACGCTCGCAGCCAACATCGCCACGCCCGCCGAAGTGGGCGCCGCGCTGGAAGCCGGGGCGGAGGCGGTGGGCGTGTTCCGCACCGAGTACCTGTTCGTGAATCGCGCCGCGCCGCCCTCGGAGGACGAGCAATACGAGGCCTACCGCGACGTGCTCTCGCGCATGGCCCCGCGCCGCGTCATCGTCCGCACCATGGACCTCGGCGGCGACAAGCAAGCCGCCGTTTGGGATGGCGCGCCGAACCAATCCCGCGCTGGGCCTGCGCGGCATCCGTTTCGCGCTGGCGCGGGAACCCTTGTTCCGCTCTCAGCTCCGGGCGCTGATCCGCGCCTCCGGGGCCGGGAACCTAGCGGTGATGCTGCCCATGATCGCCGACCTTGCGGAAGTGCGCCGCGCGCGGCGACTGCTCGGCGCTATCCAGGAGGAACTCGGCATTACCGCTCCCGTCTCGCTGGGCGTGATGGTGGAAACTCCCGCCGCCGCCCTGCTGGCTGCCGAACTGGCGGCGGAAACGGATTTCCTGAGCATCGGCACCAACGACCTGACGCAGTACGTGCTGGCCGCGGATCGTCTGAACCCTGCCGTGGCCGGCCTGTACGACCCTTTCCACCCGGCGGTGCTCCGGCTCATGCGGGCCGTGGCCGAGGCCGCAGGGCGCCAGGGCAAGTGGGCGGGTGTCTGCGGCGAGATGGGGGCCGATCCCCTGGCGGCGCCGCTGTTCGTCGGCATGGGGATGGCCGAGCTGAGCATGGTCCCGGCCGCCATTCCCGCCGTCAAAGACGCCATCCGGCGGGTCCGCAAGAGCGATGCGGAGACGCTGGTCGAGCAGGCGCTGGCGCAGGCCAGCGCCGCGGAGGTCCGCGACTGTCTGGCCCGGTTTGGGCGTGAAAGGATGCCTTCCCGGTGACCTCGCGAACCGTGAAGGTGCTCAACACGACAGGACTGCACGCGCGACCGGCCGGCATGTTCATCGAGACTGCGAACCGCTTCCGGTCCGCCATTCGGGTGGCCAAAAGCGACCGGGAGGTGGACGGCAAGAGCGTGCTCGGTCTGATGCTGCTCGAAATCACCGCCGGCGTCGAGCTGACCATCACGGCCGAGGGCGAAGACGAAGAGCAAGCCGTCAGCGCGCTGGCGGAGTTGGTGGCCGGGCGCTTCGGCGAGTAGCGGTCTGCCCCTGTCCCAAACGCCTTACAGCTTCACAAACGCCGGGTCGATGGCGCTCTCAAGGGTGCGCTGGAACGCTTTCCAGCCACACGCGAATCCTTCCTCTGCCGTACTGCAACCCGGTAAGAACACAGGCGCCTTCGCGGGAGGCGCCGTCAGGGTCAGAGGCAGCGCCTTTCGCATCTGTTCCAGAGTCTGGCAGATGTAGTAGGTGCGGACCGTGTACTCTCCATTGGCGGGCCGCTGCCACAACTCGAAGACCAAGGTGCCCCCTGGCGGCGTGTCGTCGCGCTGATATCCCGGGATCAGCCAAGAAAGCCCCAGCATCCCCGAAATATTGGAGAGGTTCGTGTCGTGCCCGACGATGACGACCACGCGGTCGCCTGGCTTGCCTAGCGCTCCGGCCACTGCCTTACCCGCGACAGCCTGCTCCATCGCTTTGAGGACATGACTCAACAGGTTGGAAACCTGTGCGCGACCGATGTACGGCGTCTGCCGGAGCAGATCGGCGTAGGCCGTGTGGAGGCTCATCATCTGCCGCAGGTTGGACTCGTTGAGCCGGCCCCAGCCGAGCTCCTTGCCCGCCATTCCGTTGGCGTATTCGAGAAGGAGATTCTGCGCCAAGGTTGAGGCGGTGGCGAGCGGCCCAGTCATTTCAGCGAGACGGTCGGCTTTGCCCGGCCCGACCGCCGCGGGCAGTTCCAACAGAGACTGCTTCACCGGGCGGCACCCCGGTCCCGGCTTGCATCCGGCGAGCACGTGCTGCATCGTTTCCAAGGCGGGGCGATAGGCTTCCAGTAAGGCTTGCGGGTGCCCGCCGATCCGCCCGGCCACCGACGCCGCCGCCAGATTGCGGTCCGGGCGTCCGATCCCGGCGTTGATTGGACTGAAGAGCGGATCGTCGGATCCTTCCGGCAGCGAATGGACCTGGACGGCGCAATCCGGGAACATACCCTCCGCGAGCGCGCGGCCGGTTTCGATCGTGCGCTGATCGGTATCCGCCCAGATATAGAGGCGGCCGGCGTCTGCACAGCCCTTCGCACTCAGCAGCCCGGCCTGCGCCAGTCCCCGGTCGCGCGACGGGGACAGGCACCTTTTCCAAACGGCCGGAAAAGGAGCCAGTCCCAGGGCGCTTCCGCGCAAATACTGGCGCGCTCGCGCGCCTCCTGGGTTCCTGACCCCATTTTCCGCGTTGACGCGGGCCGGCGCGGGGCGTACAATGCGAGGCAGAGAATGCGCCCGTAGCTCAATGGATAGAGTGACGGACTTCGAATCCGAAGGTTGCAGGTTCGAACCCTGCCGGGCGCGCCATCTTACTTTTGCGGAGAAACCCCACTTTCTCCGCGTTCTGCTGCTTTCCCGCTTTCGCGGCGTGTCGCTCCGCCGTCCCGAAATGTTGCGAAAAGTGCCCTTTTGCGGCCCCCGAACAGCAAGCAAATCGTGAGTCATTTCCGCCCCGTCCGTACCGGTCTTGCCCGCCGCGGCGCTCAGGGGCAACGTCAAATCGGGCAGGACCTCTACGGCATCGGCCAAGCCCGGCAGTCCGACGTGCGTGTAGACACCCATCGTCAACTCAACCGTCGAATGCCGGAGAAGGCTCTGCGCCGTGCGCGGATGAACGTCCGGCGTTCGCCAGGCCGGTCGCAAAGACGTGCCTGAGTGAATGGAAATCGGCCACGCGCCCTGCCTCGTCCTCGTAACGCAGGAAGCGGGTTCGCGCCTGCGCCAATCGCTCGGCGAAGGTTCGCGGCTCCGTCACCCACAAGCGGCGCGCCCGTGCCAAGTCTGCCCGGAGTAGTTCGGCGCCCCCCTGCGCCCACATGGGGAACGCCCGCGCCGTGGGCAGTTTCGTGGCCAGGTAGTCCCGCAATGCGGCGGCGAGGTCCGACCAGTAGACGAAACCGCAACCGTGTGTCAAGACCCGGCTCCCGCAACGACACAAGGTCTATCCCAAGCTCCCGGAACCGGTCGGCAAGTTCAATTAGGTGCCGGACGGAGCGCACAAGCCGGTCCACGGCCCAGATTCCCACCAAGTTGAACTTGGCCCCGGGCCGCATCAGTCATCAGCCGGTTGAGACCGGGGCGCTGCTCTGCCGTGCCGCTCACGCCTTCGTCTGCGTACTCAGCAACTTCATAACCGCGTTGCTCGCAAAGGCGGCGCCCATGAGCGCCAGAATCTCAATCGAGGTGTCCTGGGCCAAAGTCGAAGCCGCAGGTACGTTGCGGCTCGGATGGGTCTTTCATTCATCGCAAGGGCCTCCGTAGTTCCCAGGGCCGCCAGCGGATGCGGCTTGTTATGCAGTCGTCCTCACGCGCGTACAGTGCATGGAGGTCCGTGTCCGGGAAGAACGTCCGGAGCGCCGCATCCACTACGATGCTTCGCGCTTCGGGGTCGAGGCCACGGCAGTTGCACCATCACCAAGTGGTCAGGCGTATGCGGGAGCAAAGCACCATCAGCAATGCGAAGCAGCCCGTTCCGCAGGTTGACAGCATCTCGCGTCGAGAGGTCCTCTACTTCGGCATCGAGGCTGTCGGCCTGCTGGCGCAAGGGCCTTGCCGAACGGCGCCGGCGCTCGATTTCGTCTTGCCAATCGCTCATGTTCTCTCTCCTCGCATGGTTGGTTCGCCCGCAACCCACTGAATACTTTTGATTTCTTCGTTTGTCATGAACTGTTTTCGGAAGCGCGTGCTTAACTCAGAGATCATCTTGATCTTTGAATTTCAGTTTGCGGACATGTTCGTCGATTCTTTCCATACTGTTGAATCCTTTGCTTTCCAATTCAATCAATCGCTTCAGAATTGAAACAATTATAGCCTGCAAGTTGCTTCGGTCATTTTTTGTGATTGGCTCATTTGAACCAT
>CAVRZY010000045.1:0-19754 GCA_963725415.1 uncultured Acidobacteriota bacterium | reverse complement strand
GTCGGCAAGACCACCATGGTGTATCACCTGGCGTGGATGTTCGGCGATCGCGGCCTGCGCGTGGTGGCGGCTGATCTGATCCGCAGGCGAATCTGACTGCGGCCATGGTTGGTGAGGACCGGATGGAAGAGGTCCTGTCAGACGAGGAGCATCGCTTAACGGTTCTTGGTTGCCTTCAGCCTCTCATGCGAGGCGTCGGCGATTTCACTTTGCCCCATGTCGAGGATATCGGGGAGCGTCTCGGGCTCGTACCCAGGCGACGCAGCGCTGTCTACGTTCGAGGATCAGCTTTCTGAGGTTTGGCCGAAATGCATGATCGGAGACCAACGCGCCTTCCTGATCACTTCGGCATTCTGGCGGTTGTTACAAGCTGCTGCGGAGGTTAGACAGGCCAACGTCATCCTGGTCGATCTCGGTTCCAGCATGGGTGCAATCAATCGAGCCGGCCTGATTGCATCCGACTTCGTAGTGGTTCCACTCGGGCCTGATTTGTTCTCGCTCCAAGGTATGAAGAACCTCGGTCCGGCCCCTGATAGCCTGGCGCCGAGAATGGCAAGAGCGCACTGAAAGAAACCGCAATGAATCATGCCGAGTTTCGATTCTATGCGGAATTGAACGATTTTCTGCCGCCCTCCAAAAGGCTGGTTCCTTTCTCGTATCCCTTCGAGGTCAGCGGATCGGTCAAGGACATGATCGAATCCCTGGGCGTGCCCCACACGGAAGTCGATCTGATCCTGGCCAATGGCGAGTCGGTGGGCTTCTCCTACCTGGTCCGGGACGGTGACCGCATCAGCGTCTACCCGGTGTTCGAATCCATTGACATCGCGCCGATCGTGCGGGTGCGCCCGCAGCCGCTTCGCGACCCCCGCTTTGTCTTGGACACGCACCTGGGCCGTCTGGCGAGTTATCTGCGAATGTTGGGTTTTGACACCTTGTACCAGAGCGACTACCAGGACGAGGAGCTGCTGCGCATCTGAGGAGCGAGGGGCGCATTCTGCTGACCAGGGATCGCAATCTGCTCAAGCGACGAGCCATCGAGCACGGCTACTGCGTGCGGGAGACCAACCCCCGGCGGCAGTTGCTGGAGAGCCTGGCGCGCTTCGATCTGTTCGATCGCCTGGCTCCGTTCACGCGCTGTCTGCGCTGCAACGGTTTGCTGGAGCCGGTGGCCAAGCCGCTCATCGCCGGCCGCCTGCCGCCCGAGACCAGACTGCACTACGAGGAATTCCACCTGTGCCACGCCTGCGGGCGGGTGTACTGGAAAGGTTCGCACTACCGGCGCATGCAGCGCTTTATCGAGGAGCTTGGCAGGTAGGACAGCGCGGCAGAGCCGCAACCACACAACGGCGCCACCGACGTATACTGGCGCAGTGATCCGGCCGGGGAAATTGACGATTGCGGGATTGACGATTGACGATTGCTGTGTCTGGCGCCGCGGGACACTGGAATCGTCAATCGTCAATGAGCAAATCGTCAATTGGCCGGCGACACTGAACGCGGTCAACACGCCGAATCTTCGCGGGCCGCAAACAAATGGGGCTTTAGTAGTACAGGCCCATGGCCTGTCACGGTTTCGATCTGTAGCGCCGCGCCAGCCAGCCCAACAAGGTGAGGCCGCCGCCCAGCAGCAGCCAGGTGGACGGTTCCGGGTTCTCGACCGTCACGCGCCCGGTGATGCCGGCGGTTTCCACGGGGCCCAGACCGCCGATGCCCGGCTCGGAAATCGAGCGTCCCACCGTCCAGCCCGGCCCTAGCCCGATCCGGAAGTCGGCGCCCCAATTGTGCAGCCGGATGACCGCCGCGTTGTCGTAGCTGCCGATGTGCGCGCCGAACAGCGCCTCGGAGGTGGATAGAGGGAGGAACTGTGAGGCATTGATCGCGGCGGCCGGCACCGGTGCCCCCCCGCTGGAGGTGACGCTGGCGCGGGTGACCACCAGTAGACCCTGAGCCAAGCCCAGGCGTGCCGCGTTGGAATCGTACAAGGGCACCCAGACCGAGCCATCCAGAGACTCCAGCCAGCCTTCGAACACCAGCCCGGGAAAGTACTCGATGGTGGTGTCCGGTATGGTCCCTACAGGGCGCCCGGCCGGGTCCTGTCCCAGCACCATCAATCCCACTTGCGTGGGATGCGGCGAAACGCCCGGATTGTTGTAGCCGTAGTTCCAGACGCCAAAATGGATCAGCAGATCCTCACCCTGGTGCACGGTGACGAAGGGTCTATCGCTCACGTCGAATGGGCGCGCCGCCAAAGGCGCCGACCCTGCCGCAATCAGGACCAGCAAAGCGCAGGCCATTCCGGTGCGCCTGCTGGCTCGCGCCCGCAACCCATTCGAATGCACGGTCACATCCCTCGGACTCATTGTATTTGTTGCCCTTATTATGGAAGCCGCCGATAGGCGAGTAAATCAACCTTTGGTTTCAAATCCGTTCTAGGTCCGAGGTGCGTTGGTACTAGAACTCTATCTCGGTTAGCAGGTGCCCCAGGTTGATTTTGCTTTCCGCCGGTTGCTTGCCAGTCTGCTTAACGACCGTGCTGGTCTGAAGAGGAATCGGACCCCGATCCGCCGGCAGACTCCTTTCGGTCACGGCTCGTTGCCTCCCATCGATAATCAAAATACTCGATCACAAGGCTGGAACGGCCGAATAGTCGCAGTTCCGCTTCACTGCGGTGGTGAACCGGGAACCAGAAACTTCCGAATTGAGCGTACTCATGTACGAAATGCGTCCGCTTCACCCAGAATGAGGGGGACTTCGCGGCTCTCCCTCGATTCGTTGGATCCCAAAACTCTGGCCGTTTACCCAGACCTTGCCTCGGAAAAGATACTTATTGGGCGTGCGGGGCTGGACCTCGAACAGATAAGCTCGCGCGTTTTCGTCGAAGTTGGAAAAGGTAAAAACGTAGTTACGGCGGCAGATATCTACTTCCCAGCGGGCCGGCAGGCTCGCGTTGGCCCGTTCTGTGGCCATCAACGGTTCAATAACCAGGCTTTGAATAGCTCGGGAGCCGGCACGTTGCGTGATACGAAACGTCTTGTCGCCAGGCGCATCGAATCGGAACTCGACCGTCACCCGCGCCTGGCACCGGAAAAGCGAATTGGCGGCCACATAGCTGCGCAGGCTCCGGAAGGCGGCGAGCTCTTGCTCCCGGGCAGCGTTCGACCGTTCCATCTGGAGCAGTACCTCTTCACTGTCGAGAGCCGCTGGCCTGGCTTGTCCCAGAAGAAAGCCGGCTCCCAGCAGAAGCGCCAAAAGCGCGCTTAGTACGGGTGTCGCGGCAGAGGCTTTCAGCCTGCTCACGCAGAAACTGAGTAGCCCGCTCAGCCAGCCGTTCTGGGCTGCGACTTCACGACAGCGTTCGTCCGGACGGGTGTTCGCCTTCCACCACAGACCCGCCATCTGTGGCCAGTTGCCCACCTGAAAACCCTCTTGCGTTACCAAGTAGCACGAGTAGGTGCACCCGCTGCACTCCCGGCGGTAGCTGAAGTCCGCCTTCCGCAGTCTGCTCCTGAAATCGGGCTCCAGGACGTTGAGGGGCGTTCGGGAAGGCTGGTCCTGACAGATCCAGAAATCCCCATTGGGCTTGATGTCGAAGAACATCCGCCCGGCTTTGCATCCCCAACCGTCCGCGTCGCCTCGATATTGCTCTTCCACTCCCTGCTTGTAGAATTCGACAGAAAGCAGCGTGGGCGATTCGCAGCGGCGCAGGTAGTCCGGGCTGACTTTCACCTCCGTCGCCGTTCGCAGCTTGCCGGACCCCGCCACCACCGGGTTTAACCAGAGCTTCGCTTTGGGGTATTCCCTGGTGCAGTAGGAGACGATCTCTTCGACCTGATCGCGATTTGCCTGCGACACGGTGATGTTCAGCGTGAGCTGCTTTCCCGGCGGCAGATGGTCGTTCAGATAGCGGATGGTCCGCAAGATGCCGGGCCCGACGTGGCCGAAGGGCAGGTCGTTGCCTTGCACCCCGTCCACGGAAATGGCAATCTCCTTGACTTCGGAGTTGAGCAGTTGGCGGTACCGTTCCAGAGGCATCGTCCCGTTGGACGTGATTTTCGTGTACAGGCCCTTGCGGGCCGCATAGTTCAGGATCGTTGCGAAGTCCGATCGCAGCAGCGGCTCCCCGCCGCCCGAAATGCTCAGTACCGCCACCCCCATTCGGTCCAGAACGTCGATGACACGTTTTATCCCTTCGGTGTCGAGTTCCTCGAATTTCTCTTCCTGGACGTGACAAAACCGGCAGCGCAGATTGCATCGGTGCGTAAGGGCCAAGTGCGCGAAGTAGGGACGGTCCCGGAAGACGACATTTCGCAGCGTCCGCTGGATGAACTTGCTGGACACTTTGCACCTCCACAACCGTCCAACCGCATGCTTTCAGCGGGGGACAGCCCCAGAAGCTCTGGACCCGTCCGCCGCCGTGCGGATTGAACCGGACAGTTCGAGAGTAGGCCTTCTTGGTTTCTGGGTTGCCAGGAAGTTGGCGAGTGGATGCACCGCATGCGCAATATTTTTGTCTGGAAATTGTGAGGGGGCGCAGTGCGGCTTCCGGCACGTCGGCAGTTACGCCCCGGCGCGCTTTCGCGCTACGATGTGTGGGATAAGCCTCGGCTTGTCCGCGCATGTCTCTGGACTTCCTGCCAACCCAGCCCGCCGAACAAGCCGACCTGCTGGAATTCCTGGTGTCCTGTTTTGGCGCCCGGCCGGATGCTCCGATCGCCAATCCGGAATTGATGCGCTGGAAATACTGCGAGCCTCGCCCGGATTGGAGCGGGCCCCGGAGTTATGTCCTGAAACAGGAGGAGCGCACTGTCGCTCACGTGGGTTTCTTTCCCCTCACCTTCCTTCTAGCGCGCGGGGAGGTGGCGGGCATTCATCCGATGGATTGGGTGACCAGCCTGCGGGGAGCCGGGGTGGGCGCGCGGCTGATGCGGGAGCTGGCGGCCCTGGCGGAAGTCCTGCTGACCACGGGCGGCTCGCTGGATGCACAGAAAGCCCTGCCCAAAGCCGGCTTCCAGCCCTACGGGAGCCTGGACCTGTTCGCCAGGGTGGTCCGTCCTTGGGCCCAGATCCGCAGCCTTCCCTCGAAGAACTGGAGAACACCGCTGAAACTGGCGCGAAACACCGTCTGGAGCAGGACGTCGCTGGCGCCCGCCGGTGAGTGGTGGGCGCTGCCGGTTTCACGCCTGGATGCCGGTACACTTCCCGCTTCGCTCAACCGGACCTCGGACGCGGTCACTCCGCTCAAGCGCAGCCCACAGATGTTCGAGTACATGTTGGCGTGTCCGGGCGTTGTCTTCTCGGCATCTCTGCTGCTGGAAGGGAAAAAGACCCGAGGCTATTTTGTGCTGAGCCGGGTGGGGCTACAGACCCGGATTGCCGACCTGTTCCTGGATTCCGATCGGCCGGCGGATTGGCGCGCTGCTTTCTCCGTGGCCAGCCGCGCTGCTGCCGAGGACCGCAGCACCTGCGAACTGATGGCTGGAGCTTCGACGCAGCTCACGCGGGACGCCATCCTGGCGAACGGGTTCCGGCTGCGCCGCCAAGATCCTATCTTTGTTTACGATCCCAAGGGTTTGCTCGCCAGCGCCCCACCGGTGAACCTGAATCTATTGGACGGCGACGAGTTCTACATGCAGGACCCGGCGCATCCGTATCTGACCTAGCCCGGCCGGGCGACTCGGAAACCGGCCGCGTATTCGCGGAATTCCAGCTCCGGCAGCCGGAGGCCGACCCCAATTCTGTTGAGCAGGTACGGATTCTCCCCGGGAAAGTTCAGCCCGCCCTGCATGGTCACGGCGGTCTGGAATCGCGCCCGCTCGACCAGCTCGACCACGTCCGAGTCGAAGTCATCGGCCAGTCCGTTGGGATAGGCGAAGTGGAGCACAGGGTTCCCTGTCTCCTGCTCCACCCGAAGCTTCGAACCCTCGATTTCCTTGCGCTGTTCGCGCTTGTCCGCCATCCGGGACAGGATCGGATGCGTCTTGGTGTGAGCGCCGAACTCGATCCCATGTTCCATCATCTCCCGCACCTGGTCCCAGCTCAAAGGCGTGTATTCCGGGGGCGGTTCATCCGGCAGAGTGGTCTCCAACAAGCCGGGTAAGTCTTGCATCAGTTTCACCCGCTGCTCATCCGGTATTCTCTTTGCGTCCTCCAGAAGGGTCCAAGCGGCCCGGGTCCTTTCTTCTACCGAGCCCAGGGGAAACCGGTTCATTCTGCCCGAGGGCAAGTCAATCCGGAGGACCCGCACGCAGGCGTGCTCGAATGCATAGAGCCAGCGGTCCACCCACAGCCAGGATTTGCGGTCCAGGAAATCAGTGGTTAGAAACACGGTTGCAGGAATCCGATAAGCGGAGAATACGGGGTAGGCGACATCAAAGAACTCTCGATAGCCGTCGTCCACGGTGACCGCCAGCGCCCCGGAAGGGAACGGATCGCCGCTCCGCAAACACCGCCCCAGCTCGGTCAGAGAAACCGGATGGTACCACTTCACGATGTGCGCACACTGACTCTCGAGCAGGGCGCTCGAGTCCTGGAAACGATGATAGGTGAGAATCCGGGCTCCCTTCCGGTTCAGATAGCGCACCAGGCGCAATGCGCCGCTCCGGTGGAACGCGGTCCGGACTAGCGGCCTAGCTCGCATGCAAGGCGCCTCGATGGGCCAGTCCGGCCGGCTCCAACTCTCGAAACCACAGTTCCAGCATGAGCAGAGCCCACAGCCAGTGATGGTTGTCGCGCCGCCCGCTGTCGTGTTCCTCGAGCATCTTCTTGAGGAAACCGGGGCGCACGATACCGCGATCCAGGAAGCGGGAACCGGTGAGGTGGTCCCACAGCAGAGAGCGCAACGGGCCGCGGAACCAGTCCGCCAGGGGAACCGCAAAACCCATTTTCTGGTGCTCGAGAAGCTCCGGCGGCAGCCGGTCGCCCAACGCCTGAATGAACAAGTATTTTCCCTTCCCGTCGCGAATCTTCCAATCGTGGGGAATGTCGGCGGCCACCTCCGCCAGGCGGTGGTCCAGCATGGGGCAACGCACTTCCAGGGAGTTGGCCATAGACATCCGGTCTACCTTGACCAGCATGTCGCCGGGCAGGTTCACCGAAGTCTCGAAATACAGCACCTGGGACAGGATGTCGGCCTGCGCAGGCAGCATGAACTCCGCCAGGGCGCGGGTCAGGAAGCCGGCTTCGGCGGGCAGCATCCATTCGGGCTGCAATAGCTCCTGGCGCAGAAAGTATGGAGCGAAGTTGCGCTCGAAGTAGCGGTCCAGAGCGGACTGGCGGCTCAACATGCGAAGGTAGTTCTTGCCGTAGGCCGAGTAGGGCAGCCGGTCGGCCGCCCACGACAGCAGCCGAAACACCGCGCGGGGCAGACGATCGAGGGGCCGCATCTTCTGGACTGTGGCGAACCTGGAGTACCCGGCGAACAACTCGTCGCCGCCGTCCCCGCTGAGGGCCACCTTCACGTGACGGGCGGCGAACTCGGAAACGATGAAGGTGGGGATGGCCGAAGAGTCGCCAAACGGTTCCCCGAAGTGCCGCACCAGGCGGGAAACCAGGTCGATAGAGTCCGGCCGGACCACAATGGCATGGTGCTCGGTGCCGTATTTCCTGGCCAGCAGGCCGGCATAGGGGAGTTCATTGAAAGCGGGCTCTTCAAAGCCGATCGAAAAGGTCTTCACCGGCTGGGGACTTTGTAGAGCCATCGAGGCGACCACAGAACTGGAGTCGATGCCTCCGCTTAAGAACGCCCCCAACGGCACGTCCGCAATCATGCGGATGCGGACGGCCTCGTCGAAGGCTGCGCGCAAGCGGGCGCAGGTTTCGGCTTCCGACATCTGCGGCGCGGCCCGCTCCATGGGCACAGGAGGCCGCCAGTAGCGCCCCTGGCGAAGGGTTCCATCGCTTTCCAACGAGAGCCAGCAACCCGGCGGCAGCTTGCGCACCGACAGAAACGCGGTGTACGGGTCGGGAATATAGGTGAACTGAAAATAGAGCCGCAGCGCCTCCCGATCTACTTCCAAGGGCACCCCGGCGGTGCGCAGGCATTTCAGCTCGCTGGCGAAGTAAAGCCCTTGTGGAAGCGCGGCGTAATAGAGCGGCTTCTTGCCGAATCGGTCTCTGGCCAGAAACAGCCTGCGGTTGCGCCTGTCCCAGATGGCGAAGGCGAACATGCCGCGCAGCCGGGAAAGCCCCTCCTGCCCTTCCTCTTCGTAAAGGTGGACCAGCGTCTCGGTGTCGCTGTGGGTGAGAAAGCGGTGGCCCTTCCGGCTGAGGTCCTCCCGCAATTCCTGGTAGTTGTAGATTTCGCCGTTGAACACCACCCAAATGGACTCATCTTCGTTGGAGATGGGCTGGTGGCCAGTGTTCAAATCGATGATGCTGAGCCGGCGCATCCCCAGGGCGCAGCCGCCCTCGACATAGAACCCCTCGTCGTCCGGACCGCGATGGCGCATCTGATCGCACATCGCCTGCACCAGCCCCGGCGGCGCCTCGCCCTCCCGCAAGATGAAGCCGGCAATTCCGCACATGGCTAGCGAACCCCGCCCGATCTGCCTTGCTGCGCGTATGCCCGGCTCACTTCCACCAATATATCGGAATCACGCGAGAGACTCGCCTTGGCCTATCTGGCGACCAAGAGCGCGCTGTAGATTTCGCCCATGCGACGGGCGGCGGTCTCCAGAGAGTAGTGCTCCTGGATCAACCGCACCGCCGCCTCCGCCAGTCTCTTTCGTAACTCTTCGTCATCGATCAGCAACCGCAGGCACTCGGCCAGATCATCGGGATCGCCCGGGCGGAACAGCAATCCGGTCTGCTCATGGGAGACCAGCTCCGGGTTGCCGCCCACCCCGGAGGCCACAACCGCGCATCCGCACGCCATGGCTTCCATGAGGGCGTTCGAGAAGGACTCCGACAAGGAAGGCAGCACAAAGATGTCGATCGCGCGGAGCCAGTCCAGGACCCGGTTGGTGGCGGGCTCAAAGTGGCAATCTTCGCCGAGCCCCAGCTCCTGGCTGTGTTTCTTCAGACTCTGTTCAGAGGGACCGTCTCCCACAATCACCAATCGCAGCCCCGCCCGGAGTCGGCGAACCTTCGCGAAGGCTTCCAGCAGAGTCGAGAGGTCTTTCTCCGGCCGCAGCGCGCATATGACACCGATAACCAAAGAGCCGCGGCGCAGCCCGGGGGGCCGGAACACACCCGTGTCAACGCCGTTGTGGCAAAGGCGAATCTTCGCCGCGGCAACGCCGTCCTCCTCAACGAGCTGGCGCTGGACGGCCCGCGAGTTGACCACCACCGCGTCCACCATGCGGTCGGTAACCCGCAACAGCCGCCGCCTCCAACCTGGCGTCAGATCGCGGTGCGCCCGCTGGCTGGAAACCACAACCGGCGTCCGGAAAGCGCGGGCCACAGGAACGCCGTAAAGATTGGTGGGCACGTCGAAGGTGTGCACTAACTGAACCTGATGGCGGCGCAAGTACCGGCCCATCTGCCAGGCGCCGCTCAGAGCGGACGGCGAGCGAAAGGAGCGGACCGGGAACTGGACCACCGGCATCCCCGCCGCGCGCAGCTCCTCCTGCCGAAACCCTCCCGCACGGAAGCACCCCACGTGGACCTCGAAGCAAGTGCGGTCCAGAGCCCTGGCCAGCTCGGCCAACTGGCGCTCGCTCCCTCCCAGCCCCAACTCTTGAGCCATCAGCAACACCGGCCAGGGTTTCTGCATGTTTCCTCAGGATAGTCGCTTTCCGGCGCTCACCCGGGTCTCTTTCCAGAGATCGCGGCCCGGAGAGACAAGGAACGAGGCTGCGCAGAAAGCCGCGGCCATCAGCACGACGAAGGTCCTCACCGGGGACGAGAGGCGCTTCAACAGCCAGGCTTCCGGAATCCACAGGTCCAGCAGCGCCAGCGCGTAAAATGCCGCTTGGCCGGCCGGCGCCGCCCACCCCCAGACTCCCGGCAATCCGAAGCTGCTCAAAGCCAACACCAGCAGGGCGAACGGCAGAATCAGCCGGCCTAGTTTGTGTGAGAAGAAATGAATCCACATGCGATTGGACGGGCCCAGCAGCGCCGGATAGGCGCCTATGGTCTGGTAAACCCCGGCCAGCGTGCGCACCTTGCGGCGAAACTCGGTCTCCAGCGAAGTCGGGTAATCGAAGGCCTTGGCGCTCTCCTCCAGAATCACCCGGTAGCCTCGAAAGAAAGCGGCCAGGGGGAGATGGACATCATCCAGCAGGGTGTCCGCCGGCATAGAGGTCACCAGAGAGCGCCGCATAGCATAGATCGAGCCCGTCGCCCCCAGCACCGAGTCAATCCGGCTCAGGCGTTTTCGAATCCACTTTTCGTATTGCCAGTACAGCCCCACGTTGGCTTCCTCGCGGCTGTCGCTCGCAAGGATGATCAGCTCGCCGCTGGCCGCGCCCACGCTGGGATCGGCGAAGCAGGCCACCAGATTGCGCAGACTCTCCGGATCCAGAAGCTGCCGCACGTCGGTAAAGAAAACAATCTCGCCCCGCGCCCGCTCGAGGGCCGTATTCAACGCCACTGCCTTGCCGCTTCGAGGTATGCGCACCAGCTTCGCTCCCTGGGGCGCGAACTCTTCGACCAACTCCTCGGTCCGGTCCCGGGATCCGTCCGAAACCACGATGATTTCCACCAGCTCGCGCGGATAGTTTAGTTGCAGGATCGAGTTCAACTTGTCAGCAATCCAGCGTTCTCCGTTGCGGACCGGCAGCAGGATCGAAACCGTCTTGCACTCCAGCCGCTTCTGAACCGGCTTGGACGCGCGACGGGCCAGCCAAGCCAGCAGTAACGGATAGCCGAACAGAACGTAGGCCATGTACAACGCGCTCAGCCCGAACAGAACGATCGCCAGCTTGTCCATTCCAAGTAGGACAGGCACATGGCCTGTCTTCCTGCCAGATTACTCCAACCCAGGTGGGACAGGCTCACGGTCTGCCATCTTGCGCTTTTCTAGCCAGCCCACAACGGCCTCCGGAGTGCGGAGTTCTCCCCGCAGAATCCCCAGCAGCAAATCGTGGGTCACGATGGCGCTGAAGCGCGGGGTAAAGCTGACACCCACCCGCTGCCCGGGGAGCTTCAACAGGAAAGGAATCCGGTGGTCCATCTTCCCGTCCAGAGCGAACGCTACACGAAACGAGTGGTCGGAGCCTCAACAGGACAGCAGTGGTGTCCCAGGTGCCCGCACCCTCCATCGCGCGACGCAGCTCGCCCAGCGTGCGGTCCAGCAACTGCAAGCTGTCCCAGTAGCCGCTAATGCGGGAGTTGCTCCGGGTGAACTGGCCACTGGAGGCGTCATAGAAATGCGGCGCGTGCGGCACCGGCAGATGTACCAGGCTCAGGCCGTACTGCGGGTCGGCGGCCACCTGCTCGGCGCGCTCCAGCATGGCCCGGTAAGTCCGAATGTGCTGATGCGTCATAAGCGATTGCCCGAAAGGGGACAGCAGCGAGGTCTCGAACAGGCGCCGCGGCTGATTGAGCAGCAACTCGGGCAGCCTCTCGCCCATGCTGTTGTGCTGCCGTCCCGCTTCCCACCACCAGCACGCGGTCAGGTTCTCGTTCAACACCCGGCAATAAGGGTGAAACCAACCCACCACCGCCGTGTTGAATCCCGCCTCCCGCGCCCTGGAGAAAACATTGGGCAACGAGTTCCACGGGAC
The DNA here is from genome assembly GCA_963725415.1 of uncultured Acidobacteriota bacterium. Classification (GTDB taxonomy): domain Bacteria; phylum Acidobacteriota; class Terriglobia; order Bryobacterales; family Bryobacteraceae; genus CAVRZY01. The sequence goes on along the minus strand of CAVRZY010000045.1, from coordinate 8,088 downwards.
CACCTTTCCCGAAGCGGCTAGCCTGACGGAAAGCTCAGCGGGGCCCAGTTGGCGCGCTGCGGCCACCTGTTCGCCCAGCGTCAGCGAGGGCAGGGCGGTCAGGGTTCCCTCCCCAAGGGGAGGAAAGGCGTTCGAGGCGTATACCGCCTGATAGCGGAAGCCGTCGATCTCGGGCAGTTCCACGCCGATACTTCGATCCGGGAAAGTGAGCCTCTGGTCCCATTCGTCACAGATCACCCACACTACGCGCGGGGCGCCTTTTTTCACGGGCAAGGGCGGGGCCAGCGGCCGATTGCGAAACGGCGCCGGGTTGTAATTGGCGGCAGCCCAAAGGGCCTGAGCGAAGGTGAGCAGCACGAAGGGGGAGGTTATCAGCAGCAGGGTCGAGACCGCCTGCACCACCCGGCGTCGGTAGACAACCGCGCCCGCGGCCGCCGCCAGTGCAACCGGCAGCAACACGATGGCCGCCCTGCGACTTGGCATGACCATGAGAACGTAGCCGCCGATGGCGCGGATATGGGTCATCACCAGCGCCAGCAAGAACAGCAGGAATCCGAACCGGGCCACCTCGGCCGCGCACGCGCTGCGGCGGCGCCGGGCCAGAGTAGCTGCCAACCACAGCACCCCGCCCAGCACCAGCACATTGAGCACGGCCGCGACATAGCGGGCCGGCACGGGCGGGGTCTTCATCAGATAGGCGTCCGAGGGCGTGTAGGTAAGTATCTCCGTCCAGACGTTGTAGTAGAAAACGTTAGCCAGCGACAGCGCAATTGCCAGATCCCGCCACACCTTTCCGCTACCCCCTCTTGCGCAACAGGTACAGCCACCGGCTGGCGCCTTCCGAGTGCTGCGATCGCACGATCTCGAACCGCCGCCGCGCGGTAGCTTCAAACAGGCCCGGGGTCAGATCTTGGTGCAGCTCGTCGCGGCCTCGCGTCAGTCGCCGGAACATCGAATCCGCCGGGCCAATGAATTCGATGATCGCCAGGCCGGTGGTCAGCTCGGCAGCCAGATCCAGAATGTCGGCCAGCGGGATCCGCTCCGTGACCAGCATGTGGTGAACGACGGCTAGCATCAGCAGGCCGTCAAAGGCCCCCCGCGCGCGGTCCAGGAAAGACGGGCACTTGAGGTTGCGCCAGCCGATGCCGGGACTGGGGCGCGTCAGGTTCACCGCCAGGGGCAGGATGTCCAGGCGCTCTGTCCGGGCGGCGCGCCAGAGTTCCCCTAGCACCACGGGGTCGTAGTCGATGGCCACCACCCAAGCGCCTGCCCGGGCCGCGATGGCGCTGAACTGACCCGTGTTCGACCCCACGTCCAGCACCCGTTTGGGCGAGAACTCGGCCACCGCCTGCTCGACGAAGGCCTGCTTGGCTGCGAGTTGCTCGGCCGTGTAGCTATGCGTGGCCGTGTAGTCAGACCACACCGAACTTCTTCCCCCCTCCGGCGCCAGCCGGCTCAGCGTGCGTCCCAAGCGCCGGAGCAAGGACTCGAGAATGAAACGCGCTTTCTCCGGATTGCCGCAGAATCTCTTCCGGTAGATCGCCGCGTCGTCCTGGTCGTGCCGCGCCGCCAGCCAGGCCGGCATCGAGACCAGCGAAAGAAAGGGCGGGCGGAACTTCTGCGACGGCTTCAGCCAGCGATAGACTTCCTCGGGCTCCAGCCCGTCCCGGCGGGTGCTCAGAATCTGATCCAGCGGCAGGCCGAAATACTTGTTGGCCAGCAGCGGCAGCAGGAAGGTGCGCACAAACTGTGCATAGGGCAGCCAGGTCGGATCGTCCGGATCGCGCCGTTCGAACGACAGCAGGTCGATGAACACTGGCTCGGCGCCTCGAAACAGAACGTTATAAGGTGTTCCATCCTTCAGCCCCAGCCCCTCCTTCAGTAGTCCGCGGGCCAGTTCTAAGGTCAATTCTGCGGCCGCATGCAACATTTCCGGCGGCCATTCGTAGGGGAAACTGGGGAAGGGAATCCGCTCGTGTTCCACCAGGAGCTGCCCCGCCTGCTTCTGGAAGACCGCCTTCAGGCCGGCATCGGCAAGCAGCCGGCCCGCTTCCGCCTCGTCCAGGATCTGGGTGCGCGCCACGCGCCCGGCATCCATTAATCGCTGGGCCGTGTTGGATTTCAGGAAGGCTCTCAAATCCTCGACCCCGGATTCGCTCACCACTCGCAGGATTCGCCCCTCGATGGGAACCACGCTTCCGGAAGGATCACGGAACGAGGCGGCCGGAATCAATTCTTGGTGTCCCTCTTCCTGCCTTTGAACCACGAGGTAATCTTGCGGAAATAGAAAAGACACCCTACCAGGCCGGCCACCAGGAGCTGCCAGAGCAGCGCGCCGGTGCCCGGGTCCGTGTAGGCTTGGGCCTCACGCTCCATGGCCACGAGCAACGCCAGGCAGACTAACAGGGTTCTCAGCACAGCAGTTTTCGGTCTTCGATCACGCAGCATTTGTTCTAACCAGCTCTTATCATACAATAGCATCCGGAACCGCTTCGTGTATGTTCCCCTCCCGGGGTACCAGGCGGGCGAGACTGCATGGCGATCAGAATCGAACCTCTCACCAAGGATCTGATACCGGCCGTCAAGGAATTCAATCAGCGTCTGGAGGCCGGCGGCTGCCATGCTTACCAGTTCCCCGAGAGCGAGATCCCGCTGTGGCTGCCGAGAATCGAGAACCGAAAAATCTATCAAGAGTACTTTGCGGCCGTCGAGGACGGTTCGGTCCGGGGCGCCTACATTCTCAAGCACCAGGAGTTTTCCTTTCGCGGCCGCATCCTGTCGATCGGCTTCTTTCACCTGCCCATCTCGGAGGGAATCGTCAACCGGGCCTACGGTGGCTTGGGCCTCCGCCTGCTCGTGGACGCCTTGCGCCGGCAGCCCCATCTGTTCGCCCTCGGCATGGGCGGCTATGACGAACCACTGCCCAAGCTCTTGAAGGGCCTGCGCTGGAATCTCTTCGCCGTGCCGTTTTATGTCAAGGTAATCCACCCGGCACGCTTCTTGCGGAACATTCGGTTCTTGCGCCAGACCAGACTACGGCGCCTCGCCATGGATGCTCTGGCCCTATCCGGCCTGGGTTGGCTGGGGATCAAAACGGCGCACGCCTTGCTGCGTCGCTCCCGGCCACCGGCTGGCGTCGAGGTAGTTGACGAGTTCGGCGCCTGGGCCGACGAGCTGTGGAAGCGCTGTCAGGCCAGTTACGGCATGGCAGCGGTTCGAGACCGCACTGTCCTGAACATTCTCTATCCGCGAGAGAACCGGCGGTTCATCCGGGTGCGCATCTCGCAGGGCGGCCGCGTGCAGGGTTGGGCCGTGCTGCTGAACACTCTCATGTCCGACCACAAGTACTTCGGGAACCTGCGCCTGGGTTCGATTGTGGATTGTCTGGCGGCGCCGGAGGACACCGCCCCGGTCATCGCCGGCGCCGCCGCCGTTCTCCAGAAACTGGGTGTCGATTTGTTGGCTTCGAACCAGTCTCACGCCGCCTGGTGCGCCGCTTTGAAGGCCTCGGGTTTCATCCAAGGCCCTTCGAATTTCCTCTTTGCCGCTTCCGAGAACCTGAGCCAGTTGCTCTCTCCCTTCGAGGAGAACAAGCCCCAGCTTCATCTCACCCGCGGCGACGGCGACGGCCCTATCCATCTGTAGACGCGCACCGCCCCGGCAGTTTTGCCTATCATTGAGAGATGAGCGACTCGGCCGCGCCTGGGCAAAAGCTCCATCACATCGGCTTCGTGGTGGCCTCGATTTCCCAAGCCGTCGAGCGCTTCGCCGCCTTCACCGGCGGAAGCTGGGACGGGCGAGTCTTCCACGACCCCGTCCAGACCGTCCGCGTGACCTTCATCCACCCCAGCTCGCCGCTCGATCCGCTGATCGAGCTGGTCGAGCCGGTGGGGGCGGATTCACGCGTCAGCTCCTTTCTGAAGCGCGGCGGCGGGCTGCATCACCTGTGTTACGAGGTCGAGGAACTGGAAGCGCATCTGGCGCACAATCGCTCTTTGGGCGGACTGATCGTGCAACCGCCCGCGCCGGCTGTGGCCTATGATGGCCGCCGCATCGCCTGGGTCTACACCCCGGATAAACTGTTATTGGAATACCTGGAATCCCGGAAGGATGGAGAGCGCGGAACTCAGGGCAGAGATTGACCGGCTGATGACCTCCGACGCCGCGCGGGCGGCCCGCGCTTTGAGCGAGTTGTGGAGGCGCGAGCCCACTGGCGCGGCGGCGGCCTTTGTGGTCTCGCGTTTCGAGACATTGCGGGCATTCCTCCCCCTGACGCCTTGCCGCGTGGCCCTCGCCCGCTCGTTCACGCTGGAGCCGGTCGTCCCCCTGCTCCGCGCAGCCGCGTTCGTCGCGGGCCTCGATCTCACCGTGCACCTGGGCGATTTCAACGCCTACGCACAAGAGATGCTCGATGAGAGCAGCGCTTTGTACCGGTGTGCTCCCCAGGTCGTCATTCTAGCGGTCCAGACTCGCGATGCCGCGCCCGAGTTGTGGTTCAACCACGCCGACCTCACCCCGGAGGCCTGCGAGACGGCAATCCAGCGCGTGCTGAACCAGTTTCGCGACTGCCTGCGCGCTTTCCGCAGCCGCAGCCAGGCCCACCTGATCGTGCATTCGCTGGAATTGCCTCTGGCGCCTGCCCGTGGCGTGCTCGACAACCAGGCTGAGCCCAGCCAATCGGAGGCCATCCGGCGAGTCAACCGCGAACTGCGCTCCCTGGTGCGGGAATTCAAGGCGGCCTACCTGCTCGATTACGACGCCCTGGTGGCCCGCCACGGGCGCGCCCGCTGGCACGATGAACGGAAGTGGCTCACCGCTCGCCTGCCGATTGCCGCCGCCCATCTCATCGATCTGGCCAACGAGTGGCTGCGCTTCCTGCATCCGCTGCTGGGGAAAACGGCCAAGGCCCTGGTGGTGGATCTCGACAACACGCTCTGGGGCGGCGTGATCGGGGAAGACGGCATGGAGGGCATCCAAGTGGGCCCCGAGCATCCCGGCGCCGCCTATCAGGCCCTCCAGCGCGCCATGTTGGATCTTTACCGCCGCGGCATCCTTTTGGCCATCTGTAGCAAGAACAATTATGACGACGCCCTTGAGGTTTTGCGCCATCACCCCGGCATGCTGCTCCGCGAACAGCACTTCGCCTGCCTGCGCATCGACTGGAACGACAAGGCGCAGAACCTCCGCGAAATCGCCGCCGAGCTCAATATCGGCACAGACGCGCTGGCTTTTTTCGACGACAACCCGGTGGAGCGCGAACGGGTGCGGGCGGAGCTGCCGGAGGTGGCCGTCATCGAGCTGCCTCGCGATCCCCTCGAGTACGCCCAGACGCTGCGCGATTGCCCGCTGTTCGAGCGGCTGACCCTCTCCGAAGAAGACTTCCAACGCGGCGGCTACTATGCCGGCCAGCGCCAGCGCACCCAGCTCGAGCAAAGCCTGACCACGCGCGAGGATTTCTATCGCGCCCTCGATCAGGAAGCCGAGATCGCCCCGGTGGCGCCCGCCACCCTGGCCCGCGTCGCGCAACTGACCCAGAAAACCAATCAGTTCAACCTGACCACCCGGCGCTACACCGAGCAGCAAATCGCCGCGATGGCGAGCCGCTCCGACTGGCGCGTCCTCTCCATCCGCGTCCGCGACCGCTTCGGCGACAACGGCCTGGTGGGAGTGGCCATCACGCACGACAGCGGCGAGGTCTGCGAGATCGACACCTTCCTGCTAAGCTGCCGCGTCATCGGCCGCACCGTCGAATCCGCCTTTCTCGCTCACCTGGCCGAGACCGCGCGCGCCAGGGGCATTTGCACCTTGCGGGGCTGGTTCCTCCCGACCAAGAAGAACACACCGGCCAGGGATTTCTATCCGCAGCACGGATTCCAACCCGCCGCCCAGCAGGGCGATGCTTCCCTGTGGATGCTGGACCTCTCGCAGGCCCGTCTGGCCTTCCCCGAGTGGATCAAAATCATTGCCGCAGACGGAGACAGCCGATGACCTCAGGCCTGTTCGAACAAGTTCAACGAATCGCCGCCGACCTGTTTCTGGTTCCACCCGCGCAGATCACCGCCGACTCCTCACCGGAGACCCTGGAGGGCTGGGATTCCGTTCAGCACCTGAACCTCATCCTGTCGCTCGAGCAGACTTTCCAGGTGCGCATCGACCCCGAAGATATGGATCGCATGCAGACCGTCGGTCAGATCGCCGAACTCGTCGAGAGCAAGCTCAGTGGCCGCTAATCCTGCTATCCCCTGGCCTGAGGGCAAAAGCTTCGCCTTTACTATCTTCGACGACACCGACTCCCAAACTCTCGAGAAGGGCCGGGCCGTCTATTCCCTGCTAGCGGACCACGGCTTCCGAACCACTAAGTCGGTCTGGCCGATTCGTGGGAAAGGAGAACCCTCCGACATCGGCGCCACCTGCGAGGACGCCGAATACCGCCGCTGGGTGCAGAGCCTGCAAGAGCTGGGCTTCGAGATTGGCTATCACATGGCTACCTCGCACACCTCCCAGCGCGCCGATACGCTGCGGGCGCTCGAGCAGTTCGCCAGTTACTTCGGCCACTACCCCGTCTCGATGGCCAATCACTATTTCTGCGACGAGAACCTTTACTTCGGGGATGCGAGAGTAACCGGGCCTCGACCGGCTGGCTTACAACCTGGTCACACTATTTCGCAACCACAACAAATTTCGCGGGCACGTTCCCGGGGATCCCCTTTTCTGGGGCGACCTATGCAAGGAAAGAATCAAGTACGTACGTAACTTCGTATTCGCCGGGATAAATACGCTACAGTCGTGCCCTTTTATGCCCTACCACGACCCCTTGCGGCCCTACGTGAATTACTGGTTCGCTTCCTCGGAAGGCGCCAACGTAAACCGCTTCAACCAATGCCTGGCCGAAGCGAATCAGGACCGCCTGGAAGAGGAGGGGGGTGCTTCGATCGTCTACGCCCATTTCGGCCTGGGCTTCTATGAGGATGGCGCGCTCAACACCCGCTTCCGCTCCCTGATGCACCGGCTCAGCAAGCGCAACGGCTGGTTTGTCCCCGTCTCCACGCTTCTGGACTACCTGCTGGAAGTCAAAGGCCCTTACACCCTGCGCGACCAGGACCGGCGCAAGCTGGAACGCGCCTGGCTACTGCACAAGATCCGCTGGGGTACCGCGTAGGGCGGACCTGCCGGTTGGCCTGGCCGAGCCGAGTCAGCTCGCCGACGGCGCCGCTTCCAGGATGCGCTCGAACGAGCGCGCCACTTCTTCCCAGGAAAACCGGGAGGAAACCAGTTCCCAGGCAGAGGAGACGATCCGCTGCCGCGCAGACTGGTCTTCCAACAGCTCCAGGCACTGCGCGGCGAAGCCCGCCGGCTGGTCGGCGATGCGGATGTTTTCCGGCGGATTCACCGACAAGCCTTCGGCGCCCACGCTCGTCGATACCACGGGGACGCGCGCGGCCATGGACTCGTAGATCTTCAACCGGGTACCGCCGCCGATGCGCAGCGGAACGATGGAGACCAAAGATCCCCACAGGTGCGGGCGGATATCGGGCATCGTCCCGGTCACCAGGATTCTGGGATCCTGCCGGGCCAGCGCGCAGATCTTCCCAGGCGGAGTCCGGCCCACAATCGCCAGCGTGCACTCCGGCCGCCGCCGCCGGATCAGCGGAAGCACTTCCCGCACGAAGTACAGCACTCCGTCCACATTCGGCAGCCAGTCCATCGACCCCACAAAGACCAGGTCCGCCACTTTCGGAGGCGAGGCCGGCGGCGCGAAGTAGTCGAGATCGACGCCGGTTGGTATCTCGGAAATCCGCGTGACGCCGAACAGCCGCCGCATGGTCTCCGCGTCCGCCGCCGAGACCGCCACGATGTGCCCTGCCCTCCGGCACATCCGCCGCTCGTAGTCGAACATCCGCCTGGCTTGCAAGCGGAAATACAGCTTGCGGAACGGATCGGGGGCGTGCTCCGCGTGGCGCCGCCAGATCATGGTTTCCACGTTGTGCTGGAACAGCACGGCGCGCTCCAGCGCCGGGTAATAGGAGGTGGGCGACAGAAAGTCCACCACCGCGCGGTCGAAGCGTTCCGCCTCGAGCAGGTCCTCGA
>CAVRZY010000044.1:0-9113 GCA_963725415.1 uncultured Acidobacteriota bacterium | reverse complement strand
TCGATCAGGGCACGCATGTTCTTTTCTTCGTCCTTGAAGAAATCGCTGTCGCCGGCGTGCTGGGCGCGGATGACGCCCTTGCGGTCAACGAAGACCAGTTGCGGCACCAGCATGCGCAAGGAGGAGGAGTGCCGCAAGTAATCCAGGACCGGGTCGCGCTCGGAGACTCCCACCGGGAAGCTCAGTTGGAGGCCCTTGACATAGTCCGGCACCAGCATCCCGGCCATGGGGTTGAAGGCCACCCCCAGGGGCTGGAAGCCGCGCGGGCTGTACTCCTTGTAGAGCTTGTCCAGCAGCGAAGAGCAAGTCTGACAATGAGGACAGGTGGTCAGAAGAAACTCGATGGCCACTACCTTGCCTCGGTACTGGCTGAGCAAAAGCTGCTGCCCGCTGGGCAGACTGATCACGAATTCGGGAGAGGGACGGGGAACCTGGGCTTGGGCGACAGGAGCCACGCTCAGCCCCAGTCCGAACAGGGCAGTGAGAAGCCGACGAGTCAAAACTCCTCCTGTACCTTTCTAGTTTATCGCAAGCATGGGCATTCTGGCCTCCTTCGGGGACTCGATGCCCTCCAGACTGGTGACGCGCAGACCGTCGCAACGTAACAGGAAATACCCGTCGTCGCCCCGGCCGGCCAGCGTGTCGCCGGTTTCCGAGGCGATCTCGAGGGTCTTCCATTTGCCTTTGAGGACCTGGCGGTAGAGGCGGAAAAATTTTTGGGCTGCGGTGTGACTCTCCCACTGTGAGGCATACGCCAGCACGATCCGCTTGTCGGACTTGTGTTCGAGCAGCTTGTACTGGCCGCCTCGCCAGCCGGGAGCAACCTCCTCGGCTTGCTGCTTGTCGGCGTACTGGCGCAGAAGGATGGCGTGGTCCAGCTCGCCGATCGAGCCTTCGACCAGATTGCGGTAGCCGCGCTCGGAGAGCAGGGAGGGCAGCGGAGGGAAAACCGGTCTGGCGGCGGTCCCGTATTGAGCGGGATGCAGAATCTGCTGGGTGCTCTGCGGGGGGTGGCGGAAGACCTCCGGAAACGCGAGCAGGCCCATCTTCTGGAAAACCGCGTGCTGGAACAGCATGCCTTGGGTGTATGGAAACAGCAGGGTCTCGCGCAGGTAGAGCGGGGAGCGGTCGAAAACCGGGAATTGCCCGGCCGAGGCTTCGGCGGCATGGCTCATCATGTTGACGAGCGCAGGCGAGTCCTTGAGGGATTGTCCGGTGCGACGGGTGAGGTATTCCGACATCAGCCAGGTGGCCTGTCCCTCCATGACTGCCAGGCGGGCCAGCGCGCGGTCGTCATCCTGGCGGGCCCGCTCGATGAACCTCCGGAGATTGAAATGCTGGTCGGCCAGGGCGTGGGCCAGCTCGTGGACCAGGGCCGAGTGCTGGACCGAATCCGAGCCGTACTCGACCAGGAAGAGCTTCCTCTTGCGGAAGTCATAAAAGGCCGCGGCCTGCTCGGTGAGAAGATCGATGGTGGTCTTCTTCAGGTCGAAGTCCGGGGGCACGAGGCCGAACTTCTTGAGGGTCAGTTCCTCGGCCCGCAGCTCCTCGGGCTTGACGGCCTCTCTGATGCGCTGCTCGAGGAACTGCTTCACTCCCGCCTTGTCGATGCGATCGTATCGGATCTTGTGCAGGGGCTTGAGCCCGGAGATGCGGCTCAACTCGGTCACGATCGTGTCGATTTCGGCGGAGAGATCCTGGTCTTGCCAGCGGGCCGCGGCAGCGGGCTGGATCCAGAGAGCCAGTGCCAGCAGGATAGTGAGCAGGCGGCGGAGGAGAGTTCTAGTCATGTTTTGGGGCGGGTTCAGGCGCCGAGCGAGGGCACCTCAGGTGAAACAGGGTGGCCGCCATCAGGCAGAGCAGACCGGCCAGCAGCACGGTGAGGCGGGCGCCAAAGCGTTCCGCCAAGGCGCCGGCAGCGAGGCTTCCAAAGGGGCTGATTCCAACCACCGTCATCGAGTACAAGGCCATGATGCGGCCGCGGTACTCATCCGGAATGGAGACCTGGATGAGGGTGTTAGCCGACGCGTTCTGCCGCATCACGCTGAAGCCGATCACCGGCATGATGGCCAGCGACAGGGAAAAGTAGGGAGAGATGGAGAACAGGACCAGGCCAGTTACCAGGCCCAGAGCACTGAAGAAGACCACCTCGCTCAGGCCGGAGGTCTGCGCGCGTTTGGCGAGCACCAGGGTGCCGATGACAGCGCCGATGCCCATGGCGCCCATCAGGACCCCGAGGCCCTGCGAGCCCGCGGTGAAAAATGTCCTCGGCGAAGACCGGCATCAGGACCTGCACGGGCATGAAACAAATGCAGGCCGCGGCTAACAGCGCCAGCAAGGCTCGGACCAGGGGAGCGCGGTGCGTGTAGCGGAAGCCATCCACCAGGTCGGCCCAGGGGGAGCAGGGGGCCCGGGTCTGAGACTGCGGCAAGCGCACGGCTGAGAGGCAGGCTGGCAGGGCCAGGAAGCTCAAGCCGTTCAGCAGAAAACAGAAGCCCTCGCCCAGTCTGGCCACCAGCACGCCCGCCAGCGTGGGTCCCACGACCCGTGCCGCGTTGAACATGGCGTAGTTCAGCGAGATGGCGTTGAGCAGATCCTCCTTGCCGCTGAGGTGGATGATCAGGGACTGGCGGCCGGGCATGTCAAAGGCGTTGATGATGCCTTGTGCCAGTGCCAGAGCCAGCACCTGCCAGACCTGGATTTTGCCGGTCAGGGTGAGCAGCGCCAGAGCCAGGGCCTGGGTCATCATCAGAGTCTGGGTCAGCCGGACGAGCTTGAGCCGGGAGTACCGGTCGGCGGCCAAACCGCCCAGCGGCCCCAGCGCGAAGACGGGCACTTGAGTGCAAAACGAAGTGACGCCCAGAAGCCATTCTGAGCGCGTGAGCCGGTAGACCAGCCAGCTCTGTGTCACCATTTGCATCCAGGACCCGATGAACGAGGCAGTCTGCCCGGGAAGGAAGAGGCGAAAGTTCCTGTGGCGGAGCGCGCGGAAGATGGGCCTCCAGCCGCGCCCATCGGCAGGGAGCTCCTGAAGAATCAGGGCGGGAGCAACGTTGTCGTTGGCGTCGGGCGCCGGCTCAGAGACTCTCAAACTACAGGATAATGCAGGTGCGCCGGAATCGGAGGATTGGCAGTGAGGGTCACGTCATGCAAAGGCTTGAGTCCGCAGATGCGGCTCGACTCGGTCATGATCTCGTCTACTTCGATGCCCAGATCCTGGTCCTGCTAGCGGGTCTAGTCGTGCTTTGGGGCGGGTTCAGGCGCCGGGCGAGGGCGCCTCAGGCGAAACAGCGTGGCCGCCATCAGGCAGAACAGTCCGCCCAGCAGCACGGTGAGGCGGGCGCCAAAGCGTTCCGCCAGGGCGCCGGCAGCCAGGCTTCCAAAGGGGCTGATTCCCACCACCGTCATCGAGTACAGGGCCATGATGCGGCCGCGGTACTCATCCGGAATGGAGACCTGGATGAGGGTGTTAGCCGAAGCGTTCTGCCGCATGACGCTGAAGCCGATCACCGGCATGATGGCCAGCGACAGAGAAAAGTAGGGACAGATGGAGAACAGAAGCAGGCCGGTTGCCAGGCCCAGAGAACTGAAGAAGATCACCTCGGTCAGGCCGGAGGTTTGGGTGCGTTTGGCGAGCACGAGGGTGCCGACCACAGCGCCGATACCCATGGCGCCCATCAGGACACCCAGGCCCTGCGAGCCGCGGTGGAAGATGTCATCGGCGAAGAAGGGCATCAGGACCTGCACCGGCACGCCAGAAATGCTGGCCGCGGCCATCAGGCCCAGCAGGGCTCGGACCAGAGGTGTGCGATGCGCATAGCGGAAGCCATCCAGCAGGTGCGCCCAGGGGGAGTAGAGCGCTCGGGGTTGAGACTGGGGTAAGCGCATGGCCAGCAGGCAGGCCAACACGGCCAGGAAACTCACGCCGTTCAGCAGAAAGCAAAAGCCCTCGCCCAGCCCGGCCACCAGCAGACCCGCCAGAGCGGGTCCCAGGACCCGTGCCGCGTTGAAGATGGCGGAGTTCAGCGAGATGGCGTTGAGCAGGTCTTCTTTGCCGCTCAGTTGGATGATCAGCGACTGGCGGCCGGGCATGTCAAAGGCGTTGACGACGCCCAGCGTGAGCGCCAGGACCAGCACCTGCCAGACCTGGATCTTGCCGGTCAAGGTGAGCAGCGCCAGGGCCAGGGCCTGAAGCATGGCCAGGGTCTGTGTCAGCAGGACGAGCTTATGCCGGGAGTACCGGTCGGCGGCCAAACCGCCCAGCGGCCCCAGCACGAAGACGGGCATCTGACTGCAGAACGAAGTGGCGCCCAGAAGCCACTCCGAGCGCGTCAGCCGGTAGACCAGCCAACTCTGCGCCACCATCTGCATCCAGGTGCCTACGAGCGAGACAATCTGCCCCATGACGAAGAGGCGGAAGTTCCTGTGGCGGAGCGCGCGGAAGATGGGCCTCCAGCCGCGCTGCTCGGCGGGCAGCTCCTGGAGAATCAGGGTGGAAGCAACGTTGTTGTTGGCGTCGGGCGCCGGCTCAGAGACCCTCAAACTACAGGATAATGCAGGTGCGGTAGAATCGGAGAACGAGCTGAAGAATCCATGGGAGAGAATCACCTTGCCTGAAGAAACACTTTACAAGGCTACCTACGCAGGAAGCGGCACCTTCATCATCAGCAAGCCGAAGCGGAAAGCGAGCAAGCGGCGGCAGGCCCGATTGAAGAATCCGCAGCGCGGCGCCAGGAAGTAGCAGCGAGGGAGTCCGGTGTCCTAGCGGAGCGCTCCCCGTGGGGAGCGGGTGGGAAGAACCAAGGGGGATTCGGGGTCCAAGAAAGGAGAAGAAAAGGAGGTTCCGGACTCCCTCTGCCGTCTCCAGCATACCCGCAACAGCCAGCCCCAGCCCCGAGTCGAAGTTGTAACTAACAGAAAGGAAGCTGGAAAAAAATCCGGAACGCGTGTGACCGGCTGAGGGCTAGAAGACGAAGCTGAGGCCGCCACGAACGCTGCGGGGGGTGTGCATCAGGTAGATGCGGCGGCCGCTGGTGACCAGCGGGACATAGCCCTGGGCCAAGAGGTTGCGGAGGTCGGCGGTGGCCTCCAGCCGACCCGGCAGGCCTCCGAAATAGGGGATGGGCTGGCGGATATAGAAGTTCAGGCCCAGGCCCTCGCGCACCCTCTGGGTCAGGTACATGTGGGCCGGGGTGAGGGACCTGAGGTTGGTCCACTGGTAGCTGGTAATGAACTGGGAACCAGTCTGAGGCACCGTGCCGGACAGGCGTGCGGTCAGAGAATGGCGGCGGCTAGTGCGGATCAGGGCGCGCAGCTCGTCGGGGCTGGAAATCTCGGCGGGCGCCCGGTCGGCGGTGAGCGCGCTTCCGCTTCCGTAGGCCACGGTGACATCGAAGGCTTCGCCGAGGTTCTGGGTGACGGAGGCCATGTAGCCGAGGCTGCGGTATGTTCCGGCGTTGAACACCCAGCTTTCGGAGAACAGGTCGGGAAGCAGATCGGCGCCAGAGGCGAGGCCCTCCGGCCAGGTCATCATCAGGGCCGTATTCTTGACTGCCTCGCGATAGGCAGCGGCGCCATAGGTTCTCGAGCTGATGGTCCTTCGATAGCCCAGTTCAAAGCTCTCGGTTCGCTGGACTCGGGCGGCGCCGGAGCGCAAGGAAACGCGCGGGAACAGGGCCAGGGCCGCCAAATCCTGCTGCAACTCGGTCCGGCTCGCGGGCCGAGTAAAACAATTCGGCGGGGGGTGCGCCGGAGGAGTAGCTGAACTGGAAGACCCCGGCTTGTTTCCGATCGTAGGTCAAGCGGGCATAGGGACTGAAGTAGTTCAAGCGGTCGAGGAAGGTGACCGAGTCCATCGAGAACCCGTACTCGAGTCCGAGGTCGTCGGCGAGTTGCGTACGGTCCAGGATGGCCGTCGAAAGGGTCCGCAGGTCGGGGCTGGAACCCCGCTGGCCGGTCACCGCGCTGGCTCCGACTCGGGCCGGCAGGAAAAGCTGCCGCATGGTGACGCGGACCTCGGGGGTCATTCCGCCCGGCAATTCGCGGCGGTAACTGGTCTGGAAGGCTGCGGTGGGTATGCCTGAGAAGGACGAATACCCGACGTTTCCGCTCACGTGGACCTGGTTGAAGCCGTAAATGGAGGTGGCCAGCGCGAAGGCGGTGCCTAAGTCCGGCTCGTTGCCCAGGAAAGAAACGTAGCCCTGATCCCCGGCGGAGACCCGGACCAAGCCGCGCGTGTCGGAGAAGACCGAGGAGCTGGAAGCGCGGCGCGAAGAGGGGTCGGAGAAGTCGATGTCCGGCAGAAAGCGCAGCACCGGCCGGGTGGCGGAGGAACTGCGCAGCACCCACTTCCAGTCATCGCTCATGAAAGCCCTTTGGCCGGGCGCCACGGAGACCAACTGAATCGAGCTGAACAAGTTGGCCAGGCTGACGTTGAGCAGGCTCTGCATGCCCGGCTGAACGAGGATATTGCGCTTGACGGCGGGAAGAAAGCTAGCCAGGCTGACCCGGATGGAGTAAACGTCAGGCAGGAGCGAGTCGAAGCCGAAGGTTCCCTTCTCGGTAGTGAGGACCTGCTGGAGGAGGTGGTCGTAGCGGTTGTAGAGGAGGACGCTGGCGCCCATCTGGGGGATTCCCGCGGCGTCGGTGACAAATCCCACAATGCTGCCGGAGAACTTGATGGGGGTAGCGGGCAGGCAGAGAGAAGCGGCCCACAAAGCTCCAACCAGCAAACCGGTTGTGGTCCTGCGCGTCCTGGCGTTCATTCGAGAACGGACCCTTTCAAGCGCTGGGGTCTACCTTCCTTAGCTTACCGTAAAAGTGGCGGCCGGGGTAAGCACTTGGTTGCGATTCTTGTCCGTGACCTTGAGTTTCAGCGTGTACTGCCCCGGGTCCAGGGTGGTGAGCGGCAGCAGCTTCTCGATGGTGACCTGCTGGGCGGAGGCGTCCGGTATGGCAGTGACTTCCTCGCTGAACTCGAAAACCTTTTGATTTGTGCCGTTCTTGACTACCTCGTACTCGATGGTGCCGCTGGGCTTCTGGGTCTTCTCGTCGGGGCCGAAATTGTAGAGCTGGAGGTAGATGCCCATCTTCTCGTCGCGGCGGAAGGTGTCGGTGATGCGGGGCCGGACCTTGGTGGCGCCGATGACGAACTGGCCGGTGCCGATGTTGCGGGTGGGGACCGGCTCGATGATGTCGGCCAGGATCAGCGAACTCGAAGAGAGCTTCTCTTCCTCGAAGCGGGGCACGTGCAAAGCCATCTCGTAGTTGTTCATGGTGCCGCCCACGACGTCCTTGACGACCACGTTCAGGCGGTAGGTGGCGGGCGCCAGGGGGACGCGGCTGCTGGTAGAGGGAGGAGCGCTTGGAGGTGGCCTCTAGAAACTCGGCAGGCGTTTCGATCACCACAGGCTCTTCGAAGACGTTCACCACGCGGCGAGACATGGAGGTGATGCGCCCGTACATGTTCACCATGGCCTTGAAGAGGCCTTCTTTCTGCTGGAACTGGAGGTCCTTGTTCTCGAAGCTGCACGGTGATGTTGGTCATGACCGTGGACTCGGTGAGCTTGATGAAATCGGCGCGGACCTTGAGGGGAAGAAGGTTAAAGGTGATCCTGGAGGTGACCGACGGCCTCCAGGTCCTTGAACTTGACGGCGGGCGGTCTTCTGCAGCTTGGCGAACTGCTCCAGGCGCTCGAACTGGTTCATGCGCGCGGGCAGAGGCTGGTCGCCGACGCCCAGGCGGGTGCCGTCGGTGCGGTTGAAGCGGTCCGCCTTGGAAGCCAGGCCCATCTGCTCGTACAGGGTGAGGCCGGCGTTGGGGACCATGAGGAGGGCGTCCTTTTCGGAGGGGTCCATGGTCATGCGGTACTCGCCGGTCATGGTGGGATCGACGAACTCGATGATGATGTCGGTGCCGATGCCCTCGATGTACCGGTAGCGCCACTTCTCGAAGGGGTAGGTGGAGGTGGTGCCGCCGCCTTCCTCGATGGGCCGCTCGTAGCTGCCGCCGGAGGGATGGGATTCGACTTCGTCGGCCGGGCCGAAGGTGATGTAGATGCGTCCGCGGTCCGTCTTCCAGCCGGGGATGCCGGAGGCGAAGCGCTCGTTGGCGTAGGCGATGCGGCGGTAGTGCTCTTCCTTGAACTCGTTCTCGGCGCGTGTCGGGGGTGGGGTCGCGGCGCAGCCAGAACTGCTCGATGAACTGCTCGCGCTCCTCGTCGGTGGAGAGCCGCTTGAAGGCCGCCCGCTCCTCGTCGGTGATGATGTAGGAGACGTCCTCGTTCAGCCACTTGCGGTAAGGGGTCTCCAGCTCCTTGCGGAGCTTCTCCGCTCGTCTCCGCTGCTCCTTTTCGCTCAAGGGCTTGGCGACGGTCTCGCGCTGTGCGGAAGCGGCATCAGACTTGGCGCTGGGTTTCTTTTCGGCAGCCGGGCTGGCGCCCAGGAAGAGCACCAAGCCGAGTGCCCCGCAGCAGGCGCCGATTTTTTTTGCGCTCATACACTTCTCCCGTTCCGGCACACTTGCAACCATACACAATTCTAGGTCTGGCTGAGGAGCCAGTCAAGGCGATTGACGTTGGAGGCTGCGCCGCGGTTTCCCCTCTCGACTGCTGGGTGCCGGCGCAGCGGCTCGCAAGCTGCGTGGTGACGCATGTAGGGCGGGAGTGCGAGAGATTTTTTACGTTGAGCCAGGTTGTTGAAAACAGGGAGGAAGCTGGGCGGAAGGCAGAAGTCAAGAGGCAAAAATCAAAAAGCAAAAGGCAAGAGGCAGGGAGCTGTTAAGGGCGCCGGGGAGGGGGCTTCGATTGGGTGGGTGAGTTGCGGTAATTTAGGGTCATGCTGCTACGGATGGTGGTTGTTGTCGCGTTGGTCTTCTCTGTCGCGTTGGGCCAGCAGTTCGCCGAGGTCAGGCCCAGCTCGCAGCAAGTGGCCTGGCAGGACCTGGAGATCGGGGTTCTGATTCATTTCGGTTTGAACACGTTTAGCGACAAGGAATGGGGGGATGGGACGCTGGATCCCCGGCTTTTCAATCCGTGGAAGGCGAACGCCGAGCAATGGGTGACGGCGGCCAAGGCGGCTGGAGCCAGATACCTGATCCTTGTGGCCAAACACCA
>CAVRZY010000043.1:0-4150 GCA_963725415.1 uncultured Acidobacteriota bacterium | reverse complement strand
GCGCTGAACTGACCGCCGACACGACTCTCGAGTCCGACTACATTCTGCTCCAGTTATGGCTGCATCCGCCGCAGGCCGGGGTTTGGGATCCACCCACCCGCCCGCTGGTGGATAAGGCCGTTCAATCAATTCTGGCGCGCCAGTTGCCCGACGGTGGTTTCAACACCTATCCACACGGCCCGGCCGATGCCAGCGCCACAGTGAAGGCCTACTTCGCCTTGAAAGTGGCTGGCTTGAAGCCCGACGATCCGCGCTTGGCGCGCGCCTGCGAGCGTATCCTCTCACTGGGCGGCATCCAGTCCGTCAACAGTTACGTCAAGATCAACCTCAGCCTCTTCGACCTCTACCCCCGGGCCTATTGCCCGACCGTTCCCCGGAGATGACGATCCTGCCGGGCAACTTCCTCTACCAGATGTCCTCCTGGACGCGCGCCATCGTCGTGCCGCTGTCCATCGTTCATGCCCGCGACCCTAAACGGCCGGTCCCCGCGGGCTTCACCTTGGAGGAACTGTTTCTGCCCGGTGCCAGCCTGGACTATCGCAGGAACGAAAGGTTCCTCAGTTGGCGGAGTTTCTTTTTCCTGGCTGACCGGCTGCTGAAGTGGTGGGAAGTGCACGGACTGAATAGCGTCCGCGCCAAGGCCATCCGGGAGGCCGAGCGATGGATGCTGGAGCGGACCCGCTATTGCGACGGGCTGGGCGCCATCTATCCCCCCATGATGTACATCATCATGGCGCTGGATGTGCTCGGCTATCCTGCCGATCATCCGGATCGCGCCGAAGCCGAGCGCCAGTTCGAGGCCCTGATGGTGAATGACGGCCAACGCTTCTTCTTCCAACCCTGCTACTCGGTGGTTTGGGACACCGCCATTGCCGCCTTCGCCCTGGGTGAATCGGGACTCGCCCCAGCCTCACTGGCCACCACGGCCGACTGGCTGCTGAGCAAAGAGGTGCGCCGCGAGGGCGATTGGTCGGTGAAGCGACCTCACACGGAGCCTTCCGGCTGGTACTTCGAGTTTGCCAACGAGTTTTACCCCGACATCGACGACACCGCCATGGTATTGCTGAGCTTGCTCGATGCCCGCAGCCCGAACCAGGCCGCCCAGCAGGCTGCCCAGCGTCGGGCCTCAAGTGGCTCCTCGCCATGCAGTCCAAGGACGGGGGTTGGGCGGCCTTCGACGTCGATAACAACTGGACGCCCCTCAGCTACATGCCGTTTGCCGACCACAACGCCATGCTCGATCCCACCTGCCCCGATATTACGGGCCGCGTGCTGGAGGCCATCTGCCGCTCGGGAGTCGATCCTCAGGACCCGCCGTGCGCCGCGGTGTGGCCTATTTGCAGCGTACTCAAGAGCAAGACGGGAGCTGGTACGGCCGCTGGGGAGTAGACTATATCTACGGCACTTTCCTGGCGCTGCGCGGATTGCGGGCAGCCGGCCAGTCCGAGCAGGAGGCGCACATGCTCCGCGCGGCCGAGTGGCTGCGCTCGATTCAAAACGCGGATGGCGGTTGGGGCGAAAGCTGCGCCAGCTACGACCTGGGCACATTCGCCCCGGCGCCCAGCACTGCCTCCCAGACCGCCTGGGCCATTCTGGGTCTTCTGGCCGCCGGGGACTCCGACAGTCTCGGCGTGCGGAAGGGCGTCGAATACCTGCTGGGGACGCAGAAACACGACGGAAGCTGGGACGAAGAACTCGCCACCGGCACGGGCTTCCCGAGAGTGTTTTACCTCACTTACCATGTCTACCGGGATTCCTTCCCCTTGCTGGCGCTGGGGTCCTTTCTGAAAGCCAAGCTGGGAGCTCGGGGAGACGGGGCGTGAGGTTCCCGCTTAGCATGACGGCCGGTCTGGCCGGCTACATTCTTAAGAACAAGCTCCGCCCGCGGCCGGAGTGGCAGAAGGACCTAGCCCCCAAGACCGATGGCGCCAACCCGTTCCGCATCCTGCCCGGGCCCCAGAACGGAGCCGGCAGACCCCGCCACCCCATGATCCGCAAGCGGTTTCCGCTGGTGTTGATGCTGGAACCGCTGCATGCCTGCAACCTCACCTGCACAGGTTGCGGGCGCATCCGCGAATACGAGTCCACCATCACGCAAAAGCTGTCACTGGAAGATTGCCTCAGAGCGGTGGACGAATGCGGCGCACCCATCGTCTCCATCTGTGGGGGCGAACCGCTGCTCTACCCGCAACTGCCCCAGTTGGTCCAGGGGATCCTCGCGCGGAACAGGCACATCTACCTCTGCACCAACGGCCTGCTGCTGCGCAACCACCTGGCGGAATACAAACCGAACCGCCGCCTGTTCATTAATATCCATTTGGACGGACTGGAGAGGACGCACGACGACGCCGTGGAGCGGGAGGGAGTGTTCCGAGAGGCCATCGAAGCCATCCGCGCCGCCAAGGCCGCGGGCTTCAGAGTCTGCACTAACACCACCGTTTACAAGGAAACGGACATGCTTGAGATCGAGGCGCTGTTCGAGTTCCTCGAACAATTCGACTTAGACGGCCATATGCTCTCTCCCGGATACGGGTATTCGGCGGTGGACGACCGCGAGATCTTCCTGACCCGCGATGACATCCACCGAAAATTCAAGGACATCGACCGCATGAACCGCCGCTTCAAGCTGAACAGCACCCCGGTCTACCTCGACTTTTTGAAGGGCCGGCGCGACCTGCCCTGCACCGCCTGGGGCAACCCCACCTATAACGTGAATGGCTGGAGGGGACCTTGCTATCTGATTGCGGACGGCCACTACAGGACCTTCGAGGAACTGATGACCAAGACTCCTTGGGAGAGCTACGGGCAGGGCAACGATCCGCGCTGCGAGCACTGCATGATGCATTGCGGCTTCGAACCCTCGGCCGCCCTGGGCATCAACTCTAAGCCCGGTGACAACTGGAAGTTGCTTAGCTGGGCCCTCCGGTAGGCGATCTCGTGAAACCCACGCTGGTTACAGGCGCTTCCGGTTTTATTGGATGGCACGTCGCCAGAAAGCTGCTCGAACGCGGTCACAGTGTGCGCGTGCTGGTGCGGCCCACCAGCAAGCTCCGAGAGCTGGAGGTCGAAACCGTTACAGGCGACTTGCGCGACCCGGAATCCCTGGCCCGCGCCGTCCAGGGCTGTGGCGTGGTCTTCCATGTGGCGGCCGACTACCGGCTATGGGCCAAGGATCCTAGCGAACTCTATCGCTCCAACGTGGACGGCACCCGGAACCTGCTGGCCGCGGCTCGCCACGCTCGCGTCGAGCGCTTTGTCTACACCAGCACGGTGGGATGCATCGGGGTGCCCAAAGGTGGCGAGGGCGATGAGAACGCGCCCGTCAGTCTCCGCGACATGATAGGCGCCTATAAGCGCTCCAAGTACCTGGCCGAGCAGGCCGCGCTCGAATACGCCCGCTCCGGCTTCCCGGTCGTTATCGTGAACCCCACCGCCCCAGTGGGCGACCATGATTTCAAACCCACGCCCACCGGCAGGATTATCGTGGATTTCCTGAAGGGCGGCATGTCCGCGTACATCGATACGGGTCTGAACCTGGTGGATGTGGCTGACGTAGCGGCAGGGCACCTGCTGGCCTGCCAGCAGGGAAAAGTGGGCCAACGCTATATTCTCGGCTGCCAGAACCTCACGCTCCAGGAGGCCTTCAATAAGCTCGAGTTGGTCAGCGGCTTCCCGGCGCCCACCCGAGGCATCCCCTACGCTGTGGCCTACGCCGCCGGTCTCGTCTCCACAGCTTGGTCCCGGCTGACCGGGAATGAACCGCGCGTGCCCCTGGATGCAGTCCGCATGGCCCGCAAGAAAATGTTTGTCTCCAACCAGAAGGCAGTTTCTGAGCTGGGATTCACAACCGCTTCCGTGGAGGGCGCCCTGGCACGCGCAGTAACCTGGTTTCGTGCCAATGGCTATTGCTGAAACGCAGCCATTAGCCGTTAGCCACTAGCCCTTAGCCTCGCCGAGCCCCGCTCTGAGGCTAAGGGCTAAAGGCTAAAGGCTTGGACAACATACTCCTTGTCGCCGCAGAGCGTCGTGAGCTCACGGGTATTCTGCGCCGCTGCCGGCATGCCGACAGGCTGGACTGGCCTCTCGACTTCTGCGCGCGGGCGGAACTCAACGGGCAGAGCCTGATCATGGTGGCCAATGGCCCCGGCCC
>CAVRZY010000042.1:0-8175 GCA_963725415.1 uncultured Acidobacteriota bacterium | reverse complement strand
TCCATCCCCATGAGTCGGCGCGGCGACTCGAAAAGGATCTCCCGCGCCACGGCGAGCGCGGCAGGCTTGTCGTACTGGCCGTGGATCACCTTGTCGGCAAGAACGCGCGACAGCATCCGGCGCACGATGACCGCCTTGGCGTAGCTCCATTCGATCGTGTAGGCGTCGGAGAAGAACCCGACCTGCCGCGCGGCGGAGAGCATGTCCAGCCTCTCCCTGATCACCCGCTCGATGAACGCGGGAAAGAAGTTGTGCCACCAGTACCCGGCAAGGGAGAAGTTCGGAAGCTCCCGCGCGAGCGTGCAGAGCGTCTGGTTGGCGTGGGCGCTGGAGAGGTAGCACTGGAACCGGATTCCCGGATGGCGGGCAACGATCTCCGCCAAGGATGCGAGCGTGGCCTGGGAGAGCCTGCTCGCCGTCTCCGCGGGCAGGGGCTCGGCGCCGAGGGAGAACTGGAACATCACGCCCGGCTTCCGGGCTTCCAGGCGCTTGAAGAACTCCTCCATGATGAAGGAGGCATACACGTCGCGCTCCGCCGGCCCGCGCGCGGCCGCCGGCGGAGGGCCGCGGCCATGGTGCGCTCGTCCACCGCCCGGAAGTCGATGTCGGTGGAGATGTGCTGGGCGGTGCCCAGGACATTCGACGGGATGGCCTCGACGTACGCGTCCAGGGCCTCGTGCACGT
The DNA here is from genome assembly GCA_963725415.1 of uncultured Acidobacteriota bacterium. Classification (GTDB taxonomy): domain Bacteria; phylum Acidobacteriota; class Terriglobia; order Bryobacterales; family Bryobacteraceae; genus CAVRZY01. Next base: position 7,491 of record CAVRZY010000042.1, on the reverse strand, counting down.
CCGCGACCGATCGGATGGTCCGGGACGGAACGGGCCGTGCCGCGTCAGGCCCGATGGGGCGGGGGCGGCGGGAGCGCCTTCCGACCACGCCTTCTCCAGCTCCCAGAGCGCAGTATCGAACTCTCCCCATTGCGCGCGGCCGAAGAACGCCCACTCGACTGGATGGCTGGACGTTCTATCCGTCCAACAAGAACAGGCAGGTCGTCCACCAGGACCCGCAACTGGATAAGCCGGACGACCAGAACATCCGCGCGCTGTTCGCCAATTTCCTGGACTCGATCAAGACCGGCCGCCGCCCGGTGTGCGACATCGAGAGCGGCCACCGCTCGACCAGCGTGAGCCTGCTGGGCATGCTCTCGCTCAAGCTGGGCCGCAGCATCCAGTGGGGCGGCGAAAAGGAACTCATCATGGGCGACCCCGCCGCCAACAAGCTCCTCAGGCGCCCCTATCGCAGCCCGTGGGAGTACCCGGCGTAAGGGCCTTGGGGGCGTCGAGCACCCGGGTCAGCGTAGCGTATTACTCAATGACCTATCGGCGCCGGGTTACCTCAGTAGTTCATCCACAGAGCTTCCTGCCGGACCTTCTTGATCGAATGGCAATGCTTCGGCGGCGCCTCGACCAAACGCCAGCCCTCATAGAGTTCGTCCATGAGATCGCAGCGATAGCCAGATACGGCGACTTTCCCTTTCACTTTTCCCAGAGCCCGCGCAAGCTCACGATGCTCCTGATCCATCATCTCGAAGCCGTAGGCTTTCCGGTCCCCGCGCGATGCGTGGACGTAAGGAGGATCGCAATAGAAGAGCGTGTTCCGGTCGTCATAGAGCCTGATGACTTCGATGGCGGGGCGGTTCTCTATTTGAACCCGGATCAGTCGGAGGGCGATCTCAGGAAGATCCTGGATGCTCCCAAGCCACCTGGAAACGACACCAGACATGCCGGCTCGGCTGGTGTTCTTGCAGTTCGCCCATCTTCCAAGGGAGGCCGTCTGAGCAAGTCCTGTCCGGGCTTGCCGTGCCCTGACGAAAAACCGCCGCGCTCTCTCGAGGTCGGAGATGTTGTTCTGCCTCCTGGACAGCGCGACATAGAACTCCTCACGAGAGAACGGCGTCAGTCCAATCGCCTCAATGAGCTCATCCTTCTGATCCCGGAGCACGCGGAAGAAATTGACCACTTCTCCGTCCATGTCGTTGTAGGTCTCCACCGGAGAGGGGTCGCGATTCAACAGAACTGCGGCGGAACCGGCGAACGGTTCGCAGTAGTGGTGACAGGCCGGAAGCAGCGGCAACAGCCAATTGAGGTGATTGAACTTTCCGCCGTACCAGCCGAAGGCAATCAGCTTGGGCACACGTTTGGGCGTTGGGAGGAGGGAGGCGTCCCCACAACCTTCGACGGGGCGGTTGATGAAAATCGGTGACGGCGCTCGACCGGTTCCCATCCCTCTCAAGCATAGCAAGAGGCGACTGGAACATTCTAGGCCGGATTTCTGGCCAGACCGGAGTTCCAGCGAAGATGTGGCGCGGGCTTCAGCCTGCCGCGTCGAGACTCCTCTCGACGCCAGTGCTTCTCTCGAACCGGGACAGCGCGTCTCGGCACGAGTGCCGAGACGGCACGCTAAGAGCGTGCGCCACGAATTGGGTTCAGGCCAAACTCCTCGAGTTCAGGAGTTCAGAGCCTCCGCTTTCGTCTCCCATCACCGACGGGGACGTGACCGTAGCGAAGCTGCTCCCCTGCCAGCGCCCTCAGCGGCCCAGCACCGGCAGCAGCGCCTTGTCCAGCTCCGCGTCGCTGAACTGCGAAATCCGCACGTTCTTGCGCAGGCTCCAGCGCTCGGTGTGCTCGACCGCCTTGCCGGGCTCAACCTTGCCCAGCGGCCCCAGCGTCTCCAGTTCCAGAAACTCGGCGTTGGTGAAACTCTCGAACGAGCAGCCGAAGTCGGGATAGGTGCGCCCCGGCTCGGCCGTGACCTGCTTCACGAAAAGGTCAGTTCCCAGCAGGTATGCGCCCCAGGTCTGCTTGTTGAACAGCCCGATTTTCTGTGGCTCGGCATTCTTGGGGTCCTGCCGTAAGACCAGGTACTTCTTGGTGAACTTCCAGCGGGGGTCGGAGAAATCCGTGTAGGCCCACATCACCAGCGGGTTGGTCGGCAGCAACACCTCCGGATGCTTGCCGCGCGGCGGGAACCCGGTGATCGCCGTTCCTCCCTGCGCCATCATGGTCAGCGCCCAGGGCGCGAATTCAATCTCCCAGGCGGTGGTGTTTTTCACCCGGTGCAACACCTCCACCCTGGTCCCGGAAGCTGACATTCTGGCGATGATTTGTTTTTCGAGCCCGGTGGAGGGCTCGACCGGGGCCGTGGCTTCCAGCACCTCGCCCCGCACGTCAATCTTCACCGGGACGTTGTCCGGCGCCCAGGTCGTGGCGAGTTGCTCCGGCGCCACCCAGATGCGGTGCCCGCCACGCAACACGAAGGCCGGCTCGCCGCTCTTGCCGAGCTGCTCCGGGTACTCTTTAAGGAGGTTCTGTCCCCCCACGAAGCCGCAGTGAATGATCCGCGGCCCCACGTCGCCGGTGATCACCAGCTCGATCTCCCCGTTCGAGATCCGATAGCTGTTGGGCCAGCCTCGGTAGTTGATCTTCTCGATGCGCACAGCAGCCGATACGGTCATAGTCAAAGCAAGCGTGAGAGCGATAGTTTTGAACATCGTGTGTATTATGCAGCAAAAGCTCACTTCACCGCCAGCAACCGTTCGCGAAAATGGTACTGCCTCAGTCTCGGGGGCAACGGCCTGTGCACCGGAGTGGGATAGGCTTTCAGCCTGTCCGGACGCCTTTCGAATACCGCCCGAGACAAGCTGAAGCTCGTCCCACGGCCCCCGAGACTGAGGCATTACCGAAAATGGTCGTATCCCCGAAGCGCCAGCGGGCGTCCCGAAAACTGCACGACTCCCGGCTTGCCCTTTCGAATCGTGCCGATCCGCGTTCCCGGCGGAGAAACATTGGGCCGCACGGTGAACAACAGCTCATAATCCTCCCCGCCGTGAAGGGCATCTTCGAGAGTGGCGCCGGGGAAGATGGGAAGCGATCCCTCAAGTTCGGCAGCCACGCCGGATTCCAGGCACAGCCGGTGCAGGTCCAACGACAGGCCATCGCTCAGGTCCATCGCCGCCGCCACGCCGAATTGTGCCCGCAGAAGCCGGCCCAGCTCCAGCCTGGGCTGGGGGCGCAGATGGCGCCTCCAGGCTTCCCCGCGCCGGGTTCGCAAACCCAGGGCCGAGGCCCCCAACGGCCCGCTCACGTAAATCCGGTTGCCGGGCCGGGCCCGGTCGCGCCGCATCGCTTTTCCCTTCTCGACCGACCCGCAGACCACCACATCGCAGACCACCTGCTCCGCATGCGCCAGGTCCCCGCCCACCAGCGCGGTCCCGGTCTGCTTCGCCAGCCGCAGAAAGCCTCTATAGAACGCGTCCACCCACCGCCCATCGGCCCACGGCGCCAGCGCCAGCGACACCAAGCAGAAGCGCGGCGTCCCGCCCATCGCCGCAATATCGCTTAGCCCGCGCGCCAAAGCCCTCCACCCCACCGCCCCGGCGGGATGAGTCTCCCGGCGGAAATGGACATTCTCGATCAGCATGTCGGTGGTTATCAGCAGGTCCTCTTTGGCGCCGGGCTGCCGGAAAACCGCGCAATCATCCCCGATGCCCAGCCCAATCTGGCGGCCCGGTGGTGGCACCTTGGAGCGGACACGCTTAAGCAGTTCCAGCTCGTTCATTTGACGGCTCCCTACGACGCGCTGCTCCCGCCCGACCCCTCCCGCTGGGGCCTCGAACCAGGAACCACGGTCGCCCGGCGCAGCGTCTCCAGTTCGCGGCGCGCAATGATGGCCCAGGAGCTCGCGGGATCCAGCTTGAGGTAGATCGTCCAATGACGCACGGCGTTCATCAACTCCCCACGGCCCTGGCACAGTAAGGCCAGGTTGTAGTGCGCGTCAGCGTAGTTCGGGTTCACCCGCAAGGCGGCCTCGTAGTGCGCCAGGGCCCGGTCGCGGTCGCCGGTCTCATCGTAGAGATTCCCCAGATTGAAATGCGCCAGGGCGTAGGTCGGATCCACCTGGAGGGCTTTCGCGTAACACTCTTCCGCCTCCCGCCAGCCGCGCAGATGAAAGTGGACCGTTCCCAGGTTCACCAAGGCCCCGGCCGAACTGGCGTCCAGTGCGATGGCCTGTTCGTAAGCCCGGATGATCTCTTGAACCGGCGCCCCGGTCTTCTCCAGCTCCAGGCCCTTTTGAAACCATAGCTCCGCCTCCCTCTCCTGGGCCGCCGCCACCCCCGGGCGGGCCCGCGATTCCCGGGGTTGCGGAAATGACAGCAACCGGTTCAGCTCCTCCTGGTCGAAGTCCAGCAATAGTTGCCCGGAAACCGCCTCCATCTTCTGCCCGTCGATCAGGACCGCCACCTTCCTGCCCTCACAAAACAGCTTCAACTCTCTGAGCGGATCGCCCACGTCCCCAAGCTTCCGGCGAATTGCCGCCACCGCACACCGGATTCGCGTGGCGGATACGCGGTCCTTCCGGAGCTTCTGCAAGGTGCGCAGGGCAATCAGGTCGGAGAAGGCGAAAGCGTCCAGGTGCGGAACCAGTCCCTGCTTCTCCCAGCTTCGGAGCTGCCCCTCGGAAACCCCCAGAACTCGCCGGGCTTCCTGGCGGGAATAGGCTTGCTTGGGAGGAGCGTCCAGCACCGCGACGATTGTAGCACGGGGAAGCCTTCAGCCATCAACAATCAGCCGTCCGCCTGCTGACTAGCGCTCGCCAGGGAGCCCCTCCGGGAGACGCCCGAACGCCAGGGCTTTCTGCAAATGATTGGCATACCCCGGCCGACGCTCCGGTGCGGCCCCCTTGACACCGTGGCATGGCGATGATCTATACTGGAGCTTGCTGCAATCCAGTTTCAATAAGAACCGGCAGCGCGCCCCCGCCAGCCTGCTCGATTTACGCCCGGGCGAGCACGGCATCTTGGATCGCCTGGACCTCCCCGAAGACCTCTCCCGCCGCTTGATGGAGCTGGGGTTCCTGCCCGGCCAGCCCGTCACGGCCGCAGGCAGCGCTCCCGGAGGGGACCCGCGAGTCTTCCGCGTGGATGGCGCGGAGATCGCGTTGCGTGGCGAAACCGCCGCTCGTCTTAAGTTGCGCCAGGATCCGCCGACCGGCAACCAAGACCCAGTATGAGCGATGAGCACGGTTGCGGCGCCTGTGTGAGGGTGCCGCCCCGGCTGGATTCCCCCGGACGCGGCACACCCCGTATCGTAGCCATTGTCGGACCCCCCAACTCCGGCAAGTCCACCCTGTTTAACCGCCTCACCGGCCTGCGGCAGAAGGTTGCCAACTACCCTGGGGTGACCGTCGAGCAGCGGTTGGGCCGTGTCCGGCTCGAAAACGGCCGGGAAGTCTCGCTCATCGACCTGCCCGGCATCTACAGCCTCTCGCCCCGTTCCGAAGACGAGCAGGTCGCGCACGACATCCTGAGCGGAGGAATGGACGGTTTCCCCCGCCCCGATGCCGTGCTGCTGATCCTGGACTCGACCAACCTCGGCCGGCATTTGATGCTGGCCGCGCCCATTCTGGCGTTAGGCGTGCCCAGCATGGTGCTGTTGAACATGGCGGACGACCTCAGGAGCCGCGGCGGCGAAGTAGACGTAGACGCGCTCGCTAGGCAACTGGGAGCAAGGGTGGCCCTCATCAGCGCAATCGAAGGCCAGGGCCTCGAGCCGGTGTTCCAGTTCCTGGCCGAGCGAGGGGCCGCTCCAGCCCCGCTGGAGTTGCCCATCCTCCATGACGTCCCGCACTGCCGGGCCTGGGCCGCGCGCGTGGGCCGCCAGGCCTCCTATCAAGCCCCCGCTCCGTCCCTGTGGACCCGTCGCTTGGATGCGGTCTTCCTGCACCCGATCGGCGGCCCGCTGATCCTCGCCGCCGTGGTGGTGGCGGTGTTCCAGGCGCTGTTTTGTTGGGCAAGGCCCCTGATGGATGGCGTGCAGTCGCTGATTGCCTGGTCCGGGACCGGCATCGCCGCCGGGCTCCCCGATTCCCTCCTGCGCTCTCTGCTGGTGGAGGGCGTATGGAGCGGCGTGGGCTCGGTGCTGGTTTTCCTGCCCCAGATCCTGCTGCTGTTCCTGTTCCTTGGAATCCTGGAGGACTCCGGCTACCTGGCCCGCGCGGCCTTGATCGCCGACCGCACCATGGCCCGCGTGGGCTTGCAGGGGAAGTCCTTCATCCCCTTGCTTTCGGCTTACGCCTGCGCGGTCCCCGCCATCCTGGCCACCCGTACCATCGAGAGCAAGCGCGACCGCATCGCCACCATCCTGATCGCCCCCTTGATGACCTGCTCGGCCCGGCTGCCGGTCTACACGCTAGTGATCGCCGCGTTCCTGCCCGAGCGCCCCCTGCTCGGTCCGCTCCTGGGGACCCGCGCGGCCGCCCTGCTGGGCCTGTACCTGCTGGGGTTCCTGGCCGCCTTCGGCACGGCCTTGGTGCTGAAGTCCTCGGTGCTCAGGAGCGAGCGGACGCCCTTCCTCCTGGAGATGCCGCCCTACCGCCGGCCCACCTTACGCTCGCTGGCCTTGCGCCTCCTGGATCGCTTGAAAATCTTCCTCCGCCGCGCCGGAACCGTGATCCTGACGGTGGCGGTAGCGCTCTGGATCCTGGCTCACCTTCCGCTCAAAGACGGGAAAATGCCGCGTATCGAGGACAGCCTGGCGGGCCTCCTCGGCCGCACTCTCGAACCCGCCATCCGGCCGCTGGGATTCAACTGGAAAATTGGGGTCGGGCTGGTCACCTCTCTGGCGGCGCGTGAGGTAATCGTCGGCACTTTGGGCGCCATCCATGGCATGGAGCCCGACGCCCGCTCGCTGGGCCTCCAGCGCGCTCTCCAGCACGACCTGGCGCCCGGCGGCGCCGTGGCACTCCTGGTCTTCTTCGCTTTCGCCATGCAGTGCGCCTCGACGGTGGCCGTGGTGCGCCGCGAGACGGCGGGTTGGAAGTGGCCGGCCTTCCAGTTCGCCTACCTGGGCGCGCTCGCCTACCTCGGTGCCCTGCTTACCAACCGGCTGGTGATGGCGTGGCTGGGCTGAGCAGGCGCGGCAAAACTGCTAGCATAACCTTGGTATGCGCAACGTGGTTATCGTTGGATCCGGCTGCGCCGGCAACACCGCTGCCATTTACACCGCACGGGCCAACCTGAACCCTCTGATCGTGATGGGCCATGAGCCGGGGGGCCAGCTCTCCCTCACCACCCTGGTCGAGAACTTCCCGGGCTTCCCCGAAGGGATCAATGGACCCGACCTGGTCGAGAATATGAAGGCCCAGGCGCAGCGCTTCGGAGCGGAGTACATTAACGGCTCGGTTGCCGAAGCCGACCTGAGCGGAAGGCCCTTCCGCCTGAAAATCGACGACGACTGGCTCGACACTCGCACCCTGATCATTGCCTCCGGCGCCTCGACCCG
>CAVRZY010000041.1:0-12804 GCA_963725415.1 uncultured Acidobacteriota bacterium | reverse complement strand
CAGCCAGCCCATGTGGAAGGTGCCTTCGGTGCCGTAGAAGTAGCAGCCGAGGTTGGCCTTCTCGGCCTCGTTGCCGGCGTATTGCCGGTGTTCCCAGACCAGGGTGAAGGACTCGAATTCGTAGCTGGCCACCTGGGTGTCGGGCGCGTCAGTCGAGTCCCGCTTGATGTGCCGGGCGCCGGTGGAGAAGACCTTCTTGGGATACTTCTCTTCGGTCCACCACAGGACCTGGTCCATCCAGTGGACACCCCAGTCGCCCAAAGTGCCGTTGGCGTAGTCCAGGAACTGGCGGAAGCCTCTGGGGTGGATAGCCGCGTTGAAGGGCCGCAGAGGTGCGGGGCCGCACCACAGGTTCCAGTCGAGGCCTGAGGGCGGGTCGGAGTCCGGAGTCTTCTGGCCCGGCCCGCCCGGGTAATGCACGAAGGCGCGGACCATGCCGATCTTGCCCGCCTTGCCTGATTTCAGGAACTCCATGCCGGACATGTTGTGCGGCGAAACGCGGCGATGCAGGCCCACCTGGACGACGCGGTTGTTGGCGCGGGCCGCCTTGACCATAGCGCGGCCTTCCTGGATGGTGTGACAGATGGGCTTCTCGACGTAGACGTGCGCGCCGGCCTTGACGGCGGCGATCATAGCCAGAGGATGCCAGTGGTCTGGCGTCGCCACGATGGCGATTTCCGGCTTCTCTTTGTCGAGGAGTTCGCGGAAGTCTTTGTACTTTTTCGGCTGGTCGCCGGAGAGCTGCTGGACCTTGGCGGCAGCCGGGTCCAGTTGGTTCTGGTCGGCGTCGCACATGGCGACCACCTTGCACTCGCCCGACTGCATGGCGCAGTTCAGGATGTTCATGCCCCACCATCCCGACCCGATGAGGGCGGTACGGTATTTCTTGCTTGCCTGTGCGCCGAAGATGGGCACGGCGAAACCGGCGGCGGAAGTCTGAATGAAGTTTCTGCGATTCATGTGAATAGCATCCACACTTTCGGGAGTGAATGCAACCTGGAATTGTATTTGACCTCCACCCGTTCCGTTGAGCGGGCTAATGCAGGAACAGTAATTCGGGTACAGGCCACGAATTTCGCAAGAGCGGCGACATTCGCGCCTGTCCCCGAATCACGCGAATTGCGGAGTTGGCCGTTGTGAAACTGGGGAGGGCAAGGCTCATCTCGTGCGCGATTATTCCCCCCAGCGGCGACTTGCGCCCTGAAAGAAAGCAGTAATGCGCCTGCTTACAACGTGGTCGGCTGCCGCTCGGTGGGCTGGCAAGGCCGTCCTTGGCGCCCATGGCAGCGCCGTGCGAGGTCAACGCTCCGGCCCACGCGTTTGCCTGCCAGGAGGTGTTCTTCAACGCACCTTTGGTGGCCGAGGAAGGAAAGGGAGGCCTGTGGCTCGTTATCAAGAGGAACCGGACGGGCAGGAGGCTACCGGAATTTCACGGCGAGGATGAGGAGCGGGCGTTCTGGGCCACTCACGATTCGACCGAATGCGTGGACTGGAGCGAGTGCGGCGCCGGCGTGTTCACTATAATGGGGCTGAAGGGTCTTGCTAGCCACGCCCGGGTGGCGAAACCGGCAGACGCAAAGGACTTAAAATCCTTTGGACCGTGAGGTCCGTGCGGGTTCGAGCCCCGCCCCGGGCACCACAGGTTCACCTGGCCACACAGGCCAGAGGCCTGTGCCACCTCGTGCTGGGGGTTTTCAGGCAATGCTGCCGGCCCACGAAGAAATGGAAAACTCGGATGGAATTGTGGTATTTGTGTCTCAATACAAGAAATGCGGGCATCCGTAGTAGTCCGGTCTCTGTTGGAGGACATTTCCATGAAAAGCTTGCGTAACCGCACCGGCGTTGCGATCAGTTTGCTACTGCTGTTGGCGGGGGCCGCTTCGACGGCCCAGGGGCGTTCAGCCGACCAGGGAAAGAATTCCCGGCTCTCGGCAGCCCGGGCGGAAGAAGCCCGGGTGAGTGAGCTTTACAGAAACCTCCCGCTCAGCTTTGAGTTGAACCGGGGCCAGGCGGATGCGGGGGTGAAGTTTCTTTCGCGGGGCAATGGCCTGACCGTTTTCCTGACCGGCACAGAGACTGTGCTGGCTGTGGACTCGCCACGGACTGGCGGCGCGCGCGCGGCAAGCCGCGACCGGCGCCCTCTGCCAGAAGACTGGTCACCAGGCGCGGCCTCCGTCATGCGCATGAAACTGGTGGGCGGCAACCCGCGGCCCTCCCTGGAGGGCCTGGACCGGCTGCCCGGCAAGAGCAACTACTTCACCGGAAGTGACCCGGCACGCTGGCGCACCAACATTCCCACGTACGCCAAAGTCAGGGTCGGGGCGTCTATCCCGGCGTGGACCTGGTCTACTACGGCAACCAGCGGCAGCTCGAGTACGACTTTGTCGTATCGGGCGGCGCTGATCCCTCCAAGATTGAACTGGCCTTCGAAGGAGCAGAGGGGCTGAGCGTAGATCCTGGCGGCGACCTGGTGCTGCGCCTGCCGGATGGCGAGTTGCGCCAGCACAAGCCCCTGGTCTATCAGGAGACGCCGCGGGGCCGCAGCCTGATCGAAGGCCGGTATGTGCTCAAAGCAGACAACCGGGTGGCCTTCCAGGTGGCGAACTACGACAGATCGCGGCCGCTGGTTATCGATCCGACGTTGAGCTTCTCTACTTACCTGGGTGGCAACAGTTCGGAGACGGTATACGGTATCAGCGTCCACAGCGGAGGCGACATCTATGTGGCAGGCTCCACATGTTCCCGCGACTTTCCCACCACGACTGGGGCTTATAGGGTGAGTTCGCCCGGTTGCTGGTGTGCTTTTGTATCCCGGCTGGACTCGGCGGGTAGCACGCTGATCTACTCGACCTACCTGGGTCAGACCTCTGGCTGGGGCCTGGCAGTTGACAACGAGGGCAACGCCTATGTAACGGGAGTGGCAGTTAGCGGTTTCCCCACGACTGCGGGTGCTTTCCGGACGGCGCTGGGCGGTTCCGCGGACGCCTTCGCAGCAAAGCTGAACTCGACAGGCAACATGCTGCTCTACTCGACCTATCTTGGGGGCAGCCGGAGCGATTACGGCTATGCCATTGGGGTGGACTCTTCCGGAATCGCCGTTGTCACAGGATACACGTATTCGAGCGATTATCCCACCACGCCGAACGCTGTTCAGCGGAGTTTTGGCGGCGGAACGGACGCCTTCGTGACAAAGGTAAACCAGACTGGCACCGGCCTGGTTTATTCCACTTATCTGGGCGGCAGCGGCTACGATTATGGGCAGGGTCTGACGCTGGATAGTTCGAGCCGGGCCTTCGTTACAGGTTACGCCTCACCCGGGTTTCCGACGACTCCTGGAGCGTACAGAGCGGCGACCAACTTTGGAGCCTTTCTGACGAAACTGGAAAGTGACGGCGGCAGCTTCGGATATTCCACCTTTTTGGGGCCGGCCGACGGCTGGGGAGTGGCCGTGGACAGCTCCGGAAACGCGTATGTAACAGGGCGGGCTTTTGGGAGCGACTATCCCACCACTCCAGGGGCGTTGCAGACCGCTTTCGGCGGCGCGAGCGACGCTTTCGTGACTGAAGTCAACCCCGCCGGCAGCGGCCTGGTTTACTCCACCTTCCTGGGGGGCAGTTACAACGAAATCGGCAATGGCATTGTCTTGGACAGGGTCGGTAACGTCTACGTGACGGGTGAAACCGAATCCACCAACTTTCCGACGGTGAGTCCCCTACAATCTGCCCATAGCGGAGGCAGCGGAGTGTTCAAGAGCGGGGACCGTGGAGGCACCTGGACGGAGAGCAACACCGGGCTGGGCACCAACCACATCGCCGCCTTGCTCATCGATAGCAGAACCCCAAGCACCCTGTATGCCGCCGGACCGGGCACCGCCGTCTTCAAGAGCACCGACTGGGGCAATACCTGGGCTGTAAGCAGCTCCGGCATCAGCGGCGACGTGAGCGCTCTGGTGCAGGACGGATTCAACGCGGCAGTTCTCTACGCGGTCACCACGCGAGGGGTTTATCGGAGCGCCAACGCCGGCGCGAGCTGGGCCAGAATCGGCTTCGGGGATACGGGCGCATACGCACTGGCCGTGGATCCCAAGAACTCAGCCATCCTGTATGCGGGCACGCCGCTGGGGGTTTTCAAGAGCGCCGACACGGGAGGCACCTGGAATGCGATTAATCGGGGCTTGGGGGAGGTCCTGGACGCGACGGCCATCGCCGTCGATCCGTTCAATTCAAACAACCTCTATTCGGGCTTCTGGGATGGCAGCATCTACAGGAGCAGCAATGGCGGATCTGATTGGTTGGGTCCCGGCTACTGCTGGGACACCATCGAGGCTCTCGCCATCGATCCGGTGAATCCGGCGATCCTCTACGCGGCCGCCTGGGGCGCGCTGTGCAAGAGCACGAATGCCGGAGTCGGGTGGACTTGGTCGGACACCGGGTTGAGCTATCCTTTTCTGCATGGCATGGCCATTGATCGTTCGACGCCGGCCACGCTTTATGCCGGCACCGACGGAGGGGGCCTGTTCAAGAGCATTAATAGCGGGAACAACTGGAGCCGGGTACGGGGCGGCCTGACGGCCGGGGTGGTCAAGGCGGTGGCGGTGGATCCTGGGGACTCGTCCAAGGTCTACGCCGGGACTTACATCGGCACCGACGTGTTCCTGACAAAACTGAACCTGAGCGCGGGTCTGATCTGGTACTCGACTTTCCTGGGCGGGATCGCCTCGGACACGGGCTGGGGTATCGCGGTGGACTCGAGCGGCACCGCCTACGTGTCGGGCTGGACCGAATCCAGCGACTTCCCGCTGACGACCGGCAGCCTGCGCAACACCATGGGTGGCTGGTCCGAAGGCTTTGTGCTGAAAGTGCGGGAGCCGTTGCTGCCTCGTCCCATCCTCACGACGCCCTCGCCCCTGCCTGCTGGGACGGTTGGGGCGGCATATTCGCAGCAGCTCCAAGCGACGGGAGGAAATCCGCCCTACAGGTGGGCGGTGTCGGGTTCCCTTCCCCCCGGCCTGGCACTGGACCTCTACACCGGCCTGCTGAGCGGCAGGCCCACGGCAGCAGGTTTGTTCAGCTTCACCGTCACGGTGACCGACACCCTCCAAGGGGCGGGCACCCGAAACTACACTGTTACGATCAACCCCACGGGAGTTGTCCTCAGCATCACCACGACTTCCTTGCCCGGCGGAACTGTTGGAACGGCCTACTCGGCGACGCTTCAAGCTAGCGGAGGCACGCCGCCCTATAAGTGGTCGGTCCCGCCTGGCTCGCTTCCAGGCGGCCTGACTCTCGCTCAGGACACCGGCGCCCTGAGCGGCACGCCCACCACGGCCGGCTCGTTCAGCTTCACGGTGCAGGTGGCCGATAACACGAATGCGACGGCCAGCCTGATTTTCTCGATCACCATCGCTTCCGGGCCTTCGGTGATGCGCGTCTCGGGAGTGGTCAATGGCGCCAGCTTCGCCACTGGCCCGATTTCGCCGGGAGAAATCGTCACTATCTTCGGCTTCAATTTCGGGCCACCCACGCTGACCACACTGCGGCTCAATGAATTCGGGCAGGTAGCCACGGTGCTGGCCGACACGCGCGTTCTGTTCGACTGGATCCCGGCACCTTTGATTTACGTTTCGGCCAGCCAGATCGCCGCCATCGTGCCCTATGCCGTCGGGGGGCAGGCCAGCACGCGCGTGCAGGTTGAGTACAAGGGCGAGAGAACCGAAGCAGTTACTCTGCAAGTTTCACCCAGCGCACCTGGATTGTTTACCTTGGATTCCAGCGGGAAGGGACAGGGCGCGTTCCTCAACCAGGACTACAGTGTGAACTCCCAGTCCAATCCCGCCCAGAAGGATACTTGGGTGCTCCTATATGGCACCGGCGAGGGGATGACGGATCCCCAGGTGGCGGATGGGGTGTTGGCGAGCGCCCAGCTTCTGCCCAAACCGCAACTTCCGGTGTCGGTGACGATTGGGGGCGCCTCGGCGGAGGTAGCCTATGCTGGCAGCGCCCCAGGCATGGTGGTGGGGCTGCTACAGATAAACGTCAAGATCCCCCCTGGCGCTCCTTCCGGGAACGCAGTGCCTGTCGTCGTGACCATCGGTGGCACCAGCAGCCAGGCAGGGGTGACGCTGGCCATTCGGTAGCACACGCTTCGGTCGTTGCTGAGGCTGTACCATGAGCAAGGGAGGACTCATGAGACTTGTCACTGTTGCCCTGACGGTGGGGCTGGCGAGCGGCGCTGGCGGCTTCGCTCAGGCGCCGCCGGCCCGCCCAGCCCAGGAAGTCGATACTCTGGTTTCGCCCGAGGTGCACGCCGACCGCCGCGTCACCTTCCGTCTGCGGGCCCCGAAAGCCGCCGAGGTCACCCTGCGCGGCGATTGGATGCCGGGACAGGCGCGCGAAAAGCTGGTGAAGGACGAACAAGGCGTCTGGAGCGTAACGGTGGGGCCGCTACAGCCGGACACCTACTCGTACTCGTTGTCGCTGGACGGGGTAGCCATCCTGGATCCCAGGAACCCGCGGGTGAAGCTGGGGGTGCGGTCTTCGACCACCAGCGTCTTGGAAGTGCCCGGCGCCCCGCCGCTGCCGCATGAAGTGCGCGACGTTCCACACGGCGCCGTCCAGGTGAACTGGTACAAGTCCTCCACGCTGGGCGCGGTCCGGCGCTTCTATGTCTACACTCCGCCGGGCTACGAGAAAAAGAAATCCGCGCGCTATCCGGTGCTGTACCTCCTGCATGGCGCCGGCGACACCGAAGGCGAGTGGACCTGGTTCGGCTGCGCCAACCTGATCCTGGACAACCTTCTGGCGGAGGGTAAAGCAAAGCCGATGCTCGTGGTGATGCCCTTGGGCCACGCGGCGCCCGCCGGCGACATGCGGCCGGCCGTGCGCGGGCAGAATACCAAGCTGTTCGAGGAGGACCTGCTGAAGGACGTCATGCCCGCGGTGGCCTCGAAATACCGCCTGGCCGCCGGTCCGAAGAACCGCGCCATTGCCGGCCTATCCATGGGCGGGGCGCAGGCGCTGAGCGTGGGGCTGGGCCACTTGGACCTGTTCGGCGCGATCGGAGTTTTCAGCGCCGGCTCGGGAGACGATTTCGAAACCCGCTACCAAGCCCTGCTGGCCGCCCCCGAGGCGACCAATAGGAAGCTGAGCCTGTTCTGGATCGGCTGCGGCGCTCAGGACTTCCTTCTCCAGGGAGCCAAGCGGCTCGACGAGAGCCTCACCAAGCACAACATCAAGCATGTGCTTCGCGTGACTGAAGGCGCGCACACCTGGCTGGTGTGGCGGCGCTACCTGGCCGAGTTTGTTCCTTTGCTGTTCCAGTCAGGAAAGCGGTGAGGTGATCCGGGCTAAACATCCCGAGGCCGCAAGTACCACTCGATGGCTTCTTCGCGACCCAGGCCGACTGGCTCCTTCTCGGCCTCGGGATGCGTCTTGCGGAAGCGCTCCAGCATCAGGCCCTGGAGCCGCGCCACTACGTCGGGGTGCTTCGCGGCCAGATCGGTGAACTCGCCGGGGTCCTGCTTGAGGTCGTAGAGCCTGACATATCGCCCCGGCGTCGGATTCTCGATCAGGTACCCATCCCCTCTGGCTCGCTTGCCGGAGCAGAAGATTAACTTCCAGCGATCCGTGCGAATGAAAGCCTCTTCGTTTTCGAGGTACTCGCTGAAGATGTACTGGCGCGGGCTGTTCATCTTCTTGCCCTCGAGATAGGGACGCAGGCTCTGCCCATGTTGCACCGGCAGGGGATCGGCGCCCAGCAGATCCAGGATGGTCTCCGGGAGGTCGATCATCTCGGTCAAGTCCCTCGCCACGCCGCGGCGGATTCGACCTGGAAGACGCATTATCAAAGGCACGCGCAGCGCCTCCTCGTAGCCGCAGTGCTTCTCGAACCGGCCATGGTGGCCGAGCAGATAGCCGTTGTCGCCGATGTACACCACCAAGGTATTGTCTTCCAGGTTCAGCTTCCTCAGTTTCTCGAGCACTCTGCCGATGTTGCGGTCCAGGAAGTACACTGAGGCGTAAAAGGCCGCGTTGATGCCGCGCTTGTCGGCATCCGTCAGCTCGCGGAAGATCAGCGGAATCTGCCGGGCGTCTTCCGGCCCCACGCGCGGCGGAGCGAAGCGGGCAGCGTCGAAGCGGTCCCGGTCCTCGATCGGAAAGTCGAACGGCGAGTGGGGCTCCTGGAAGCTGGCCCACATGGCAAACGGGGTACCTTTGTTCTCTTCCAGGAACCGCTCGACCAGCCGCACCAGGACGGTGGACTTCATCTGTTCGTCGTAGCACGGGAAGGGCAGCTTGTCTGCGTTCAGCCAGATGCGCGCGGGGTCCTTGAACGGCCGCCAGGCGGGCTTGGTCTTGACGCCGTCCGGCACGGGCTTCGGTTTCACCTGTGCCATCCACTGCTGCTGCAATTCCCGCTCAGTGACCATCACATCGAAGCCGTGCAGGCCCGGGGCGGCGGGGCGGTTGAAGTGCATCTTGCCGAAGACCGCCGTCTGGTAGCCGGCTTTGCGCAGTTGCTTCGCCAGAGTAGGTTTGTCTTCGGAGAGCGGTGTGGGCAGGCGCGTTACGCCGGCCATGTGTGGCATCTGGCCCGTGAAAAAACTCTGCCGCGAGGGAGTGCATACGGGCGAGTTGCAGTAGTGCCGGGCGAAGCGGGTTCCCTCGGCCGCCAGCCGGTCGAGATTGGGCGTTTCCGCCAAGGGGTTGCCATCCGCGCCCATCGCATACCCGGCGTGGTCGTCCCCGATCAGGAACAGGAAGTTCGGTTTCCGCGCGGAGCTGGGGCGCGCCGGAACTGCGGCGGCCATGGCGCCAACAATCTGCCTTCGGGTCAGCATGCGATCAATATACACGAACGCGCGTGGTAGAATTTCCTGCGGCATGAAACCCGATCTCTCTCGACGTGAGTTTTCTCTTGGACTGGTGGCCGCGGCCGCCGCCCAGAGCCGCAGAACCGAAGTCGCCATCGACAGCGACCGGTTCCTGATCAACGGCCGCCCGACCTACCAGGGACGCACCTGGCAGGGGCATCGCATCGAGGGCCTGCTGCTGAACTCCCGCATGGTACAGGGAATCTTCGACGACCTGAATCCGGAAACCCGCCCCCGCTGGAATTATCCTGACACCGGCCGCTGGGACCCCGAGCGCAACACCCGAGAATTCATCGCCGCCATGCCGGAGTGGCGGCGTCACGGCCTTCTGGCCTTCACCATCAACCTTCAGGGCGGCAGCCCGGAAGGCTACTCCAAGGACCAGCCCTGGCACAACTCCGCGCTCATCGAGACGGGCGACTTCCGGGCCGAGTACATGGTGCGCCTGGAGCGCATTCTGGATCGTGCCGACCAGCTTGGCATGGCCGTCATCCTGGGCATTTTCTACTTCGGCCAGGATCAGCGGCTCAAGGACGAGGCGGCCATCCTGCGCGCCGTGGACAACACCGTGGACTGGATCTTCGACCGCGGCTACCGCAACATCCTGATCGAGGTGGACAACGAGTGTGACGTGAAGCGGTACGATCACGAGATCCTGAAGCCGGAGCGCGTGCACGAGCTGATCGAGCGCGTCAAGGCGCGCCGCCGCAGCGGCCGCCGCCTGCTCGCCAGCACCAGTTACGGCGGCGGCGCCGTGCCGCGCGAGAACGTGGTCCGCAGCGCCGATTTTCTGCTGATGCACGGCAACGGCGTCAAGGACCCCAACCGCATCTCGGAAATGGTGCGGCAGGCCCGCCGCGTCCCCGGCTACCGCCCCATGCCCATCCTTTTCAACGAGGATGACCACTTCGATTTCGAGCAGCCGCTCAACAACATGGTGGCGGCTATCCGCGAATACTGCTCCTGGGGCTACTTCGCTCCCGGCAAGAACAACTACGTGGACGGCTACCAATCCCCGCCCGTCAACTGGGGCCTCAACACGGAGCGCAAACGGGCGTTTTTTGCGAAGGTTAGGGAGATCAGCGGGGCGCCGGGCGGGAGCCCGGCGGCAGGCTGAAAGCCTGACCCCACTCAAACGCCGCGCCTCCGAAGAAAGTAGCTGCCCGGAGGACCCTCGAAGTACAGCGCCCCTGCTTTCGGATCCACAAAAGCTTGCGGATCCTCCAGCCAGCCGTTCCACCACACCTCCCACGTGCCCGGAGCAAGGCCGGTTACAAGGTACTTCAGAGTGCCGCCGCCGGTGACGGAAAACGACACTGCGCCGCGCGCGCTGGTAGTATCAGCGTGGAAGAGCACGACCCTGTCGGCCAGGCGAACCCCGGCCAGTTCCACGCTGGAGACCTCGCCTGCGGGCAGCGGCGTGGCAGCCTCAGGGTCCACGAATTGCAGCAGGTTCAGGAACAGGGTCTCGGCGGACGTTCTTTTCGAGGAGAGCGTCCTGCTTTCGAGTCTCCACTTTCGTTCTCCGTGGGGTTTCTCCAGGTCTTGAATCAGCCACTCGACCCGTTGCGCAGCATCGGCAGTGACGATGAGATCGAACGTGACCAGCGCTCCGGCGATGCCCTGCGCCCCCAGGTTCAGAAAGACGAAGGACCGCTTAGCGTCGCGGATCCTCCCGCCATACGCCTCCGTGACATCGGTGGCCAGAAAAGCGTATTCCGGACGCCGGGGATCAGGCCCGAAATCATATCCCAGCGCCTTGCTGAAGCGGGCTTCACTCCCGAGCAAAGCCCGCAGGCTCTCCAGTTCCCACCAGCCGCCTTGAGAATTCAGTACACGGACCAGGAGCTCTGCGACATCCCGCACCCGAAGGATGATTTTGGGGGAATCCGGCGGCGCCGGTAATCCTGGGTTCTCGGTAGGAATTCGAAACGATTTTCTCTGCGTAATCTCTGCGTCCTCTGCGTCTCCGCGGTGAAAGGAGTGCTAGCGTTTACCGCCGTAGTTCACCCAGATGGGGCTGGACCAGGCCAGGTTGCGGTCGATCTGCATGGCCCGCACGTAGTAATAACTCTGCCCGCTGCCCGGGTTGTTGTCCACGTAAGTGAACTCGACGGTGTTGGTGTTGGGCTTAGTTTCGAAGACGAACTTGCCGTCCTTGATGAGATCGACGTCGGTGATCTTGTCGGTGCCGATGATCTTCACCACCAGCTTGGGCGGGGCGGCCGCCTCGATCACCTCGCCCATCATGTGCTCGCGGCCCTGCGCATCGACGGCCCGGTAATCGACGATGATGTTGTCGGTGGCGGCGAAGGCGTGGCGCTCGCGCATGCTCTCGACGATATCGGCGCGCTCGGTCGAAGGGGTGTAGATGAGGGCATAGGAGCAGTGGGTCGAGATATGGTCGGAGCTGGACTGGACGCCCAGCTTGTAGCCCTTGGCCAGGGCGTTCCACCAGAAGCCCGCCGGCTGGTAGCCGCCGTGAATCCGGACCAGGTAGTTGTCGGTCTCGGCGCGGGGCGCGCCTTCATACTCGTAGCCGGCGTGGTAGCCCTGGTAAATCTCGACCAGCGGCTCCAGCTCGGGATCGTTGTCCCGATAGTCGCTGCCCTGGCCGGTGGCCAGCGAGTGCAGCATGCAGATGCCGCGATTCTGGCGCAGATACGGATAGAGGATGGCGCCGCTGTTGACTTGCCCTTTCTGTTCCTCCGGCTTTATGGGCAGGGTGCGCACGCCGCGCTGCGCAAAGACCACGTTGCGGTGGCCGTTCGGGTAGTTGACGCTGCGCTCGTAGCCGAACAGCGCGGTGAAGCGGTCCTTGATGTGTAGAATGTCGTGCATCTTCTCGGTGCGCCACCAGGTGTACTCGTTGTCGCTGCCCGCGTTGTGGTCGGCGATGATGCCGGTGTCCATCTGCGCCACATCGAGCATGTAGCGGGCGTAGTCCTCCAGGGAGCCATCGCCGGGGCCGTCGCCGGAGATCTCGGTGTGGCGGTGGAAGTCGCCTCGCACGATGCGATAGGTGGCGCCGCCCACCGTGGCGCGGTAGGCGCGCACGCGGGTCACGTCGGAGTCCTCATTCGCGTGCACCGGGAAGGCGCGCATCTCCGGTTCCGTGAAGCCCTCCAGTTGCGGGGCCAGCGGAGCGGCTGAGCTGGCAAACGACGCGGCAAAGATCTCGTTGGTCGCCGCGCTTTTCGCCATGGGCCCGCCGGCGGGGCCGAAGGGCCGGTTATCGTTGGTCCAGACCATCCAGACGCCGTGGGGAGCGGGCTCGACGCGGAACGGACCTTCGGGCCTCGAGCTGCTCTCCGGAATCGGCATCAGGGGCGTCCAGCGGTCGCCTTCCAGGCTGGTGAGAAAATGTTCCCAGCGTCCGTTGTTGGACCAGTAGTCGGCGCGGTTGTTGGCGGTGGACGTGCGGAGCTGGAGGTCCACCCAGATGCGGCCCGCCGCGTCGCAGGTGATGCGGGGCAGCTCGACGTAGCGGTTGTAGCGCCTGGGCACGGCCGCGCGGATATCCGCCAGCGGCTGCTTCCACTGCCCGCCCTCGCGCACCGCAATCCTGGGGCGCCGATCGGCGTATAGCGTCACGGCCCGCCAGGAGTCCTCATGGTTCCAGTCCTTGCCCCAATTGACGCCTGCCTCGTCCCAGGCCACCCAGAGGCGGTCCTGCGGGTCCACGGCCAGGCTGGGATGCGCCTGGAACAGCGCCGCGCGGGTGACCTGCTCGACCGGCCCCAGCGAGCCGTCGGCGCCGATGCGCCGCAGGAAGATGTCGTAGTTGCCGGTGCGGTAGCTGTCCCAGGCAACGTAAAGGTTGCCCTTGGAATCCGCGGCCGCGGCTGGCTCCCAGGCGCTGGGCCCGCTGATCTCGAGCGGTTTGGACCACTCCGCCCCGGCCAGCTTGCTCCACATCACATGCGACTGGC
>CAVRZY010000040.1:0-16091 GCA_963725415.1 uncultured Acidobacteriota bacterium | reverse complement strand
CACCGGTGACGGAAGTTGTCGCGTACGAGGAACTGCTGAAGGGTGAAGTTTTTCGCAAGGCCGATGATGTCAGCCGAAGGAAAGAGAGGCGAGCCACTTATCGTTGAAAAGCACCCGAGTCCTCTTCAGGGTCCAAGATGCGGAAGCCCCGCCCGCATACGTTCGTCCGTTCTCCCTGACTCGATCACGGTCCAGGACGTCGCGCGGGTCACTCTTGTCCGATGGATCGCCGATGCAAGCCGTGTAGGTACCTACGACGAAAGACACGTCGTGACCGAAGTCTTGGAATTGCCTGAGCTTCCGCATGGGAACCGAATGCCCGATATGGAGATCCGAGGTTCGCGGATCGAAGCCGCAATAGACCCGCAGGGGCCTTCCTTCAGTCCGCGCTTTTTCCAGTCGCTCCGCGAGCTCAGCGGTCATGCGCTGCTTCAGCCCTTCATCGCCGTATTCGGTTCCCTGCATGAGAGTGCGGACCTGTTCGGTGATCGTGCGGTCCATGTCGTCCTCCTTACGGCCGAAGAATGAAAAAGCCCCCGAGCCGAAGCCCGGGGGCTGTGAAGGCGCAAAGCGCACTACCCCGTCATCGCGGCTCGACACCTCGAGTGTGGCTGCGATAATAGTTGGGGCCATAGAAGCGATTGGCCAAGTGCGAGCGAATTCTCATTTCAAGGTCTCCTATACCAGGAATGGCAGATTGTGTCCTACCTTTCCCATGTCAGGGAATAAGGCCGCGAATTCTGTAGATCCTGCGAAAGTCTACAGCTTCCAGAGAGCGAACACGGCCCCCTCCACAGTGTACAGGGCGAAGCCTGTACAAAGCGAAAGCAGCCAGGAGGAGATCGTGTTGCGGAGCAAGGCCCGTTGCCGTCAGGGCGGGCCGCGGCCCCTATCCCGACGGAGACAACTGCGCCGACAACCGCTCCCCGCCACCACGTGGAGACTCCGAGCCCGCCAATCAGCGCGGCGATGAGCGGCCCAGGTTACCAGTGCGGCGACGAAAGCGAGGAGGTAGATCACCTGTGAGCTCTCGAGGTCCTCCGCCTTCTTGCCGATGCTGCGAAGCCAAAGCTTGCCGAACAGCGGCCAGGTACCAGAGGAAGCCGAGCGCCATGCTGAGGAGGCCGCCGAGCAGGACGGCTATCCAATTGACCTGGAGAAACGCGCGGAAGTCTTGCATGGAGGGAAGGTACTCACGCTCCGTCGCGAGGGAAAGTGTCACCGAGTTCTGCAGGGCCAAGAGCAAGAAGAGGGCCGCCCTATTGCGTGAGCGGCCCTGCATGGAAGCAAGCCCCCTCTTGGCGCCGCACTCGGCGGCCCCTATCGGCGCCGTGCTCGGCGCGGCCCCTATTTGGCGCCGCACTCGGCGGCCCCGATCGGCGCCGTGCTTGGCGCCCCGCTATCGCGCGAGGCTTATCGTCACATCCGTTCCCTTCCTGTTGATCTTGAACGTCGTTTCCTTCTTGGTCTTGTCGTTCAAGGCCTTGTAGAAGTCCATGATGGTCTTCACCTGCTTGCCGTTGACCTCGCTCACCGACGTCTCCGGGCTTGAGCCCTGCGATTGCCGCTGGGGTCTCCGTATCGGGCAGGTAGCCGATCACCACGCCGTCGACGCTCTTGGAGACGCCCAGCTTCCTGGCGACTCTGATCCGTGATGCGCACCACGCTGACCCCAGGCCAGAGATTCTTGTAGGCGGAGGCGTCACTCCCTGCGTCATCCCTCACCGTAAGCTTGGCCGAGAGCTTCATTCTCTCTCCGTATCGGATGACCTCGAAGTCGTAGGTTTTTCCGGCGAGGAGGTTCCCGACCTGGAGGACCAGATCGCTCCTGTCCTTGACGTCCTTGCCGTTGACCTTGACGATGTAGTCGCCGGGGAGGATCGCCCTTGTCCGCGGGCGAGTTCTTGTAGACGTTGACCGCCATCGCCCCCTTCACGCCTTCCACCTTGAGGTCCTTGGCACCGCTGGAGCTTTCGTTGACGTGTTCATCAGCTGCAGGGTCATTGACCTGCGCCCAGCGGCGTCCTGGATCTCCAGCGCCTCGTTGATGAGCTTATCGATCGCCTTTTTCGGCGTTGTTGATCGGGATGGCAAACCCGAGACCCACGCTCATGCCGGCTTGTGAGGCCATCCAGGTTTTGAGCAAGTCCGCCGAGCAGGGTTCGCCGCGAAGGCAGGCATCCAGCAGCGTGACGGCAGCTTCGACGGGATCGGCGGTGCTAGAGGTATTTCCCAACCAGCAGGTCCAGTTTCTTCCGGGTGGCCTCCGGAACCAGTTTGAGGTCTGTAATGATGGCGTGGGCCAGCGCGGAGCCGCACTTGCAGTGGCGCGTGTCCGGCAAGCTGGCGACGGCCCTGGCGACCACCTTGGCAGCGTTCTGGGCGTTCTTCACGAGGTTCCCGATGATTTCGTTGACCGTGACCGCATCGTGATCAGGATGCCAGCAATCGTAGTCGGTCACCATAGCGACGGTCACGTAGCAGATCTCGGCCTCGCGGGCCAGCTTGGCCTCCTGCAAGTTGGTCATCCCGATCACGTCCATGCCCCAACTGCGATAGACATTCGACTCGGCCTTGGTGGAGAAGGCCGGCCCTTCCATACATAAGTAGGTCCCGCCGCGCCTGGCTCTCACGCCTTCGGCGAGACAGGCAGCATGAACCACCTCGGCCATCTGCGGGCAGATGGGGTCGGCAAAACTCAGATGCACGACCAGGCCGTCACGGAAGAAGGTCGAAGCGCGCCCGCAAGTGCGGTCGAAAAACTGGTCCGGAATCAGGAAATCCAGGGGCCGGTGTTCCTCTTTGAGGGAGCCCACCGCACTAAGCGAAATGATGCGCTCGACGCCCAGCGATTTGAAGCCGTAAATGTTGGCGCGGAAGTTGATCTCGGAAGGCGAGAGACGGTGACCGCGCCCGTGCCGCGACAGAAAGGCCACTTCCCTACCCCCCAGCTTCCCGACGATGTACGCATCCGAGGGAGGTCCCCAGGGGGTCTCACAGAAAAATTCCTGTTCAAGTTCAAACCCGGGCATCGAATACAGCCCGCTGCCGCCAATGATTCCAATTTGTGCTTTCACGCCTGGCTCCTGAGGTTGAACTGGTTGGGTTGATACACAATCAACATATCGCGGCACAGCCGCAACCTGACAACAGCCCCGCCGAAGTATGCGGGCGCGGTGACCGTGCCGGGAGAATTGACGATTGACGGAGGCATACCCGGAGGCCGCAGTGCAATCGTCAATGAATCAATCATCAATGAATCAATCGCCCACTGGCCAGCCACACCAAAAGTGTCCAACACGCGGAATCGTCGCGGGCCGCAAAGATTCTCGGCGATAGTAGTACAGGGTCTGCAGAAACAGATCGGTCATGTCCGGCTTTAGACGATCTCTTCTCGAGTGGCATCCCAGCGCAGGGTGCGGCCCTGGCGATAGCTGTCCACGGCCATGCGGCAGGCGATCGAGACCCGGAAGCCCAGCTCGAAGGGGCAATTGGGCTCTTTGCCGGTGCGGATCGAGTCCAGGAAGTTCTCCATGTGGGCATTGGGCCCGCCTCTGGTCTGGCCGAGCATCTCGACCCCGTCGGGGCGGTTCACCTTCTGGGGCAGATAGCGGATCTGCTGGCCCTTCGAGATAGTACCGTCGGTGCCCAGCACGTCCTCGGTGCTGCCGAGATGATTGTTGCCGAACCCCGAATCCCAACTGAACAGCAGCTCCTCGGGATGCTCCATGGCCACGTTCATGGTGTCCGGCACCTCGCGCCCATCCTTCCACAGATACACCCCGCCCACGGTAGTGACCGCCTTGGGGATCTGGAGGTTCAGGACCTTATACCAGAAGGCGAGCTGGTGGCACATGTTCTCGTAAAAGTTGCCGCCGGAGTAATCCCAGAAGAACCGCCAGTTGATATAGCGGTTGGGGTCGAACTCGCGCTGCTGGGCCTCGCCCAGGAAGGATTTCCAGATGATGTTTTCCTGGGTCATGTCGGGATAGATGGGGCGCGCCCACTGCGGCTTACCGTGGGGCGTGTTCCGATACATGTGAGCATGAATGGCGGTGATCTTGCCGACGTAGCCGGTGGCCATGAAGTTTGAGCCGTCGGTGACCTGGCCGGAGGAGCAGCCCTGATGCCCGATCTGCACCGTGCGCTTCCCCGCCCTTTTGTAGGCGGCACGCATGCGCTTGGCATGCTCGACGGTAAAGGCCATAGTCTTTTCCTGGTAGACGTGCTTGCCGGCGTCCAGGGCCGCCACGAAGTGCTCGCAATGCAGGTGCTGGGGCGTGGCGATCAGGACTGCGTCGATGCTCTTGTCGTCGAGCAGGTAGCGGTAGTCCAGGTAGGTCTTGGCGGTGGGCACCAGCTTCTTACCCTCTTCCAGCCGCCGGGTGTAAACATCGGCAAAGGCGACGAACTCGGTGTTCGGGCATCGGAGGGCCTCACGCACAACCTGCATGCCGCGATCGCCTGGTCCGATGATGCCGAGGCGAATCCGGTCGTTGGCGCCCAGCACCGAAGAAGGCACAGCCAGCGTTCCGGCCAGGCCGCCCGCCATTCTTCCAATGAAGTTTCGACGTGAATCCATAGGCTTTGTGACCCTCTCAATCATATCACTGCGATTCAGACTGTGGGCATGGAACGCAGCAAAAACCGGGTACAGACAGCCATTTCGAAGGGCAGCAGATGGTGTCAGTCCCCGGTTTTTGCCCATTGCCGTAGCAGTGTCTGAATCGCAGAGCATATCAGAGCCTGGCCTGGCTACGGCGCAAAGCCTGGGCGCCGGACGGGGAGGTCCAGGCGCAGTTCCTTCATGAAACGCTCGCGCATCTCGCCCAGCCATTTGTCCTCGTAGCGGCGGTTCAGGTCCAGAGTAGCGAGGGCGGCCGTGCCGCGCTGCGGCGCTCGTGCGACCGATTCGCCGTTGGGGTCCAGAATGTAGGTGGGATGGTCATAGCCGGAGGAAACCAGGAAGACATGATTCTCGATGGCGCGGGCCTTGCCCAAGGTTTCGTTGCCGCCCCAGATGGGCATCAGGACGAGCTCCGCCCCGCCCAGAGCCAGGGCGCGCGCCGGGTCGGCATATTGCAGGTCCCAGCAGATCATCATGCCCACTTTCCCAAAGTCGGTCTGGAAGACCGGGTAGTCGCTGCCGGGAGTCAGGCCGCCTTCAATTTCCTCGCGCGGCAGGTAGACCTTGCGATACTTGCCGATCACGTCGCCCTTGCGGTCGATCAGCACGGCCGTGTTGTAGACGGCGAGTCCCTCGCGTTCGTAGATGCCGGCCGCCAGGTATGTGTTTCTGCGTTTGGCGACCTCGCCCAGCCGCGCGGTGGTGGGGCCGGGAATCGTCTCGGCCACGTCCGTGTACTTCTTCCCCGTGGCCACCACCGTGATGCCTTCCGGCAGCAGGATCAAGTCGGTTGGTCCTGTGACGGCCTGCTCGATGACTTCCAGAAACTGGCGCACACTCTCGGAGGCTGCACCAGTCGCTTTGGGGGGCCGGTAGTTGATCGAGGCCACCCGGACCTGCCGCGGGGTCGGGGCGGGAATGGCCTCCAGCGTAACGTCGTCCCACCACAGAGTGGCGTAGGGCGCGTTTTGCAGGAAGAGCTGAATTTTCACGGCAGACGCTTTGGCCGGAGCCGGAGCATCCAAACTGATGCGCCGCCACTCGCCTTCGGGCTTGACCGCGTAAGCGTAATCCGGCTGACCCGCGCGCTTGCCATCCGCGGCAATCCAGTCCAGCCTCGCGACCACGTCCAGCGCTTCGTAGCGCAAGGCCTCGGCACGGTAGTACGCCGCCAGCCGATACCACTTGCCCGGCTCGATGGGGGAGGCTGTGTACTCCCAACCGCCATAAGCCGCTACATTGCTATTCCCCGAAATGGCCAGCGAGCCGCCCACACCGCGCGAGTGCACCTTGTCCACGAAGGCCCGGGGAGCGATCTCGGAACGCGCCGCCCAGATTTTCCAGCCGGGCGGAAGACCGTCGGCGCCGGCCTGGAAAACCGATTGACGCACCGGCAGGTCCGCGGCGCTCACAATCACAGCAGACAGCAACAGGATGGCGTGTTTCATGGGTAAGAGTATAACTTGATATACTCGCACCTCGGTGAGCCTCGTATGGAAATGTATCCTTTGCATCAGACGCGACGAGAAATGCTGGCGATCGTGAGTGCCCCTCTGGCAACTCGCCAAGCCGGCTACAGACCCGTTCTAGCCGTGCAGTTCTATATTTGGACGCAGCACTTTCAATCCCGAAAGATAAGCCTGGCGGAGGGAGTCGAAGAGGCCTTCGCCGCCACGCGCCGCGCCGGCTACAAGCAGGTCGAGTTGATGGCGGCCTTCTTCACGCCCGATCTTCGCGAGAAGACAATCAAGGCGCTGAGGCAACATAGCCTGGAGCTTCCCGTGGTGTACAACGGCGGGCCCATGCACGAGGCAGCGGGCGCGGAAAAGTCGATTGTGGCGACGGTGGAGCTGGCGGAGGTTGTCAAGGCCGCCGGCGCCTCCGTCATCGATTTCAACCCCAACCCGAAACCGAAGCGCGAACGCAAGTCGGACGAAGAACTAGCCACCCAGGCACGCTACGTCAACCAGTTGGGCGCCGAACTCCAGAGGCGCGGCATGCGGCTCATCCTCCATCATCACGACCCGGAGATGGCCGACAACGCGCGGGAGTGGCGCCACCTAGTCGCGAAGACCGATCCACGCCTGGTATCGTTCTGTGTGGACGTGCACTGGGTGTATCGCGGGGGACAGGACCCGCTGACGCTGCTGCGCGAGGCTGGGTCGCGGCTGGTCGAACTGCATCTGCGCAACTCCAAGCAAGGCGCGTGGACCGAGGCGTTTGAGAAAGGCGACATCGATTACTCGAAAGTGGCGGATTACCTGAGGCGCACCAGATTCGCGGGCTTCCTGGTAGTGGAGCTGGCATACGAGAAGAGCACGGCAGTGACTCGCTCGCTGGAAGAGGATTTGCGGTTGAGCCGCGTGTTTGCGGAAAAGGTTTTTCGGGTGCGTTCATGAAACTTGTCTCGCTGGTCGCCGTTTTGGCGACATTGAATCTCTCACTTACACGGGCAGCGGAGATCCCCGCTAAAGACCGCATCGTGGTGGTGATCAGCCTGGACGGATTTCCGGCCTATGCGCTGGAGGACCCGAAGCTGCCCATCCCCACGCTGCGGCGGCTGGCGCGGGAGGGCGCCTTGGCCAAGCGCATGGTGGTTTCGAACCCCTCGGTGACCTGGCCTGTCCACACCGCGATGATCACCGGCGTTCCTGCCGCCAGGAATTCCGTGCTCTACAACGGGCTGCTGGTGCGGCCAGGTCCGAAGTCCCCGCCCCGGGTTGAACCGTATCACGACAAGACAGAGCTGGTGCGCGCTACCACGGTGTATGACCTGGCGCACCAGGCGGGGCTAAGCACGGCGCAGGTGGACTGGGTGGCCATCGAGCACGCTCCAACGATCACCTGGCAGTTTCACGAGTGGCCCAATCCGGACGGTTTGATCGAGCGCGAGATGATCGCGGCGGGCATCCTGACGGCCCAGGAGGTGAGGGAATTCACCAAAAGCAACGTCACCTGGCGCGACCAGATGTGGACCAAGGCGGCCGTCCACATCCTGAAGAACCACCGCCCGAACCTGCTGCTGTTTCACGTGCTCAATCTGGATTCGACCCATCACCGTTACGGCACGAAGAACCTTGCCTCTTACACCGGCATGGCCTTCGCGGATGACCGCCTTCGCGAGATCGTGGATGCGGTGGAGGGCGCCGGGCTGAGCGATCGCACCACGCTTGTCGTCCTCTCGGATCACGGTTTCAAGTCCGCCACGCGCAGTATCCGCCCCAATGCCGCGCTGCGCGAGCACGGCTTGCTGACAGCGGAAGGCGGAAAGATCTCCTGCGACGCCTATGTGATTCCGGAGGGTGGCACGGCCATGGTTTACGTGACGGATCCGGCGAATCGCGCGCGGCTGGTTCCGCAGCTCAAAGAGATCTTCCGCAACCTAGAAGGCATCGAACGTATTTTGGAGCCGCCAGATTACGCTGCGCTGGGTTATCCGGACCCGGCTCAGAATCAGCAAATGTCCGACCTGGTGCTGGCGGCGAAAGGCGGCTACTCGTTTGCCGGCGCGTCCGACGGCAACCCGGTGGTGGATCTGCCGCCAGGCGCTCCACCCGGCAGCCATGGATACCTCAGCACCGATCCGGACATGGACGCGATCCTGCTGGCGTGGGGCTATGGGATCCGTCCGGGCGTCACGCTCGAGAAAATCTACAACGTGGACGTGGCGCCCACCGTGGCGGCCCTGCTGGGGATCAAGATGAATGACGTTGCCGGGAAAGAACTGCGGGCCATCCTGAAGTAGTTCAGCCGGCCACGACCTTGTTGCGCAGTATCCCGATGCCCTCGATCTCGACCTCGACCACGTCGCCGGGGTTCATGGCAGTGGTGGCGCCGGGCGTGCCTGTATAAATGAGGTCGCCCGGGGTGAGCGTCACGAACTGGCTGATGAAACTCACGATGGTCGGGCAATCGAACAAGAGATCCGAGGTGTACTGTTTCTGCACCACCTTGCCGTTCAGGCGGGTTTGCAGCAGCAGCTTCCCGTAGTCGAGGCCCTTCACGATGGCCGGCCCGAGCGGCGCGAAGGTATCGGCGCCCTTGGCGCGCCACCATTGGAGGTCTTTCTGCGGACCGCCCTGCCAGTCGCGCTCGCTGACGTCGTTGCCGCAGGTGACGCCGAAGATCACGTTGCGCGCCTCGGCGAGGGAAACGTTCTTGGCCCTCCTGCCGACCACGATGACCAGCTCTCCCTCGTAGTGCACGTTCTTGGAGCCCTTGGGAATCACGATCGCGTCTTCCGGGCTCAGCAAGGCGCTGATGGGCTTGTAGAAGATTTCGGGATTGGCGGGCGGCTTGCGGTCGCCGACGTGGCTCTTATAGTTCAGTCCCACGGCGAGGATTTTCGGCGGCTGGCACGGAAACAGCAGCTTCACCTCGGAAAGCTTGTGGTTCGTCCCGGTCTCCTTGTACTCCGTGAAGATGCGGCCCTCGATCTCGCGGATTGTGTCACCGTCCAGAATCCCAAAAGCCACCTTCGAACCACGGCGGAAGCGCACGTATTTCGTAACGGGCTGCTGGGCCTGCGCTGTCCTCACCGCCGCTCCGGCTACAGCGGCCTTAAAAAAATCGCGTCTGTCCATTCTGTTTCCTCCTGGGCCCGGAAAAAATGGGGACAGGCAACGAATTTTTCGGCGCCGTGATGGAGTGGAAAAACTGGTGCCTGTCCTCATTTTCTCCGAGCAACGCTATTATAATCAGACTGCGATGAAGATGAACAACACCAAGAGACGGCTCCAGAACGGGGAGGTGGTTCTGGGGTGCAGCATGCAGCAGTTCGGCTCGGCGGAAATCCCGAGGATTTTCGCGGCGGCGGGCTTCGACTTCTGCTTCATCGACACCGAACACGGCGTCTTTGACCTGGAGACGGTGCGCGACCTGATCCGCTCCTGTCTGGACCGGGACATCACACCGATTGTCCGCGTTGGGGAACTGCTCTACTCGCTGGTCGCGCGGGTTTTGGACGCCGGCGCGCAGGGCATCATCTACCCCCGCGTGGAGTCGCGGCAGCTTCTGGAGGAAGCGATCAGTTGGACAAAATTCCCCCCGCTGGGCATCCGGGGGTATGGGCTGAGCGCGCCGCAGTTCGATTACGAGCCGTGCAGCTTTTCCGAGGCCGTCCAGCATTCCAACGCCAACACTATGGTCGTCGTGCAGTTTGAAACGCAGACCGCCATGGAGCGGCGTGAAGAGCTGCTTGCCGTTCCCGGTATCGACGTGGCCATGATCGGGCCGGCCGACCTGTCGGTTTCGCTGGGCGTGCCGGGTGAGTTCGAGCATCCCAGGGTTATCGACAGCATCACCGCGTTCATGGCGAGTTGCGCCCGTTACGGGGTGCTGCCGGGGATTCAGGTCAGGACCGTCGGCCTGGGGAAGAAGTGGATCGAGCGGGGCATGCGGTTTGTGGGTTGCGGCAGCGAGCACGGACTGCTGCTTCTGAAAGCCACCGAGACCATGGCCGAGCTTTCCGCCGCCGTCAAGGCGCTGGGTCAGGAGAGACAGAGATGAATCGAAGAGACTTTCTTTCTTCCGCGCTCGCTACGCCGCTGGTTGCACAAGCGGCCGAGGGGCGCATCAGAATGGCTTTTTTGGGCGCCAGTCATTCTCACGCCTCCGAGAAAGTGAAGGTGGTGCAGGAGAATCCGAGCCTGGATCTGGCGGGGCTTTGGGACGACGACCCCAAGCTGCGTGCGCAGTACGAGAGGGCGGGCGTCCGCATCGTGCCCCGCGAGCAGATGCTGGCTGACAGCTCCATTCAGGCGATTGCCATCGAATCGGGAGTGAAAGAGCACGCCGGGCACGCCCGGCTGGCGCTGGAGGCCGGCAAACACATTCATCTGGAGAAACCGCCCGCCGACAACCTCAAGGAGTTCCGCGAACTGGTGGCGCTGGCTGCGGGAAAACGTCTGCTGATGCAGATGGGCTACATGTGGCGGTACCACCCCGGCATCAACGCCGCGCTGGAGGCCGCGCGCAGGGGTTGGTTGGGCGAAGTCTATATGGTCCGGGGCACGATGAACACGCTCATTGGCGCCGACCGGCGTCCGGAGTGGGCGCTGTTCCACGGCGGGCAGATGTTCGAGCAGGGCTGCCACCTCATCGACCCGATGGTGCGGCTGCTGGGGCGTCCGCAGAAGATCACGCCGTTTCTGAGAAAACACGGGGCCTTCAACGACAACCTAGCCGACAACACCATCGCGATCTTCGAATACCCACGGGCGCTGGGCCTCATCATGAGTTCGGTTTTGCAGCCCGGCGCGTCCCAGCATCGCGCCTTCGAGATTTTCGGTTCGAACGGAAACGCGGTGGTGCGGCCGATCGAGCCGCCGGTCCTCGAAATCGATCTGGCCAAGCCCGCCGGCCCTTACGAGGCCAGAACGCAGACCGTGAAGCTTCCCCCGTTCCGCCGGTACATGGGCGATTTCGCCGAACTGGCCGAGGCGGTCCGAGCGAAGCGCCCCCTGGCGGTGACGCCGGAGGAGGACCTACTGGTTCAGGAGACCTTGCTGCGGGCCTCGGAGATGTGACGATTCAGGGAGCCGGGAGCGCTCGGTGCGGAGGCTGCGTCCGGCGATGCCGCTCCCACGCGGAAATCTTCTCGCACATCAGCTCGTCTCCTTGAGCAGTTTCTGCAACTCCCTTTTCATCTGGCTGAGCGCGCCGGCGGCGTCCGGCTCCCGGATGAGGTTCTTCATTTCGTATGGATCGGCTTTCAGATCGTAAAGTTCGTCCATACCTTCCAGCTCGGTGTAGTAGATGTACTTGTAGCGCTCGCTGCGCACTGCCTGCCAGCTCGGAATGCGCGGGTTCTGCGGCTCGGCGAAGTACTCAGCGAGGAAGGAGTTTCGCCAGGGGGAGCGTTTCCCCTGCCACAGCGGCACCATCGAGCGGCCCGGCATCGTGCTAGGAATCGCCGCGCCACCCAGTTCCAGCAGCGTGGGCGCGATGTCGATATTTAGCACGGACTCATCCAGCGTGGCGCCGGCCTTGATGAGCTTGGGATAGCGCACAAGCATGGGGATGCGAATGGACTCCTCGTAAGCGGCGCGCTTGTCGCCCAGGCCGTGTTCGCCCCAGAAATAGCCGTTGTCGCTGGTGAAGATGATGATGGTGTTGTCCAGTTGGCCTCTCTCTTCGAGCGTCTTCAGCACCTCCCCGACGCTGTCATCCACCGCCTGGAGCGTGCGCAACTGATTGCGTACCAGCTCGTCGTTGGGACCCCGGAGCTGGGCGTTGACTTGCGCGGGCCGGGGCTTCTCATCGACCTTGCGCTGGAGCATGGGCTTGCCCTCCAGGGTGTCCTTCACGCTGGGCGCGCGGGGGATCGGCTGGTCGGAATACAGATTCTTGTGGCGCTCGGCCGGGGTAAACGGCCCATGCACGGCCTTGTGCCCGAGGTAAAGCAGGAACGGCTTGGCGTGCGGGCGTCGCAGGAACTCGATTGCATGCCCGGTCAGAATGTCCGTCATGTAGCCGTTGGCGCTGACGGGGAGGCCATCCACGTTCAGGCGGGGGTTCTCGTAGACGCCCTGCCCCCGGAAGCTCACCCAGCGGTCAAATCCCGGCCGCTGGGTCTCATCGTTCCCCATGTGCCACTTTCCGATGAATGCGGTCTCGTAGCCGGCGCGCTGCAACAAGCGCGGGAACGTCATCAGCTCGTGGCTGAGGGCGTTGTTATTGCCGTTGCCGGTGACCTTGTGCGTGTGCACGTACTGGCCGGTCAGGAAGCTTGCCCGGCTGGGAGAGCACAACGGCGTGGTCACAAAGGCGTTGCGGAAAAGGGCGCCTTCCCTGGCCAGGCGGTCGATGTTGGGGGTCTTCAGAAAGGGATGCCCTGCGCAACTCAGCGCATCCCAGCGCTGATCATCCGTGTAGATGAATACGATATTGGGGCGCGCCGCAGACGTTGCCGTAAATGCCGGCGCCGCCAGCGCACCAAGGAACTGCCTTCTGTGAATGGCCATGACAGCTAGAGAGTGTACAACATCGGCCAGGGATCGAGAGTCCCGCCCTGCGCGTGTGTCGCGAAATACGTTACCCTGGACGGGAGAAAAATGTTCCGCTCGAAGGACCGCGGAAAAGTTGACTGGCTGTTGATGGCGCTGGGCGCCTACGGTTTGTTGAACGCCGTTCTATACAGCTTGCTGATGCCGCTGTGGGAAGGCTTTGACGAGCCGTTCCACTACGCCTATGTGGAGAGGCTGTCTACGCGCCCAGGCTTCCCGGTTCTCGGCAGGAGCCCTGTTTCCGCCGAGGTCTGGGAGTCTATCCGGCTGGCGCCCGCAAGCCACGTGGTGCGGCAGAATCTGCCCTTCGTCATGACGTTCTCGGAATACTTCGCCTTGCCAGGCTCCGATCGCTCAGCTCGCCGTGAGAGACTAATGACGCTTTCGCCAGCGCTGCGTCATGCGGATGCGCCGGGCACCTCGAACTACGAAGCGCAGCAGGCGCCGCTGGGCTACCTGCCGCTGGTTCTGCCGAACAATCTGTGCGGAGACCTGCCGCTGCCCGCACGAGTTCTTCGGTTGCGCACAGTTTGCGGGCTGACGGCGTGTCTGCTTCAGACGCTGCTCACGCTGGCGCTTGCCAGGATGCTGAAGCTCTCGAAAGCCGCGCAATGCGCCGCACTCCTGCTGGTGCTCTCGTCACAGATGTTCTATGCGTCGATCGCGCGGGTGTCGAATGACTGGCTCGCCATCCCTTTGGTCACTCTGCTGTTGATCGGTGTGCTGCGGTTCTACCGGGAGCCGCGGATCCGGACCGGCGTTTTGCTCGGCGGCGCGCTCGCCGCAGGGCTGCTCACGAAAGCTTATTTCCTTCCCTGGGGGCTGTTTGCCGGCGGCGTGCTGATTTGGGTCGGCCTGCGCCGCAGTGCTGCGCGCTTGCCGGCGCTGGCCATGGTGCTTACGGTTCTGCTGGCCGCCGGGCCGTGGTACGCGCGTAACCTGTGGTTGTACGGCAGCCTAAGTGCGACGCTACAGTCCGCAGCGGGCATCGGCCCCTGGGAAACCCTCCAGACCGCACTCACCATGCCCTGGGGGAGCGTTCTGATGAGCCTCGCACGCGGCGCGCTCTGGACGGGCAACAGCTCCTTCACCTCGTTCTCCGCCAGCACGCTGAACCTGATGCTCGCGCTCCTACTGGTGGCTGCGCTGCTGTGGGTCCGCACGGCCTGGAGAGCTTCCGGCAGCGCGCCGGAGTGGCTGATTGCGGCCGGGTGCGCGGTGTTTGTTGTGGCGCTGTTGTACGCCTGCGCCATGTTCTTCGCCTTCACGAAAAGCAGGGTAGTAACCGCCACGCCCTGGTACGCGCAGGCTCTAGCCGCTCCGCTGGCTTGTCTGTTATGCCTGGGCCTGAGCCGCTCCGGATCCATCGGACGATGGATCGCCGCCGCGCTGGTAGCCTTGTCCTCCTATGTGCTGGCGACCACTTATGTGGCGAAGTTGATTCCCCTCTACGGCGGCTATCCCGAGGGCAGGGTGCGCGCCGCACAGTTACTTGGCTGGTACTTTGACGGCACCGCGCGGCATCGTGAGATTCTGGCCGCCACCGCGCTCGGCAATCCGGGTGTCATCTGGCCGCTTACGGCGCTGGTGGCACTTCTGGCTGTTATTGTCTGTGTTCTCGTATGCCGCAAGATCTTCACAGGAGCCGTGGCATGACTGCTGGTTCCACAGGCAGCCACCGTCACTGGGCGTGGCCCTACATCCAGATCGCGCGCCCGGATCATTGGGTCAAGAACGTTTTTGTCTTGCCCGGGATCGTCGTAGCGTTGTCGATCGAGCCGGCCAGAATCTGGCTCCTGGAGCCGGTTAAGCTGCTGCTTGGTCTGCTGGCGGTGTGCTTGATCACCTCGAGTAACTACGTCCTCAACGAGCTGCTGGATGCGCCTTTTGATCAAGTTCATCCGACTAAGCGCCGCCGCCCGGTCCCCTCCGGCCAGATTAGCGTCAGGTGGGCCTACGCTGAGTGGATCGTACTGATGGTGGCCGGACTGGCCCTGGGCCGGCAGATCTCCTTCCGGTTCCTGATCACAGTGCTGGCGCTATGGGTCATGGGCTGCCTGTACAACGTTCCGCCGTTGCGCACTAAGGATCTGCCGTATATCGACGTGCTCTCGGAGTCGCTGAACAATCCGCTGCGAATGCTGGCCGGATGGTACCTGACGGGGACTCAGGCCATTCCCATCACCTCGTTGTTGATCAGCTACTGGATGATCGGATGTTACTTCATGGCCATCAAGCGGTACGCCGAATACCGCGACATCGGCGACCAGAATCGCAGTGCCGCCTACCGCAAGTCCTTCTCCTTTTACACCGAGCAGCGCTTGCTGGTTTCCATCGTCTTCTATGGGTCGCACTCGATGTTGTTTTTCGGCGGCTTCATAGTGCGCTACCGGCTGGAGCTGATCCTGGCCTTCCCGCTGGTAGCCCTGGTCATGGCGATCTATCTCTCCCTGGCGTTCAAACGGGACAGCGCGGCCCAGCGGCCGGAAAACCTCTATCGGGAACCGGCCCTGATGATTTCCATCCTGTTATGCAGCGCAATGATGGTGCTGCTGTTGTTCGTAGACGTACCGATTCTGCACCGGATCTTCACTCCTACCGTGTCAACCCTGAAATAGCCCGGTTGGTAATGCCTCAGTCTCGGGGGCCGTGGGATAAGCCTCAGCTTGTCCCGGGCGGTATCCGAAAGGCGTCCGGACAGGCTGAAAGCCTATCCCACCCGGCCGCAGAGGCTATTGCCCCCGAGGCTGAGGCATTACCGCGGTGGTCAGATGCCGAACTTTGCGCGCCGCGCCAGTTCACCCAGAGTCTGGTTGGTGTCAGGTTTATGGCCTTTGAGGGGCATGATTTTTTCATGAATCGCGTCGATCAGCCAGCTAGCCTGAGGGAAGAACATCCCTTCGAGCTCGGCGGCGGGTGTGATCCAGTTTCTCGACCCAACGACCACCGGCGGGGCATCCAGATACTCGAAACATAGCTGAGTCAAGGTCGCCGCAACTGTCTGCATGACCGAGCCCCGCTCAACCGCGTCGCAGGCCAGCAACACCCTACCTGTCTTCTTGACCGAGTCCACCAACGGTTCATAGTCGATGGGATTCGCCGAACGAAGATCAATAAGTTCCGCAGTTACCCCGAACCGGCTCGCGAGCTGATCGGCTGCCTGGACGGCTTTATAAAGTGTCGGCCCGAAAGTGATCATCGTCAGATCATTCCCGGATCGTTTTATAGAAGCCTGCGCCAGATCGATTTCGTAGTATCCCTCAGGAACGCCATCCTTGACGAACATCTCGGCGACGTCGTAAATCTTCTGACTTTCGAAAAACACAACCGGATCGGTGCCGGCCAGCGCCGAGTTCATCATGCCTTTGGCATCATAAGGAGTAACAGGGTAGACAACCTTCAGGCCTGGTATGTGATGGACGAGCGCGACCCAGTCCTGGGAATGCTGGGCGCCATAT
>CAVRZY010000039.1:0-9978 GCA_963725415.1 uncultured Acidobacteriota bacterium | reverse complement strand
CCATCACGCCGCGCTCGAACAGCGTCTTATAGGGCTGGAAATATCGCAGGCGGTCGTAACCGAACTGCTTTTCCAGCGTGGCCCCGTCCAGCAGCAGCCAGGCGGGCTGGAGATCGGCCACGATCCCCACGCGCTCCATGCGCGCGATGTCCTCCATGGTCATGAAGTTGGCATGGCTGATGCAGGGGCGCTTGTCGCGGACCGGAAACTCGTTGTTCACCTCTTCGTAGGCGGTGGCCAGCGCCCGCACCGCGCCGTCGCCCACGGTGTGCGCCGTCAGTTGCATGTCATTGCGCAGCGCGGCGCGCGCGATCCGGAACAGCTTGCCGGGCTCGATGTACAGCATGCCCCGGTAAGCGGGGTCGGTGATGGAGTAAATCCGGCTGACGCCCCACGGCTGGAGCATGTACGCGCTCCCGGTCAGCATGCCTCCATCCAGAAATACCTTAAGCCCGCGCACCCAGACCATGTTGTCGTACCGGCGCAGCGGGCTGGCGGCCAGCTTGCGGATCTGCTCTTCGAGTTCTTCGATGGGCAGTTGCGGATCGATGCTGTAGGTGATGAAGACGCGGCAGGTCAGCTCGCCTGTGTCCCGCAACCCGCGGAACAGCTCGACGGTGTCGCTTCCGGCGGTGCGTTCCACGATGCTGGTGATGCCCACCGAGTTGTAGTCCGCCAGCATCATCTTCATGCGGTTGCGGCGGTCGGCGGCGGTGGGCCTCCGTTCGCTGGTTCGCGCTGCCACGAACCGGCCGGCGCTGCGAATGATGCCGGTAGGTTCCCCGGTCTTGGGGTCGCGCTCCACCTTGCCCAACTGCCCTTCGTCCGGCCGCGGCTGCCGGCCGATGCCGCTCAGCTTCAAAGCCAGCGAGTTCAGCGCCGCGTCGGGCCCGGTGCGAAAGAGTACGGGATTGTTGGGCGCCACCCGGTCCAGTTCCTCGCGAGTGGGATAGCGTTGCTCTCGCAGCCGCGTGATGAACACCTGCGAGAGCACGATCCAGTCGTTGGGCTGGAGGATCTGAGCGCGCGATTGCACGTACCGCAGCACGTCGTCGATGCTCTCCATGTCCGGGATGGGGTGATCGAACTCGTACATGGAGGCTCCCGTGGAATGCACGTGACTG
Source organism: uncultured Acidobacteriota bacterium (assembly GCA_963725415.1). Classification (GTDB taxonomy): domain Bacteria; phylum Acidobacteriota; class Terriglobia; order Bryobacterales; family Bryobacteraceae; genus CAVRZY01. The sequence goes on along the minus strand of CAVRZY010000039.1, from coordinate 8,854 downwards.
TCGATCAGGCCGGGCAGTACGGTCTTGCCCTGGAGATCCACCATCTGGGTGACGGGGCCCTTCAGGCGCAGCACCTCGGTATTGCGCCCCACTGCCACAATCCGTTCGCCTTTCACCGCGACGGCCTCGGCGACGTCGAACTTCGCGTTCACGGTGAGGATCTTGCCGTGGTGCAGAATGAGGTCCGCGGTCTGGGCGACGGAGTGCGGCGGCCGCATTGCGGCGGCGAAAACCAGCAGGCATGCGATTCGAAGATTCACAAGTTCCACCTCAGCGTAATGTACCACCAGGGCGCCCCAAAGTCACAGCCGGGCGCGGTTTGCGAGGGAGCAGGAAATGACAAACTTTTCGCGCAGAGATCTCATTCGGACTGCCGCCAGCGCGGCGGCGCTGCCGGTCACGGCGCGTTCCTACGGCCGGATTGCCGGCGCCAACGACCGGATTCAGGTTGGCCAGATCGGATGCGGTCACCGGGCATTCGGTCACAGACGCATGCTCAAGCTGTCCGCCCAGACAGATCCCAATTTCGACCTGCGGAGCGTGTGCGACATCTGGTCGGTCAACCGGGAGAGACCGGCCGACCATGCCCAAGAGCTGTTCGGGCGTAGGCCGAGGACCTACAAGTACTCCGAGGAGATGCTGGCCGACCCGGAGCTGGATGCGGTGATGATTGCCACCGGAGACCACCAGCACGCGAAGATCCTCATCGAGGTGGTGCGAGCAGGAAAAGACTGCTACTGCGAGAAGCCGATGGCCAACACCCTGGACGAAGCCAAGCTGGCGCGCGACGTGGTGCTGGCAAGATCGTTTCGATCAGCCAGAGCTGGAACTTCAACGGCCCGCGCTGGCACCTGCCCAAGGATCCGAATGTGGCCGCCGTCCGCGAGGAGGACACCGACTGGAAGCGCTGGCTCCTGGGGCGGCCATGGCGGCCGTTCGATCCGCGCGCGTACTTCGAGTTCCGCATCTTCAAGGATTTCTCGGGGGGCATCACCGACCAGTGGTACAGCCACGGTTCCGGGCTGGTCCACTTCTTCCTGGACACGTTCATCCCGGACGACACCGTGGCCAACGGCGGCATTTTCGCCTGGCACGAACCTCGCCTACCACACCGACGACTGGTTCCGGTGCCTGCGCACCCGGAAGACTCCCAACGGAAGCATCCAGACTGGGTTTGCCCACTCGGTGGCGCTGGTGATGGCCACCCGGAGTTACCGGGAAGGGAAAAAGATTTACTGGGGCAGGAAAGGCGAACAGATTCTGGACCATCCGCCTCCCGCTTGAGCCGGTTTTGACTGAGCGCGCGGGGCGGCTCCCCGCAACTTGCCCTCCCTCAGTTTCTTTGATCGGACCAATACGGGGACGGTAATTCGGGTACAGGCCACGAATTTCGCAACAACGGCGAAATTCGCGCCAGTCCCCGAATTACGCGGGTTGCGGGTTCCCTCGGCGTGAGACTCGGGGAGGGGCGGCTCCCCGCAAGGGTTCACTTAATCTCACCTAGCGCTCCACACCAGCATGCAGTTGCGGTATACAAGAAACGATATGCGCTCCTACTATGTGGTCCTCGCCGTCGCGCTTTTGGCCTTGACGCCGCTTCTGGCGGCAGAAAAGCCGGTCTATCTCGATTCCAGCCAGCCGGTAGACCGGCGGGTGGAAGATCTGCTTGCCCGGATGACCTTAAAGGAAAAGGTCGGGCAGATGAACATGCCCTGCGTGTACCTGGGCGCCCTGGGCCGCGACATCAAGAGCAAGCGAGAAGGGTTGCGCCGGTTCACCGAAGGGACCTACGTCAACGAGATCGGCCCGGGCGGAGGCTTCTTTACCGCCGCCAACGAAGTGATGCGTGAGGGCCCGCGCGACCAGGCGCTGTTCTACAACGAGCTGCAAAGAATCGCGATCGAGAAAACGCGGCTGAAGGTCCCGCTACTGGAGACCGAGGAGGGCACGCACGGCGTGATGTGCTCGGGTCACACGATCTTCCCGGAAGGGCTGGGCATCGGCAGCACCTGGAACATGGATCTGGTGCGCCAGATCTACGCGACCGCGGCCCGGGAGGCGCGGTCGGTCGGCATCCATCAGCTCTACACGCTGGTGATCGAGCCCAACCGGGACCCCCGCCTGGGACGCAACGAGGAGGGCTTCAGCGAGGACCCGTACCTGTGCGCCCGCATCGCCGAAGCCATCGTCCGGGGCGCGCAAGGGGACAACGTTTCCGCCCAGGATAAAGTCGTGGCCGGGCTGTGCCACTACCCGGGCCAGAGCCAGGGCGCTGGCGGGCTGGAGCGCGGCGCCATGGAGATCTCCGAACGGATGCTGCGCGAGGTCTTCCTGCCGCCCTGGGTCGCCGGCATCAAGAAGGCTGGCGCGCTGGGCGTGATGGCCACCTATCCTGCCATCGACGGCATCCCCACGCACGCCTCGGAGAAGATCCTGACCAAGATCCTGCGCGAGGAGCTGGGCTTCAAGGGGCTGGTGCTGGGCGAGGGCGGCGGCATCGGCACGCTGGTCTACGAGCGGGTGGCCGCCGACCAGAAGCAGGCCGGCGCGCTGGCGCTCCAGGCGGGGCTGGACGTCGGCATCTCCTACGAGCCGGGCTACATGGAGCCGCTGATCGAGAGCGTCGAGGAGGGTCGAGTCTCGATGGAGCTGGTCGAGCGCGCGGTCCGCCGCATCCTGCGGCAGAAATTCCGCGCTGGGGCTGTTTGAACGGCCCTACGTCGATGCCGACTACGCGGTCAAAACGGTCCACTCGAAGCCTCACCAGGAGCTGGCGCTCCAGGCGGCGCGCGAGAGCATCGTGCTGTTGAAGAACGAGAAGAACCTTCTGCCGCTCCGCAAGGAGCCTCAAGGCCATCGCCGTCATCGGGCCGAATGCCGATCACGACCGCAATCTACTGGGCGATTACATCTCCCACGCCATCCCGCAGCACATCGTCACCGTGCTCGAAGGGATCAAGCAAAAGGTTCGTCCCAGACCAAGGTTCTCTACGCCCAGGGTTGTGAAGTACTCGGGAACGACAAGGGCGGCTTTGCCGACGCCGTAAAGGCTGCAAAGGGCGCCGAGGTCGCAGTCGTAGTCGTGGGCGAGAACGAACGACTTTCCAAGAAGGGCGGCACCAACGGCGAGGGCCGCGACGTCGCCAGCCTGGATCTCACCGGAGTCCAGGAAGATCTCATCAAGGCGGTTTACGAGACCGGCACGCCGACCGTGGTGGTGCTGGTGAACGGCCGGCCGCTTTCCACCCGCTGGACCGCCGAGAACGTGCCCGCGCTGGTCGAGGCCTGGCTCCCTGGCGAGCAGGGCGGCACCGCGGTAGCCGAGGTGCTCTTCGGCGACTACAACCCGAGCGGGCGCCTGCCCATCAGCGTCCCCCGCCACGCCGGGCAACTGCCGGCGTTCTACAACGTCAAGCCAAGCCGAGGCAGGTGGATGGACGGCCACGTGGGCATGCGCGATTACGTGGACATGCCCGGCGCTCCCCTCTATCCGTTCGGGCACGGGCTGAGCTATACCAGATTCGAGTACGCCAACCTGCAAATCTCGCCAGGGGAAATCGGACCGGGCGGCCAGGTCCAGGTCAGCGTGGATGTCCGGAACGCCGGCGAACGCGCGGGGGTGGAGGCCGTTCAGCTCTACATCAACGACGTGCTCAGCAGCGTGACCCGTCCGGTCCAGGAATTAAAGGGATTCCGCAAGGTCACGCTTCAGCCGGGTGAGAAACAGGCCGTGCGGTTTCAACTGACGCCCGAAGAGCTGTCCTTCCTGGACCGCAACCTCGAGCGCGTAGTGGAGCCCGGCACTTTCCGGGTGATGGTAGGGGCCTCGTGCCAGGATATACGGCTCTCCGGAACCTTCGAGGTGAGGCGCTAACGTGGCCCCAGGCCGACAAAGCGTGTTGCAGTGCGGTCGTCACCGCGGAGACGCAAAGAACGCAGAGGCGGCGCAGAGAAATCCTATATGATGTTGGGGGCGCCGAGGCGCCCGGCCGGCAGCCCCAAGGAAGGAGGATCAGCAATGGTTGGCTTTCGAGTTAGCGCGGTTGTTTTGCTTGTTATCTCGGTGGTTGCAGTAGCCGCCGCGGGGGAGGGCAGCGCCGCTCCCAGAATGCTGCTGCGGCAGGATTGGGCCGTCCAGTCGTCGGCGGATGTACGCGAAAGCGGCGCAGTTCTGTCGAGCCCGACGTTCCAGCCGCGGGGCTGGTACCGGGCCACGCTGCCCTCCACCCTGCTGAGCGCCCTGGTGCAGAACGGGGTCTATCCTGATCCCTACTTCGGCATGAACCTGCGGTCCATCGCCGGCACGTCCTACCCCATCGCATCGAATTTCTCGAATATCCCGATGCCGCCTGAGAGCCCGTTCCGCCACTCGTGGTGGTACCGCACCGACTTCAAGCTGCCCGCCGACCATCGCGGCAAGACCGTGTGGCTGGGTTTTGACGGCATCAACTTCCGCGCTAACGTCTGGATGAACGGCCGCCAGATCGCTTCGGCCGAGAAAATGGCGGGCGCCTGGCGGCTGTTCGAATTCGACGTGACCGCCGCCGCCAAGCCCGGCGAGACCAACTCGCTGGCCATCGAGGTCTTCCCGCCCGGCCCGCACGACCTCGCCATCACGTTCGTGGACTGGAACCCGCTGCCGCCCGACAAGGGCATGGGCCTGTGGCGCGAGGTTCACCTCGACGCCAGCGGCCCGGTGGCCCTGCGGTTTCCCAGCGTCATCACGCGCCTCAACCTGCCCTCTACGGATGCCGCCCAGCTCACCGTCAAGGCCGAGTTGAAGAACGCGTCCGGCCAGGCGGTGGAAGGCGTGCTGAGGGGCAAGATCGAGGGGATCGCATTCTCGCAGCCCGTCCGGCTGGGTCCCAACGAGACCCGCATCGTCCGTTTCACACCGGAGAAGTTCCCGCAACTGAAGCTGGCCAACCCCCGCCTGTGGTGGCCGGCGCAGGTGGGCGAACAGAATCTCCATCCCCTGGACCTGGAGTTGGAAGTCAACGGCCAGATCTCCGACTCCAGCCACATCCGGTTTGGCATCCGCGAGGTGACCTCCGAGATCGACGCCAAAGGGCACCGCCTGTTTCGGATCAACGGCAAGAACATCCTCATCCGCGGCGCGGGCTACACCTTCGACATGCTCCTGCGCTCGACGCCGGAGCGGCAGGAGGCCGAGCTGAAATACGTCCGTGACATGAACCTCAACGCGGTGCGGCTGGAAGGCAAGCTGGAGGACGACCATTTCCTGGAGTTGTGCGATCAGTACGGCATCCTGGTTCTGGCCGGCTGGTGTTGCTGCGATCACTGGGAGCGCTGGCAGGCCTGGGACGCGGAAGACGAGGTGATCGCCGCCGCTTCGCTACGCGACCAGATCCGGCGCCTGCGAGCGCCATCCGGCGGTGTTCAACTGGATGAACGGCAGCGACGGCCCGCCCCCGCCCAAGATCGAGAAGATGTACCTCCAGATCCTGGAGCAGTGCGATTGGCCCAACCCCATCCAGTCCTCCGCCACGCAGAAGCCGACCACCCTCAGCGGCCCGACCGGGGTGAAGATGACCGGCCCTTACGAGTACGTGGCGCCGTCCTACTGGCTGCTCGACACAAGCCGCGGCGGGGCGCACGGCTTCAATACCGAGACGGGGCCTGGGCCGGCGCCCCCGCCGGTGGAGAGCCTCAAAAGGATGCTGCCGGAAGACCGTCTCTGGCCGATCAATTCCTGGTGGGACTACCATGCCGGCGGGGGACCGTTCCGCGATCTCAAGGTGTTCACCGCGGCGCTGAACGCGCGCTACGGGACCGCGACGTCGCTGGAGGACTATGCCCGGAAAACGCAGGTGATGGCCTACGAGGGCCACCGGGCCATGTTCGAGGCCTTCGGCCGCAACAAGTACACCTCCACCGGGGTGATCCAGTGGATGCTGAACAACGCCTGGCCGGGCATGATCTGGCACCTCTACGATTGGTATCTCCGCCCTGGCGGTTCCTACTTCGGCGCCAAGAAGGCCTGCGAGCCCCTGCACGTCCAATACTCGTACGACGACCGCTCGGTGGTGGTGGTGAACTCTTACTACAAGCCCTACCCGAAGCTCAAGGTCACGGCCAAGGTGTACAACCTCGACATGGCGGTGAAGTTCTCCAAAGAGGCCACTGTCGATGTGGGCGCCGACAGCAGCACACGCGTGTTCACGGTTCCGGAGATCGATGGCCTCAGCACGACCTATTTCCTTGGCCTCGCGCTGGAGGAGCCATCCGGCAACACGGTTAGCAGGAACTTCTACTGGCTCTCGACTAAGCCCGAGACGCTGGATTGGGACAAGTCCACCTGGTATTACACCCCGACCAAGACGTTCGCCGACTACACGGCCCTGAACAGCCTGCCGGAGGTGGATCTGAACGTCATGGCCAGGTCCGAGGCGAGGGGATCTGAGCGCATCACCACGGTTACGGTCCGCAACCCAGGCCGGACAATCGCATTCAGTGTTCACTTGAAGGTGAAGAAGGGGCCGGAGGGCGACGAGGTACTGCCCGCACTCTGGCAGGACAACTACTTCGCGCTGCTGCCCGGGGAAAGCCGGCAGCTCACCGCGACCTATGGCGCGAAAGACCTCGGCAGGGCCGCGGCCTTCGTGGAAGTGGACGGCTGGAACGTGAAGTCGAAGCTAGTGAAGAGCGAGTAGAGCTGTGTGATTGTGGGAGATGGTCACCACGTCGGCAGGCAGCGTGGGCAAGCTGTACTTCCAGATCAAGCGGCGGAAAGTCAAGGGAAAATGGAGCACGCAGGCCGGGGGCCTGCGCCACCTCAACAACTTGCCAGCGTGGTGGGGCAGGTCCCCGACCTGCCCCGGCATTTTTTCCCAGCTTATGAGGCATTACGCCTGTCCGTAATGCCTGCCGGCCATTATCGCGAAAGGGCCGGGACTGCAATTGCAGTAGCGCCCGCGGCCTGGGACCTGGCGTCCGCCGGAGCTTGGCCGACGGTTCGGGTCTTCGGGGCCAAGCCCACGGCATTATCTCCGTTTTCCCAGGTGACCGGATAGACGCGCAGGCACCTCGGGCAGTAATAATGGCCCTTGACCGGCCACATTGGCTCCGGGTGCGTCCACCTGCACCACCGCTCCCCAATCCAAGACCATACGGCTTTCATACTCTCCCCATCTCCGCTCTGAGATTTGTTCTCAGTTATAAGGATTCACAACAAGGCCGGTTGGTTTCTAAATCTGCGACCTCTGCACTGCTAGTGCCCGAAATTCCCTCCGCCCACCGGTCTGCCAGACTTTATCCACGGGCTGCTAGGGGTGAGCTATCTGGCCGGTCTTCAGTTGCTCTGGCCCAAATAGCTTCCAGTCAGCTCTTGGCGGTCAGACTGGAGAGGGCTACCGCCGTCAGAATGCCCGCGAAAGAGGCGGCAAGAAGCGGCAGCGCCACTCTGAGGGTGCTCGGAAGGCTCGCAGGTGGCGGCCCTTCGCCGCCCAGCGCCACGATCAGCGAACAGCCCGCCATGCCGAGCAGGAGGATAACCCGAGCCCGCACCCGCCAGTCTTTCATCCCGGCGAATCTCCGCTCCCCGTGGCGGAACTCAGCCCGCACCCGGGCCACATAGACCACCACACCCGCCAGCATGAAAGCGGACGCCGCAGTGAAGCAGATTGCCCAGAAATCTGGATCGTTGATCCGGGGACTGACCCCCGGATCGGAGCCTTGCCGGCCAGCGGTACGCGCCAGCAATCCCCGGGCAATCTCTCCGGCCCGATCCACTCCCGCATTGAGCAGAACCGCCACGCCCAGTTTTCGTTCCGGCGCAATCAGGGCCGCCGTGTTGCCACCCCAGACGTCTCCCGTGTGCTCAAGGACCAGTGAACCGTCCAGCCACTCAGCCCTGGGCGTGATGAACCACCCCCAATCGTAAGGAGGATCGAGCCGCATTCCGGCTGGCAAAATTTCCGCGTCGCGGCTTAGCACGGCGGCAAGGAAACGCCCCATATCACTGGCGGTGGACTTGACCAGCGAGGCTCCGTACCAGCCGAAGAACCGGGAAGGGCTGGGACGCACGCGCCCCCATTGCCGCTCGTGCGGCTCGGCAAGGCCCCAGCCCAGCGCCTCGGTGCGGTCGAGCGTAGTCCGGGGCATCCCAAGAGGCAGGAAGACATGGGTTCGCATGTATGCGGGGAAAGGCAGGCCGGAGAGGCGCTCGACCAGCGCCGCCAGCAGAACGTAGTTGCTGTTCGCATAGGCAAAGCGGGCGCCGGGCGCATGGCGGAAGCTGGCGGCGCGCAGCTTTCGTACGGCCAGACCCAGATCGAATTCGCCTGGCTGCCCGCAGCACGGCACCAGGAAGTTGTTACGCCGGGCAAATCCGCTGGTGTGCCGCAACAGATGTCGCACCGTGATCTTTTCCATGGCGGAACCGCCCCCGGTGCTGAGTTCCGGCAGATATCGCACGACCGGCAGCTCGACATTGAGTTTGCCGGCCTTTACAAGCTGGAGGACGGCCAGGGCAGTGAAGGGCTTGCTCACGGAAGCCAGTTCAACCGGAGTGTCTGCCGTCATCGGCTCGCCGCTTCTGAGGCTCTTTACGCCGTAGGCCTTTGTGGAAATATCATTACCCCGCACGATCACAAGGGCAAGGCCAGGAACCTGGTTCAGTTTCATCTCCGCGCGGATGTAACGGTCGATCACGCGCAGGTCTACTGCGCCGGGAGGGTAGTTCTGGGCGAGGATCAGGCCGGAAGACGCCGCCAGCAGCGTTGCCTCCAGCAGAGCAGTTCGCCAAGGATGCAAGATAAGGCTAATCATGCCCAGAAGAGCGATTTTACTCGAACCACCGCGCGCCTGGAGGGCGTTGAGCAAGCGAGCGATG
>CAVRZY010000038.1:0-25393 GCA_963725415.1 uncultured Acidobacteriota bacterium | reverse complement strand
GGACCCCAAAGTCAAGACCATTTTTCGCCCGCAATAACTTAAGCTTTAGCGGTTGTGGTTTTCTGGCTTGGCCGCTAAAAACGAGCCCAGGGTTTCAGCAATCCTCACAGAATCCCGTCATTGTGTTTCAACGATCTGACTGCTTTTGTATCGGCTGGAGAGCAGTTTGCAGCAGTCGCTCGATGGCTGTGACCGGTAACTGATTGGCTGAGCGCTGTCCGGCACCTCACCACAGCCACAGAACATTTCTTAGGGAGCCGGCGCGAACGTCGACTCCGGCGCGGCCGGCCGCGTCCCGTCGAGCATCAGAATCACCCGCTCGAATCGGCCCCGCAGAGGCTCTTTGTTCCGCCGACAGCGAGCATCCCATCAGCGCCACCACGGATGGAAACCCGATTGATGGACGCGCAGGCAACCAAAGTAACCCTCACCACTCGACCGTTTTGCTGCCAGTCGCAGCGGCGCGATGAAGATTGAACAGCTCCAGCCCTTTCCGAAAGCCGGTCGGGAGCTTGTATTTGGGCGGCCGCTATCCAACGCTCGGCCGGCGTAACCCACTATCTGCCTCGTCCGTTGTGGATCGGAATCACAATGCGTCCTCTAGCAAACGTTCTCTGCTGCAGAAGCCCACACCAAATCCGACGGCGGTGGCCGGCTCGATTCCACGCTGCAGCAGGTACGGATGGGAGTAGTCCACGCCCGTCAGAGCGAAGCGCAGGGGTGGTTAGGCTCTTCTTTTTCCCGAACCAGTTCCCGTTTCCTCGCCTTCCCCGGCGCCGGCGCTGTCATCCGTGCGGGGCCTGGCTGTAGCAATCCAGACCACTGTTGCAGTCGGAGCGCCGCCTGGCGAATCGAACATCGCTCCATCGCGGCAACGAAATCCAAAATGTTGCCGCGAGCCTGACAGGCGAAGCACTGAAAGACATTCTTGCTGAGGCTGGCCCGGAAGGAATCCTCGCGCTTCCCTCCGTGAATCGGACAGCAGCCTTCCAGTTGGCTCCCGCGCCGGCGCAGGCCTTTCACTTGGTACTGGCGCAGCACCGCCTCCAGGCTGACCGCCTGCTTGACAGTACGGAAGTCCACCCACTCCTTCATCGTCCTGCGCCTTGCGCCCGGTAGATTATGGCCGGTGTCCGGTAGTCCAGGCTCTGATGGGGGCGCTCGTAATTGTAGAACCGGAAGTAGCGACCGATCCCAGCTCGGGCCTCCGGCACCAGCGTGTAATCGTGCAAGTACACCTCCTCGTACTTCAGCGAGCGCCACAGTCGCTCGATAAAGATGTTGTCCAGACAGCGCCCGCGCCCATCCATGCTGACGGCGATCCCGCGCCCTTCCAGTACTCCCGTGAACTGCTCACTGGTGAACTGCGCGCCCTGGTCGCTGTTGAAGATTTCCGGTCGGCCCCAGCGCAGCGCCCCCTTCAGGGCTTCCACGCAGAAAGCCAACTCCATGGTCACCGACAGCGCCCAACTCAGCACAAACCGGCTGAACCAGTCCATCACCGCCACCAGGTACGCGAAGCCCTGCGCCATGCGGATGTAGGTGATGTCCGTGCTCCAAACCTGGTTGACGCGCTCCACTTCGACCCCCTCCAACAGGTACGGGTAGATCTTGTGTCCCTCGCCCGGCTGGCTCAACTTTGGCTTCGGATAGACCGCCTCGATTCCCATCAACCCCATCAGTCGCCCCACCCGTTTGCGGTTCACCTCGTGGCCTTGTGACCGCAAGCACACCGCCATTCGCCGGCTCCCATAGAACGGCGCCCGCGTGTACTGCTCGTCGATCAACCGCATCAGCAGCAGATTCTCCTCGCTCTCGCCCGCCGGCTCGTAGTATAGGCTCGACCGGTTCACATCCAGCAACTCGCACTGCCGGCGAACGCTGATCTCCGCATGCTCCGCCTCCACCAACAGGCGCCGCTCCTCACTCGAGCAGACCAACTTTTTTTTTCAGCCAGTCCAGTTCCATCTTCAGCCGGCCGATCTCCTCATACAGCGCCTCTTTCTCCACTTCCCCGTCGGGTTGCTTGCGCTTGCGGCCGTCGATGAACAACTCTTCCAATTGCCCGATCGCCGCCTTCCGCCAGTGCGCGATCTGCACCGGGTGGACATGAAACTGCGACGCCAGCTGATTTAGCGTCCGCTCGCCGCGGATCGCCTCCAACGCCACCTTCGCCTTGAACTTCGGACTGTATTGCTTTCGCGTCGTCGTCATCGCTCCTCCTTCTCTCGCGTTAACGACTCCGCCAGAATCTTAACTTATTGCGTGGTCCAAAAATCGGGGTCCATTATACTCTCCTGCTGGAGGCGGGCCGCGTGTATTGCATTGGGGCCGAATTAAAGGGCAATACCTGGAGACCGGTCGTGACATCGAAGGAGTAAACCGTCAGCGGCGGATCAACGTCGGCGGCAAGCTGAGTTGGTAGGGCGGCGCCATACCCCCGGCCGGCCCCCGGCTCGCCTCAATGCTATGATTTGATCCTAATGCTGAAGCGCCTGTCGCTTTCTATCCTCCTGCTCGCCGGCCCCCTGGCGGCGCAGATTGGAAACGCCACCTGGGCCACCCCCGTCCCCAGGAACTTCCAGGAACCGGCCTGGTGGGATCAGGGCGTGGTCTTCGTCGGCAACTGGGAACCGCTCGTGTTCCGCCTCCGCCACGGCGGCGAGATTCCCGTGGACATCGTCGAGCGCTACCGCCGCGAGCACACCGAGGAAACCGTCCTCAAGCTCAAAGAGGCGGGCGTCAGCATGATCCTCACCCACTTCTACAAGACTGGCCTCGATTCCGAAAAGGATGACGTCGAGCTGACCAAGCAACTCAGCGCTCTCTGCCACAAGCACGGCCTCAAGCTGGGGACCTACATCGGCGGGACCATCTTCGCCGAAACGCTTCTCCGCGACATCCCCCAGGCCCGCCAATGGGTCCGCTCCGACGAGCACGGCGACCCGGTCCGCTACGGCGAGCAGACCTACCGCTACCGCCCCGACTTCAACCACCCCGGCTACGTCGAGCACATGAAGAAGGTCATCCGCGTGGCCATCGAGGAAGTCAAAACCGACTTCATCCACTTCGACAACACCACCCTCACCGCCCCGCCCTGGACCGGCAACACCCCCGAAATCAGCCGTCGCTTCCGCGCCTTCCTCACCCGGAAATACTCGCCCGAAGAACGCAAGAACCGCTTCGGCTTCTCCGATCTCAGCGCCGTCACCGTGCCCACCTGGCACAGCCTCGCTCGCCCCGCCGCCATGTCCCCCATCACCGACCCGCTCATCCAGGAGTGGATCGACTTCCGCTGCCAGGACCTGGCCGAATACTACGGCAAGCTCGCCGCTTACATCCGCCAGTTGAACCCCAACGTGCTGGTCGAGCTGAATCCCCACGGCATTTACGGCAGCAACCGTGCCTTCTTGCACGGCATCGATCACGCGCGCCTGGTGGCGCACGGCTCGGTCTTCTGGAGCGAGGAGCCCAACGAGGCGCAACTCGATAAGAACGGCATCCTGGTTTCCAAGATCCGTTCCTTCAAGCTGGCCCGCAGCCTCGATCAGACCCTCTTCATCTACACCGGCCCCCAGCGCGCCGACCCGCTCCGCCGCGGCTACCGCCTCCTGATGGCCGAATCCATGGCCTTCAACCGCAACTGCCTCGGCGACATCGGTTCGCCGCTCATGGCCTACGACATGCCGCAGGACATCGAGCGCTACATCCGCTTCTACCTCGACAACAACCGCCACTACGCCGCCACCCGGGTGGTGGCCGACGTGGCCATCCTCCGCTCCTTCCCCTCCATGGCCTTCAACAGCCTCGGCCCGCATCTGGAGAGCACGCTGATGGAGCAGTTGCTCATCCAGTACAAGGTCCCCTTCGACATCATCTTCGACCAGTCCCTCGCCGCCCTCTCGAAGTACCGCGCCGTGATTCTCGCCAACCAGGAATCCCTGTCCGACCGCGCCCTGGAGCAGATCCGCGAGTACGTGCGCCGCGGCGGGGGCCTGCTAGCCACCGGGCGCACCTCGCTCTACAACGACTGGCGGCGGCTCCGAAACGACTACGGCCTAGCCGACGTGCTCGACATTCACCTCTCGGCTGATCGCAAGCTGCCCCCGGAACGGCGCGGATCGTTCGGGCAGGGCCGCGTCGCCTATCTTCCCGAAGTCACTCCCGCCCAGCCCATCCCGGGACTTGCCACCCTGGGCGCCACCGGATTTGGCCGTGAGTTCTGGCGCCTGCCGAAGAATTCCCAGCAGCTCCTTGACGCCATCCGCTATGTCGTTCGAGCCCCTTTCTCCGTCGAGTTCACCGGAGCGCCGCTCGCCACCGTCATGGAACTTACTGACAAAACCGACGGCGCCGAGCGCCTCATTCATCTCGTCAACTATGATCTGAACGCGCGGGTAGGTCCGCTCTCAGTCACCGTGGCCGTACCGAAGGGCAAACAGGTGACTGCTATCGAGCTGCTCTCACCCGACCGGCCCAAAACAGACCGCGTGACGTTCACTACCGAGGGCGAGCGCGTGCGCTTCTCTGCGCCCTCTCTGGAGGTATACAATGTCGCAATCCTTCACCTCTCGCAGTAGGTTTCTCCTTTTGATTTTTGCCTTTTGCCTTTTGCCTTTTGCTTTCGCGGCGCAGCCGCGCTCAGTGCGGCTCGACCACCGCGTCTTCCCCGGCCTCCATCAAATGGACGGCCACTGGGCCGCTCTGCTCGCTGCCAGCGACGGCAAGGTCTACGCCGGCCTCGCCTATCACGGCAGCGACGGTCACCTGGTCTACTACGATGCAAAAACCGACCGCGTCCACGATGTGGGTAACCTGACCGAACTATGCGGTGAATCCCACCTGGGGCGCGGCCCGCAGTCCAAGATCCACGCCAAGTTCGGAGAGGGCAAAGACGGCCGCATCTACTTCGGCACTCACGGCGGCATCTGGTTCAACTACGCCCGCTTCGCCACCAAGGAAGGTTACCCCGGCGCTCACTGGATGGCCTTCGATCCCAAGACTGACCGCGTCGAAGACTTCGGCCTCGGCGTGCCCAACCAGGGCGTCAATACCGGCGCCTACGACCCGCTGTTCAACCGCATCTACGGCCTCACCCATCCCCGCGGCGAGTTCGTCTACTACGACGTCAAGACCCGCCGCGCCGCCAACAAGGGCCGCATCAACAACTGGGAATCCGTCTGCCGCACCCTGGGCATCGACGACCAAGGCAACGTCTACGGCAGCTTCGGCGAGGGCCAGATCTTCAAGTACGACCCGCGCACCGATGCCATCACCGAGCTGCCCCCGCGCCTCCCCATCCGGCCCAAAGGCATCTCCCTCGGCCGCGACTACCACAAGTCCGAGACCGCCTGGCGCACCGTGGTCTGGGACCCCAAGACCCGCCAGTTCTACGGCGTCGAAGAGAGCGCCACCATCCTGTTCTCCTACAACCCCCGCACCGGCGACATCCGCCGCCTGGGACATCTCGCCATTGCTGAATTCGAAGAACGAAGAGACGTCCCCTTCGCCACTCTTACCCTCACCCTGGGCCGCGATCGCAAGCTCTACTACGGGGCCGCCGGCCGCGAGTTCGATTACGCCGGCAGCGCTGGTCTGGCCACCGCGCACCTGATCACCTGCGACTTGAATACCGGCAAGACCGAAGACCTCGGGGAAATGCTCCTCGAAGATGGACGGCGCGTGCTCGGCACTAATGCCGCCGATACCGCTTCCGACGGCACCATCTATATGGTCGGAGCCATCGAGGTCCGCCCGGAGCAAAACAAACCGGTTGAAGCTGCCGGCAGGATCGGCGATGCCTACTACCGCCTGGCCCTTCTCATTTATAGGCCCAAGTAACTGCCATGCTAACTCAACTTACTAAGTCCGCTCTCGTTATACTCGTCGTCTGTACTTCACTTACTGCTCAGCGTTCCATTACCCACGATCACTCCGTCGTCAGCCAGGTCCGCATCGACCTCCGCGACCTCGGCTACCCGCCCGTAGATGTCATTCCCTCGGACGAATGCGCCGTGCGCGCCCTCACCGTCGCCCCCAGCGGCGCCCTCTACGGCGCCACCAGCGGCAAGCGCAGCCACCTCTTCGTCCTTTATCCCGTCCACGGCTACGTGCAGCCCCTGGGCTTCTTGAAAGGCGTCACCACCGTCCATCGCTCGCTGGTGGTTTCCAAGACGGGCGATGTCTACATCGGCGCCGGCGACCCCGGCGGTCACCTTCTCAAGTACACGCCCGGCCGGGACGAAGCCAAACCTATCCGCGTGGATGTGCCCTGCCAGGTCACCGACCTGGGCATCCCGGCCCCCGGCGAGGGCCTCTACGCCCTGGCCATCGATCGCGCCGGCGACGTCATCTACGGCCTCACCACCCCCAACGGCCAGTTCTTCAGCTACTCGATTCCCGGCGGAAAGTTCACCGTGCACGGGAGAGTGGCCGATCGCAAGATCCCCGGCGAGAAATTCGAAGACGAGAAGAACATCGCCCGCGCCATCGCGCTGGATGCTTCCGGCAACGCCTTCACCTCCGGAGAAAACGGCGCGCTGTTTCGCTTCGATGGCGCCAACCAGCGTCTGGAAAAACTCACGCTCTCGGCCCCCAGCGTGCCCGGCCGCGAACCCTACAACCGCGTGGACGCCTGGGCCGTGGACCGGGCCGGCATGCTTTACGGCGGCACTTCCGACGGCTACCTGTTCCGCCTCGACCCCCGGCGCCTGGAGCTCGCCAACCTCGGCAAGCCGCTCAACCAGTACCGCATCCGCGGTCTGGTCTTCAGCCGCAACGGCAGGCTCTACGGCGTGGGCGGCGACGACGACGAAATGGCTCGCCTGTTCTCGTATGACCCCGTCCGCGGCGTCTACGACCTGCTCGGCATGATCGACGTCAACCGCCGCCCCTACTACTCCTGGCAGGCCTACCTCATCGACGCTTTGGCCATCGGTCCCGACGACACCATCTACCTGGGCCAGGCCGAACGCAAATCCAAGCTGTACCTCTTCTATCCCTAGCCCGGCATAGCCGGTACCAAACAGGCACCAATCATCCTTGTGGTGTCCCATGCGTCGAGACGAGTCTCGACGCGGTAGCCTGAGAGGCCGCGCCACATCAGAAGTTGGAGCCAACTCCAGACTTCAGCCGAGTGCCCGTAAACATTGGCCCAAACCGCCGCGTCAAGAAATTTTCTGCCACAAGTGTTGGCGCGTAGCTTCACTTGCCCAGGCAGCATTTCTTGTACTTCCGTCCGCTGCCGCAGGGGCAGGGTTCGTTGCGCCCCACTTGGGGAGCAGCTTTCACAGAGGTAGTCTGCGCCGGTGGCATCAATCGCTCGGCCAGCAACTGGGCCCTGCGTTGCGATTCCAGCCTCATCAGATGTGGCCGACTGTAGGTGAAGAAGGTCTTGAAACCTGTACAGAGGTAGTTCAGACTCGTTTCACCGTCTGGCGTGCGGACGAACCGG
The DNA here is from genome assembly GCA_963725415.1 of uncultured Acidobacteriota bacterium. Classification (GTDB taxonomy): domain Bacteria; phylum Acidobacteriota; class Terriglobia; order Bryobacterales; family Bryobacteraceae; genus CAVRZY01. The sequence continues at coordinate 17,940 of CAVRZY010000038.1, read as the reverse complement.
TCTTTGGGGCATCCGCCATTGCACATGGAGCGCACCTCGCACTCGCGGCAGTAGCGCGGCAGCGCATCGCGCTTGGCCAGCCCGAAAGCTATCTGCGCCGGACTCTCCAGCAGCTCCACCAGCGGAGTCTCGCGGACATTTCCAAGGCGATGTTCCGGATCGACGAAGTGATCACAGGAGAAGAAGTCGCCATTGTGTTCGATCACGGGGATATCACCGCAGGTCTCGCGAAAGACGCACAAGGAGTGCTCCATTCCGCGCACCGGCCTGGATGCTTCCTCGAATATCTGCACCATGATCCGTTCTGTGTCTGCCGCTGCCCACTCCTCGAAGATGCTGCAAAGAAACGTGCCGAAGGCCTCCGAAGGCACGGTGTAAGGGCGTACCTCGCTCTCGGCGCCGGGCATCCGCTCCACGACGGGGAGGAACCCCAGGTACTGGGCGCCGAGCTCCTTGAAAAACCGGTAAAGCCGGATCGGGTGTTGGACATTCTGATCGTGTACCGCGCAGAGAATGTCGCACGGCACTTCGTGCCGGCGCAGAAGTTCGAAAGCGCGAATGGTTTGCTTGTGGGTTGGCTCCTGGCCTCGCGTCACGCGGTATCGGTCGTGCATTTCCGCCGGGCCGTCAATACTCAAACCCACGCCAAAGCCTTCCGCCTTGAAAAAGCGGCACCATTCCTCATCCAGTAGAACTCCGTTGGTTTGTATGCCATTGAGGATGCGCCGGCCGGAGGACTGGTGTTTGCGCTGCAACGCGACGATCTTCCGGAAGTACTCCAGGCCAACAACGGTCGGTTCTCCCCCATGCCAGGAAAAGGTAATCGTTGACCCCGGGGACGCTTCGATGTGTTGGACGATGTAGGCCTCCAACAGGTCGTCTGCCATGCGGGACTCGGACTTCGGATAGAGTCGCTGCTTATCCAGGTAGTAGCAATAGTGACAGTCGAGGTTACAGAGGGCGCCGGCGGGCTTGGCGAAAATCTGAAAGTCGCGGGACGCTTTTCTCACTGCTCATTCTCCCGGGCACTTCCTTCCAGGGCAAGAGACTGTGCCGTCTGGCCCTGCCTGCTCGGTTCGATCTGCTGCTCGTAATGATATACTACCTGTTCGATAAACGGATCGGAAGGAGGGCGCATGACCGTGGGTCAAAAGGTCATCGATCGCTACAACCAGTATGTTCATGGGGGCATGGAGCGGCGCGATTTCATGGAGCGCCTGACGCAATTCGCCGGCGGCTCGGGAGCGGCGCTGGTCTTGCTGCCGCTGCTTCAGAACAACCCTGCCGAGGCGCAGATCATTCCCGACAACGACAACCGCTTGGTTATCTCGCGCGCCGAATATGCTGCCGGAGCCACCAGGATCTCCGGTTACCTGGCGCGTCCCAAAGGGGACGGGAAGCGCCCTGGGGTGATCGTAATCCACGAGAATCGTGGCCTCAACCCTCACATCGAGGACGTCGCCCGGCGCATGGCAATCGAAGGTTTCCTGGCGTTTGCCCCCGACATGTTGTCACCGCTCGGAGGCACGCCCCCTGACGAGAGCAAGGCTGCGCAGATGATTGGCACTCTGGACCCGGAGGAAACCGTCACCCGCCTGGCCGCCGCTGTGCCGTTCCTCGCCGCGCATGCGGGGTCTACCGGCAAGGTCGGCGTGGTTGGCTTCTGTTGGGGTGGAGGAATGGTGAACCGGCTCGCCGCCGCCGGGACCTCACTCGCTGCGGGTGTTTCCTATTATGGACGCCAACTCCCGCCTGAAGATGTGCCGAAGATCTCCGCCCCGCTGCTTCTTCATTACGGCTCGCTTGACGAGCGCATCAACGCCGGCATCCCGGCCTACGAGGCTGCGCTCAAAGCTAACAGCAAGACTTACGAAATCCATATGTATGAAGGCGCAAACCACGCTTTCAACAACAACACCAGCGCGGCACGCTACCACAAGCAGGCGGCCGATCTGGCGTGGAAGCGCACGGTGATGTTCCTGAAGAAATACCTGTCACCGTGAGTCCTGGCTCTTCGTCATCACGCACGGCCGGCGCAGAATTCTGCATTTCGATGTCACGGGCTTGCCGGCCTCAGCATGGGTCGTTCGCAAGCAGGCGATTGAACCCGCCGGCAACGTTGTTTCAGGACGGATCCTAAGGTGACTGGCCGTAGATCCGGGTGACCGGCAGAAGTATCCTGGACGGGTGCTGCGCGTCGCGATAGACGGTGTTCCTGGCCTTCACCGATGCATCGTACGTTTTCACCGGTTCCCAGGTGTTCGAGTGCCGCTCGAAGCGCGGCCAGTTACTGCTACTTACATGTACTGCTACTTTGTGGCCCTTGTTGAATACCAGCGCGGTAGACCATAGGTCAACCTTGATGCGGTAGACCTTCCCCTTTTCCACCCGCGTCATCTTGTCGAAGCCCTGGTGGTAGCGGAGACGGAAGGGTTCGTCCAGCATCAGCGCCTCATAGCCGCTGGGGTAGACGTCGATGAACTTGACCATGAAGTCGGTGTCTTCGGCGTCGGTGCTCACCCAGAGGTCGGCATAAACGCGCCCCACAATCTCGATGGGTCTGGCGAGCGGCTGGGTCTCGTACCGCAGCACGTCGGGCCGCCTGCTCACTGATCGCTGATCCAGGGGACCGTGAGGGCGGCCCAGGTTGTTGCCGCCCTGCGTAGGCACCGGATTCCGCGGGTCGTAAACGTAGGAATCGCTTCCCCCCTCCGCTCGCGGCGCTTCCAGCGACAGCAGGTTCCGCGCGTGCAGATAGTAGGCCGTGCTGTGCGCCTGCGGCGGCCAGGAATCCGCCGTCCGCCACTGGTTTCCCGGAGCCGCCTGGTCGAACGGGTCGCCCATCAAGTAGTACCGGATCGGCGGCTCTTTCATGATGCCGTTGTCGATTCCCTTCAGCCAATAGTCGAACCAGCGGGCCTGCGCCTGCGGGTCGATAGCTTCGGCGTTGGGGTATTTCAGGTCCCCGTCCAGGTTCGCCCCGTGGGCCTGCGGCCGCATTAGCAGCTTCTGGCTTCCCCTGGCCCGCCCCGCCCCCTGCGTCTGCAACCCTACGAAGTTGTCAATCGTGCCCTGGCTGAAGATGTCATACCAGCCCCCGGTGTTGTACATCGGAATGGTGATCTTCGAGTAGTAGCTCCGCATCTCGTGCCGGGCGTAGGACTCGTCGTAGACCCGGAAGATCGGCCGCGGCATCTCGGGCATAGGCACACCCTGGTTTCGCAGCCAGTTTTCGTTCAGCATCGACAGGAACACTCCCCCGGGGAAAGAGGCGATATGGTAAGGGTCCGCGTGGGCCACGTTGACGAAGGCACAGACCAGGTGCGGCGCGCCGCTCATCACCGCCTGGTTGGCAATCGCACCGGGCGCTGAACCGCCCAGCATCCCGACCTGGCCATTCGACCACTTCTGTGCCGCGATCCATTCGATGGTGTCGTAGCCGTCCTCGAGGTCGTCTTCGAAAGGACGGAACTTGCCCTCGCTCTTGAAGCGGCCCCGGCAGTCCTGAAGCACTCTGGCATAGCCGCGCCTGGGCCACGGGGCCGGTCTCTGGAGGTTCCGCTCCATGCCATACGGCGTGCGCGTGAGGATGGCCGGCCACGGCCCTTCTCCTTCGGGTAAGAGCACCTTGATCGCCAGGCGGACGCCATCACGCATGGGCGCCATGGCGTCGATCACTTTCCGCTCTTGCGCGCACAGAGGGCCGGCCGCCAGCGCGAACAGGAGCAGCGCGCTGAGGCAACGCACTCTCCCATCGCCGGGATTGGCCTGTGTCGCGGCCTTGCGTGACGAATTGGCGCCGGTCCTCATCCTTGCCTCCACAACTCAATCGGCGCCCGTGCCTCGGTGGCGAAAGGCAGCGCGACCCGCCGGCCTTCCCGCGCCGATTCGTAGGCCGCGAAGATCATCTCCAGCACCGCCCGGCCGTCCTCGCCGGTCTCCAGCGGCGGCTTGTCATTCCGAACGCAATCGACGAAATGCTCAAACTCCTGCGGGAAGCCGTAGTTCCAGATTTCCTCGAAGATGGTGAACGACCAGCCCGCCGTCGTCGAAGCTTTTTCCACCGCGTAGCCCGTAGCCGCGTTCGCTGTAAGTCAGAATCGAGTTGCCCTGGAGCAGGTCGGCGTAGGCCACGCCTTCCGAGCCGTACACCTCGGCGCAGTCGTCCATCCCGCCTTTCTTGGCCCAGCTCTCTTCGGCCAGCCCGGTCGCCCCGCCTTCGAACTTCACGATGAGCAGGCTGTTGTCGTCCCCCGCGGTCTTGTCCCGGTGGATGTAAGTGCCCATGTCCGCGTAGACGCTCTCCACTCGCGGCTTGCCCAGCATCCAGCGGAAAAACTCGCAGGCGTGACAGCCCATGTCGAGGGTCACTCCGCCGCCGGAGCGGCGCACGTCCCAGAACCAGGCGGCATGCGGCCCGCTGTGCTTCTCGCTCTGCTTGACCAGGTAAACCTTGCCCAGCGCTCCTTCGTCCACCAGTTGCTTCAAGCGCACATACTTGGGCGCAAAGCACAGCTCCTCGGCGTACATCAGCTTCACCTTCGCTTTCTTGCACGCCCCGATCATTTGGTCCGCCTGCGCCAGGTTCATGGCCATCGGCTTCTCGCAAACCACGTGCTTCCCCGCGACCGCCGCATCGAGCGCTGCCTGGCAGTGCAGATCGTTGGGCAGCCCCAGCACCACCATGTCCAGCTCATCCATCGCCAGCATCTGTTTATAGCCTGCGAAGTGGTGCCGAATGTTGTGCCGCGCCGCGAACTGGGCGGCGTGGTTGGGCGAGGCTACAGCAAACACTTCGGCGCCCGCCACTCTCTTTAGCGCCTCGCAGTGGATGGTGCTGACAAACTGGGAACCGATCAAGCCGGCTCGAACGTTTCTCATGCTCACCTGGAAACCGACAATTTCCCCTCGTAATGTTTTCGCGCCTCCGCGATCATCTGCCGCGCGCGCTCGCGATTGTCGCCCGGGCCGAAGTTGTTGCGCTCCTCCAGCGACAGCCACAGCCGGTCCAGCCATCGAATCATCAGCTCGACATCCTGCCGGACCAGCGTGGGCCGCCCGCCGACCTTCACGTAGATCGCGCCCGAGTGCGCCCTCGGCATCCCCATTCCCCGCGCGGGCACGCCGGTCGCGCGGACCGCGAACCAGCAACTGGCGTCCACCTTCACCTCTTTCTCCAAGCGGAACGAGCGCGTCCCCTCTGGGACTTGCCGGCTCTCGATCACCTCTCCGTTCTGGATGAACTCAACCGAGCGCAGCGGCGTCCGCGAGCTCACTTCAGCCGTAAGCCGGGCCTGATACGGCTGGCCCTCCGGAACGCGGATCTCCGCGCCGAGCGGCTCGCCGTTGACGCTGAAGCTCAGCAGCGGCCCGTTGGTCACGAAGTTGCGGCCTTCGCGGAACCGCGCGACCCAGCGGTCCCAGTTCATCGCCGAGCCCACCTCGACGTACTGCCGCGCTCCGCCCGGAATCTGGTTGATGCCCCGCCAGTTGGTGAACACGTCGGTCCCCGCCCCCGCCGAGATCTTGAAGCCGCAGTTCAGCAGCCGGTACCACAACTCGTAAGCCGGCTCGCCGAACGGCAGCAGGTCCAGGGAATCCACCGCGCCGAACGCCGCGCCCACCGGGATCTCCTTCGCTCCCAGCCAGGTGTCCAGCACGTCGCGGGTCGCGGCCGCGGGGTGAACGTAGGTTACCAGCCCGCCCTGGCTACGCGCTTCCATCGCCGCCATGGTGTTCAGCGGGAAATCGTACGGCGAGTTGCTGCCCGGCACGCTGGTGAAGAACGGCGGCACCAGCTTCTTGAGGTTGACGAACGCCTGGTGGCCCAGTGGGTAATGGTTGCGGTACTCTTCGCCCCAGTACAGCACATAGCGCGGAGTGGACAGCGGGTCGGGACTCCCGCGGAAGAACTCCTTGTCGTGAATGAACGCGCCTTCGTTGTTGGCCACCATCATGGTCGCCGCGTTCAGGTCCTCGGCTTCCAGCCACGCCAGCGACTGCTTCGGGCGCTGGTAGTAACTGCCGTTGTAGTTAGCGTGGAAATGGTTCTCGCCGGTGTGCCAGCCGCGCTGGTTCCAGTTGGTCCAGCGCTGCATGTGGATGGTAACTTCCGCGGTATCATTCGCCGCGACGTCCACCGAACGCTCCGCGATGTCGTACTCGACGCCCTTCAGCGCGACCAGCTCGACCTTGCCCGCGGGCACGGGAAACGTGTCATCCCCGCTGGCCACGAAGAACCCTTCGCGGCCGCGGCCCGGATCCAAAGCGTAGTAGTAGATGGGCGAACCGGCCGGGCAGTACGCCCTCCCATCCGAAGCCCGGACGTACAGCCGCACACGCGTCGGGTTGCCCAGCTCATCGAGCGCGCGCACGCGCAGCCGGCCCGCCGGCTGCCGGAATTTCAGGTTCGTCAGTCGTACGTGCCTCAACTCGCCGCCGGAAATCGGCATCGTGAACAGGTCGATGTTGCCCATCTGGTTCGAAGTCACGGCGATGCGTGTGCCATCCGGAGATACCGCTGGCGTGAACTCATCGCGCTCGCTGTTGGTGATCGGCACGGGCGTTCCACCCTCACGCGGAATGCGATACAGCTCGTAGTTCCCCCGCCCGTTGACCACGTCTGCCGAATAAATCAGGCCCGAGCCGTCCGGGAGCGCCGAGATCCGCTGCAACAGCACGATGTCCTCCGGGCGGTAGCGCGTGAGCGGCAACTGCACGGTGATCGGCGGTCCGGCGGGATCAATCGACCAGAGCTGCGGCGCGCCCAGCCGCTGCGCCGCGAAGAAGATCTCGTTGCGCTTCGGATTCCAGGCCGTGTCCACCCACATCGAACCCGCCCGCATGTTGTGCGCATAGAACTGGATCTGCCGGATGCTGCGGTCGGCTACCGTGATCTCGTTGAGCAGCGCGCCGGCATTGGAGACGCTCAGGGCGCACGCGATCCGCGTTCCATCTGGCGACCACGCCAGCGTGCCCGATACCGGATACGGCGTCCGGATCTCTTCTTCCCGGCCTGTCTCCACATCCACCAGGACCAGGTTGCCCGGAATGTTGGGAAGCGAGCCGCGCGGCGCTTCGCCCCGCAGAAAGGCGACCCTCTTCCCGTCCGGCGAGAAGGCCGGATGAGCGTGATAGCCGGGCGAACTCGTTAGCTGCCGGGCTTCGCCGCCTTCCGCGGAAACAATCCAGACGCTGCCGAACAACGAGAACGCCAGCCGCGCGCCATCCGGCGACCAACTCGGATCGGTGGCGCCCCAGGTAATCGTGTCCGCATCCGACGCGGACGTCTTAGCGAGCCGGTCGCGCACCGCCAATCCGCAAGCCAGCGCGGCCAGCAGAATCCAGGTAAATCGCATGACCCTGCCTCCTTACTCCTGCACTCTGACTTTCCCCAGGTTGTACCAGCCGTCCGGCTCCAGGCCCGCGATGGCCAGCTTCACCTTGGGCTTCTGTGTAATCGGATCCAGCAGCGCGATACCGATCTGGTACTCGCCCGCCGGCATGTCCGCCGGAACAAACACCGCGTTGTCGTAGAGGTTGTCACCCGGCAGCCAGGCGCGTATGTCCGCGTCCGTGATCAGCACCTCGGTCCGCTTGTCGTTTTTCAACCGCAGCGCCACAGGGAACTGCTTGTAGCAGGGCGCCACACCCTTGTTCTCCCACCAGGAGGTGAAGGCCAGCTTCCCTTGCGGCCGTACCACGCCCGGATAAGTGAACTTCCGCAGCACGAAACGGTACCCCATCTTCTTCAGCCAGCGGTTGACCTGCGGCCACCATTCCTCGGGCACCGCCGACGACTTGGCGTTGAACGACGAGATGTGCCACTTCAGCGACTGGTCGATGATGTAGTCCACATCCCAGCCCTTGTTTTTCCAGTGCTGCATCACCCAGCACACTTCGAAGGTCACCGGCGCCTTCTTCCAGGCCTCCTGCATGCCGAAGTTGATGATGCCCTGCGGATAGTAGTCCTGCATGTGCGACCAGTTGGGGTTGCAGAAGCCGCCCATGTCGCCCAGGCAATCCACCCGCCAGCCCACGGGCTTCTTCGAGAGGCCGTACTTGTTGGTCTTCTCGTCGGTGAGCAGCATGACCAGCGGCGTTTTCTCGAACGACTTCGAGGTAGCTGTCTACCAGCGTCTCGCGGGTCTTCTGGGTCAGCTCGGCGGAACCCGCGCCCTCGCCCCAGGCGCCCACAATCGCCATGTCCACGCTCTCCAGATCCGGATGCCCGTCGTAGCGCCGCCCCAGCGCCCGCACCATGTTGCCAAAATGCAGCGCGTAGCGCGGGTCCTCCGGGATCGGTCCGCCATTTCTGTATCGGCAGTCTTGCGCGATTCGTTCCCCAGCATGGCGCGGTACCAGTCCGGCACGTCGTTGTCCTGCGTGGTGCCGTAGGGGGCGATGCGCAGCATCAGGGTCTGGCCGCGCGCGCGGGCGGTCTTCAGCGCCGTGTCGATCAGCTCCCAGCGGTACTTCCCCATCTCCGGCTCGATGAACTTCCAGTACACGCGGAAGTAGGCGATCGAGGTCATGGGATGGTTCTTGTTTTCCAGGCTGCCCTTGAACTCCTGGTAGACGATCGGGTAACCCTCGGTCCACCGCAGCCCCTGGTTCAGCTCGTCGCCGTTGAACCGCTGGAAGGTCATGAAACCGATGCCCGGATTGACGAGCACATCGTCAATCTCCTTGGGTCGGACGATCACCTCCTGCGCAAACAGGGAGGTCATGGAAGCAGCAATCAGAACAGTCGAAATGGCGTTCATTGGGGGCCATTTTATCCGATTGACGAGACGGGCACACTTTGATAGCTTTGCGGCATGCCCCGGACCTGGAAACTGGCGGTTGGACTGGCTGTAGCGGCGTTGGCCTGGCCGCAGGCCGCCGAGGTGGCGCGGGGGGTTCCTTCGCCGCGAGGGCTGGCGGTCGATCCGCAGGGCGCTCCGTTCGTGACGAGCGGCGGGCGGATCGCGCGCATCCCGGCCCAGAACACCTCCAAGACGTTTGTTGAGACCGGGGGCCAACCTGCGGGCCTGGCCTTTGACGCGGCCGGCGACCTGTCCGTCGCCGACAGTGGCCGCAAGGCCATCCTGAAAATCACGCCCTGGGGCCGGATCAGCGTGCTCACTGAGAGCCTCGATTCGCCCGATCAGATCGCGGTGGCGCCGAATGGCGAGGTCTACTTCACCGATCCGGGCGCCTCGCAGGTTTACCGGCTCGATGCGGAGGGGCGCGCGGCGGTGTTCACTGCCGAGGTGCGCAGCCCGCGCGCGGTCGCAGCGAACGCCCGCCACGTTTTCATCGCGGATAGAGAGGGAACGATCTGGCGGTTCGCAGCCGACGGCGGGGCTGGAACGCGTTTTGCCAAGCTGAGCGCCGCCGCCCTGGCCCTGGACGAGCAGGGGAACCTGTGCGTGGGAGGCGAGGGCGCGGTGTCCGTGCTCAGCCCGGAGGGCAAGCTGATCGAAACCTATCCGGTACCGGGCTCCGGCGTCGTGGGCCTGGGTTTTGGCGGGCTGGATTTGCGGACGCTCTACGTCGCCGAATCGGCCACCGGCGCGGTGTACAAGCTGCGCACACCGCATCGTTCACAGCGCCTGCCCTGGGAAGCCGATCAACCGCTGCGCATCACGGATCCGCCCGACGGCGCCATCCTCAACCGCCACGACGGCCAGACAAGCGATGACGGACTGCGCATCTTCATCGAAGGCTTCAGCCGTGTCCCGGGCGCAGTTCGCATCAACGGTGCGCCTGCGGAGGTGCGAGACGGCAAGTTCCGCGCGCCGGTCTTGCTACGCGGGCGGGAGACCAGAATCGTCGCGGAGGCCGAGGGCGGCCCCTCCCACGCCATTACCGTCTTCTGGGATCGTGATTCCTTCCCGCGCTACCGCTTCTCGATCGACGACAATATCCGGTTCTTGAAGGACATCGCCCTGCACGCGGATACTTACAAATCCATCTTCGACAACCCGTATCTGGCTTTCTGGCGTGAGATGCACCGTAAGTACGGGACTAAGTTTCACTTCAACATCTACTACCAGACCGAGGGCTTCAACGTGTCCCAGATGCCCGACAAGTATCGCGGCGAGTGGCGCGAAAACGCCGATTGGATCCGGCTGACGTTCCACGCGCGGGCCAACGAGCCGGACCGGCCGTATCTGGAGGCCCCGGCGGAACAGATCTGGCAGGATTACCGGCTGGTGACGCGCGAGATCGAACGCTTCGCCGGCAAGGAGCTGCTGAGTTGGTTCACCACCATCCACTGGGGAACCACCACGCTGGCCGCGGCCCGAGCCTTGCGCGGGGAAGGCGTGCGCGGCCTGGCCGGCTACTTCGAAGCGCGGGAGGAGTTGCCCACGGTGTGCTACTACCTTCCGCTGGCTCAGTGGCGCTACCTGATGGGGCGCGATTACTGGAAGGACACGCGGGAGGACCTGCTGTTTGTCCGCCATGATATCGTCGTGAACAGCGTGCCACTGGAGCGGATCGCGGCGCATCTGGAGCGGGTGGCCGCCGACCCGCACCAGTCCGAGCTGATGGAGCTGATGATCCACGAGCAGTATTTCTACCCCGATTACGTGGCCTACGAACCGGACTACCGCGAGCGCGTCGAGCGCGCCATCCAGTGGGTCACCCAGCGGGGGTACAAACCGGTCTTTTACATGGACGCACTGAAAGGCTTCTGATCATGACCAGGAAGGAACAGTTCGCTATTGGAATCGATTTTGGAACCGAGTCCGGGCGCGTGATGCTGGTGCGCCTGGATAGCGGCGAGGAGGCGGCTTGGGCGCTGGTGCCGTATCCCAGCGGGGTTTTGGACCGCCATCTGCCGGACGGCACGCCGCTGGGCGAGGACTGGGCGCTTCAGGACCCGTGCGACTACTTCGTAGTGCTGCGCGAGGGCATTCCGAAAGTGCTGCGGGATGCGGGTGTGACGCCGGAGCAGGTGGTGGGCATCGGCATCGACTTCACTTCCTGCACCATTCTGCCGACCCTGGCCGACGGCGTGCCGCTGTGTACGCTGAGACAATATGCCAGCCAGCCGCACGCCTGGGTCAAGCTCTGGAAGCACCACGCCGCGCAACCGGAGGCTGTTCGCATCACCCGGCTGGGCCGCGAGCGCAACGAGGAGATCATGCGCGTCTACAGCGGCGGGTATTCCTCAGAGTGGTTCTTCTCGAAGGTGCTCGAAATTGTGGACGAAGCGCCCGAGGTCTATCGCGCCGCCGAGCGGATTCTGGAGGGCGCCGACTGGATCGTCTGGCAGATGACCGGCCAGGAGCGCCGCAACGAGTGCTGCGCCGGCTACAAGGGCATGTGGATCAAGGGCGCGGGCTTCCCCTCCAAGGACTTCTTCCGCGCCCTGGACCCGCGCCTGGAGAACGTGGTCGAGCAGAAGCTGGCCGCCGAGTACTACCCGCTGGGTTCCTGCGCTGGCGGGCTGACCGCGCCGATGGCGGCCATGACCGGCCTGCGGCCCGGCACGCCGGTGGCCGTGGGCAACATCGACGCGCACTCGGGCGTGCCCGCCTGCGGCGTGGTGAAGCCCGGCGCCATGGCCATGATCATGGGCACCTCGCTGTGCCACATGCTCATGGCCGAGGAGCGGCGCTTCGTCGAGGGCTGCGCCGGCGTGGTCCAGGACGGCATCGTCCCGGGCTATTGGGGATACGAAGCCGGCCAGGCCGCCGTGGGCGACATCTACGCCTGGTTCTTCCGTACCTTCGGGGCCCAGCCCGAGGAGGTCACCGCGAAAGCGGCGGCGATCAAGCCCGGCCAGAGCGGCCTGCTGGCCCTGGATTGGTGGAACGGTAACCGCTCGATTCTGATGAACGCCGACCTGACCGGGCTGCTGGTGGGCGCCACGCTCTCGACCCAGCCCGAAGACATCTACCGCGCCCTGATCGAAGCTACGGCCTTCGGCACCCTCACCGTGATCCGGGCTTTCGAGAAGGAAGGTGTACCCATCCAGCAGCTTGTGGCCTGCGGCGGCCTGCCGGAAAAAAGCCCGCTGGTGATGCAGATCTTCGCCGACGTGACCAACCGCACCATCCACCTGCCGCGCTCCCTGCAAGCCTCCGGACTCGGCGCCGCCATGCACGGCGCAGTGGCGGCCGGCGCGTACAAGACCATCGCCGACGCCGCAGCCGCCATGACCGGCCTCCAACCCCGCGCCTATATGCCTGACCCCGCCGCCCACGCAGTCTACGAAAAACTCTACGCCGAGTACCTCACCCTGCACGATTACTTCGGCCGCGGCGCCAACGACGTGATGCAGCGGCTGAAGGGGCTGAGAAGCGGATCTTAGGTGGCGCAGGCCTCCGGCCTGCGCAGGCGGCTGAAACACCCTGCTCCACACCGCCGGTGAAGCCGAAGAAGAAAGAGGAAGGGCGCCGCACGGGGGCGCCCCCTGGAGGACATCTCTTTGCTATGGTAGTGCGCGGGCGGTGGGAATTTTCTCGGGGGATTTTTTGGGGAAGATGGGCCGAGCTGACGCTTGGCTGGGCAAGCTAGAGCTTACCCTACCGGATCTCGCTAGCCCCGGGGGCGGGGTGGCAGGGGTAGATGTGGGGGGTGAGGCCGAAGCGGGCGCGGTAGGCAGTCGTGATACGGGCTTCGAAGTCTGCGACCGCATCGGGGCGAAGCAGGTTCACGGTGCAGCCGCCGAAGCCGCCGCCCGTCATGCGGGCGCCCAGGACGCCGGGGATGGCGAGAGCGGCGTCTACCAAGAAGTCGAGTTTTGCGCAACTGACTTCATAGTCGCTTTGGAGGCTGCGGTGAGAGGCCACGAATAGCTCACCCATGGCGCGCAGATCGCCGCGCCGGCAGGCGGCGATGAAGTCTTCGACCCGCGCGTTTTCCGTGACGATATGGCGGGCGCGCTTTCGGGGCACCAGAGGGACTGCGGCGGTCAGGTCGGCGAGGGTGGCGTCGCGGAGGCTTTCGACGCCCGCAGCCTGGGCCGCCGCCGCGCACTCCTGGACCCGTTGCGCGTAGGCCGACTGGCCCAGTTCGTGCTTCACCATCGTGTTCACCGCCAGAATCTCGATGCCCGCCGGCAGGGTGACGGCTTCGTGCTGGAGGCTGCGGCAGTCGATTTTGACCGCCGAGTTCTCGCGGCCGAAAACGGAAATGTACTGGTCCATGATGCCGCAGGGCATGCCCACGAACTGGTTTTCGGCGCGGCGGCAAAGCAGAGCCAATTCCAGGCCATCCATCTTTTCGTCGCCCAGCAGAGCCAGGGCGGTCGAGACCTCCAGGGCGGCTGAGGAACTGAGGCCGGAGCCCACCGGCACCGTGCTCCAGATGAGCAGGTTCGTCGGCTCGACTGCCAGGCCGGCGCACAGAAGCTCGCGCGCCACGCCCGCAATGTAGTCGCTCCAGTGGCGAGCCGGCTTCAAATCTGGAATCTCCTCGACCAGCCACTCCCGCGATTGATGAAGATTCTCCGAATACACCCGAAGACGGCCATCCGCGCTCGGCGCGCTAGCGGCGAAACAGGCCAGCTCGAGCGCCATGGGCAGCACGAAGCCCAGGTTGTAGTCGGTGTGCTCGCCGATCAGGTTGACGCGGCCTGGACCGCGAAACACGCGCGGCGCCTGGCCGGCGCCGTAGACGCGCGCAAACGCCTCCCTCAGGTGCGCCGCCGGGACAGCCATAGCATCACCACGCCGAAGACCAACATCGACAGGCCGGCGTAGAGGTTGACGTTGGCCTGGGTGAGCGGGGTCGCGTACCCGGAGAGAGTATGCCCACAGCGCAGAGAATCACGCCCAGCACGGTGAAGAAGAAGCCGCAAGGTGTTCGAAGGTCTCTCATAGGCGCTTACCCAAACCAGACATTGAGAATGACGCAGACCACAATGACCACGACCCCCAGCACGGCGGGGCGCCGATACCAGGCCAGGCCCTCGGTGCGCGGCATCTCAGTGACCCCGTAGACCAGGTTATGCAGCTCGGAGACCGGCCTGGGGCGGGTCATCAGGCTAACCAGGATGGTCACCAGGAAACAGGTGGTCCAGGCGAAGATGGCGATCCAGAAATTCTGGGCCATGGTGGAGGGGAAATGGTGTGCCGCGAGCAGCCAGCCGCCCTTGCCTTCAGCCACGGTGAGCCCGTGAGTGAGCGCCGCGGCGCCGGTACCCGCCAGCAGGCCGCTGAAAGCCCCGTGCCCGGTGGTGCGCTTCCAGAACATTCCCAGTAGAAATGTTGCGAACAGCGGGGCGTTGACGAAGCCGAAGACAAGCTGCAGCAGATCCATGATGTTGTTGTAGAGGTGAACCAGGTAGGCGGCGCCGACGGAAAGGGAGATGCCGACGACGGTGGTGACACGGCCCACCAGCAGGTAGTGCCGGTCGGGCGCGCCCTTGCGGATGTGGCCCTGGTAGATGTCGTAGGTCCACACCGTGTTGAACGCCGTCACGTTGCCCGCCATGCCGGACATGAAGGAGGCCATCAGCGCGGTCAAGCCGACGCCCAGCATACCGGAGGGGTAGAACTGCGCCATCAGCTTGGCCAGCACCAGGTCGTAGTCGTAGCCAGCGCCCTTCACCGGCAGCAGTCGTTACCCACCACGCCCATGTTCATCAGGGCCATGGCGGCGATGCCGGGCACGATGACGATGAACGGGACGAACATCTTGGGGAAGGCGGCGATGAGCGGGGTGCGGCGGGCGCCGGACATCGAATTGGCGGCCAGCGCCCGCTGCACCACCAGAAAATCGGTGCACCAGTAACCGAAGGAGAGCACGAAGCCCAGGCCCGCCACCAGGCCGAAAATCTCGACGCCCATGGGGTTCTGGCTGGAAGTGACCATGTACTTCCAGGAGTGGGTCATCGGCGGGCTTGAGGCTCGCTGGCCATGCCCTCGCAATCCGCCCGCCTTGGCCACGGCCAGGATGGCCAGCGGCGAGAAGCCCAGCACGATCAGGAAGAATTGGAGGACCTCGTTGTAGATGGCGCTAGTCAGCCCGCCCAGGCAGGTGTAGACCAGCACGATGGCGGCCGAAAGCAGCACCGAAGCAGTGAAGCTCCAGCCCAGAACCAGCTCGAACAGCAGGCCCAGTGCGTACATGGAAATGCCGGAGGAGAAGACGGTCATGGCGGCGAAGGTGACCGCGTTGAAGGTGCGCGTCTTCTCATCGAAGCGCAGCTTGCAGATACTCGGGAACGGAGCGCGCCCGGCTGCCGTAGTAGAACGGCATCATGAACACGCCCACGAACAGCATGGCGGGGATGGCGCCGACCCAGTAGAAATGGGCGGTCATGATGCCGTACTTGGCGCCCGAGGCGCACATGCCGATCATTTCCTGCGCCCCCATGTTGGCGGCGATGAACGCCAGGCTGGTGATCCAGACCGGGACCGAGCGGCCGGAGGTGAGAAAATCCTCGCTGGTGGCCACCCGTTTCTTGCAGCAGCCAGCCGATGCCCAGCACGAAGGCGAAGTAGAGAGCGAAGATGAAATAGTCTACTCGGTGAAGAGTCAAGCGCGACCTCGACTGCCGCGGTGGCGGCTGGGGGTGTAAGAAGGGATGAGTCTATCACAAGGCCGGAGGGCGCTGCCAGAACTTGACACGGAGGTGGCGTCTCTTATATCAAGGTCAGGCGACCATGTGGGAACAGAATTACAGACCCGTAGTTGAGAACCTGGGGCTGTCGGCGCTGGTGGCAGCCCTGCCGATCTTCATGCTGCTGTACTTGTTGGGGGTCAAACGGAAGCCGGCCTGGGTGGCGGCGCTGCGGGGGCTTGGCACGGCGATGCTGGTGGCGCTGATTGTGTACCGGATGCCCGCCGGCACGATGCTGAGCTCCCGTATTTCTGGGTGCGGCGTTCGGGCTGCTTCCGATCGGCTGGGTGGTGTTCACGGCCATCCTGCTCTACCGCATCACGCTGGAGACCGGCAAGTTCGAGATCGTCAAGGATTCCGTAGCCGGGCTGACGGAGGACCGGCGGTTGCAGGCACTGCTGATCGCCTTTGCGTTCGGGGCGTTCATCGAAGGCGCGGCGGGATTCGGGACGCCGGTGGCGGTGTCCGCGGCCATGTTGGCGGGCCTGGGCTTCTCGCCGTTCTACGCCGCGGGGATTTGCCTGCTGGCCAACACCGCCCCGGTGGCGTTCGGCTCGATCGGGACCCCCATCTGGGCGCTGAACAAAGCCACGGCATTGCCGCTGGGCCAGTTGAGCGCTGGCGTGGGGCGCATCTGCGCACCGATTTCCCTGATGGTGCCGGCCTACCTGATCGTGGTGATGGGCGGTTTCAAAAGCCTCCGCCGGGTGCTGCCGGGGGTGGCGGTCTGCGGTGTTTTCTTTGCGGGCACGCAGTTCCTGGTTTCGAACTTCCTGGGCCCGGAACTCACCGACATACTGAGTTCGCTGGCGGCTATGGCTTCGCTGGTGGTGCTGCTGCAATTCTGGAAGCCCAAGGACAAGTTTGTGCTGGCAGGCAACCACGCCCCGCAGACGGCGGCGCGCCGGCACTCGGGCAGGGAGTTGCTCCTGGCCTGGGGACCATACGCCTTGCTGGTGATTTTCGTGCTGGCCTGGGGCCTGTTCAAACCGCAGTTGACCAAGACCACCGTGTCGTTCGGCTGGCCGGGGCTGCATGAACAGGTGAAGCAGATTCCGCCGGTGGTCCCGGCGCCATTTAAGAAGTACGCTGCCATCTACGACTTTGCCTGGCTGGCCGCTCCCGGCACCGCCTGCCTGTTCGCCGCGTTGCTCTCGGCGCTGCTGCTGCGCATGTCGCTACGCCAGTTCGGCCAGGTCTTCTGGAAGACAGCCAAGCAACTGCTGCTGCCCGAAGTCACCATCGTGGCGGTGCTGGCGCTGGCCTACCTGATGAACTATTCGGGCGCCACGGCCACGCTGGGGTTGGCCTTTGCGGCCACCGGCGTGCTGTTTCCGTTCTTCAGCTCGCTGCTGGGTTGGCTGGGCGTGTTCCTCACCGGCTCGGACACCTCGGCCAACGCCCTGTTTGGCAACCTACAGAAAATCACAGCGGGCAGGCTGCGCTTCGACCCGGTGCTGATGGCGGCCAGCAACTCCAGCGGGGGCGTGATGGGCAAGATGATCAGCCTGCAGAGCATCGCTGTGGCCGCCGCCGCCACCGGCATGCCGCGCCAGGAGGAGGCCAAACTATTCCGGTTCACCTTGCGGCACAGCATCATTCTGGCCTCGGCCATCGGCCTGGTGACGGTCTTCTACGCTTACGTGGCTCCGCAACTGGCCACCTGGGTGCAAAAATAGAAGACATGCTGCGGCGTGTCGTTCTGTTGATCTGTGCGGGTTGGCTTGGAACTGCGGCCGCGCAGGAACCGTTCACCAATTCGTCGCTGAATGGCAAGTACTACTTCGTGCAACTTCTGGTGACCGCTCCGGGGGACCGGGTAGCCGAATCGCGCAGCTTGGGCGGGGCGATCACCTTCAACGGCGCGGGAAGTTACACCTATGTGGTGGAAGGCGCTGCGGGCGGGCAGGGGACGTATGCGCTGGCCGGGGCGGGCAACGTCACTCTGGCCAGCCCCATCCAGAACACCGAGCAGGTAAGCGCCTACCTGAGCGGGGACCGGAATGTGCTGCTGGGCGCGAGCACACAGACGGCCGGCACCGCGTACGACATCTTTGTGGCGGTCCGGGCGCCGGCCAGCGCGGTCACCAACGCGCTTCTCAACGGCGCCTACACGGGAGCTTCGGTGGAGTTTTCCGGCGGCCTGAAATCGGCCCTGGTGTCGCTGGCAGCCAACGGGAACGGGCAGTTCGGGCGCGTGACGGTGCTCGGGCACGCTGCCGACCAGGGCGGGCGCGCCGCCAGCCAGCAAGCCGCCAACTGCACTTACAGCCTCACCTCCGATGGCGGCGGGACGGCTACCTTCGGCGCGGCCGCCAATCTCTTTGCGGGTGATCGCGCCATCTTTGTTTCCCAAGACGGGAACTACATTCTGG
>CAVRZY010000037.1:0-11180 GCA_963725415.1 uncultured Acidobacteriota bacterium | reverse complement strand
TCCTGCTGGATCGAGCGGGGTCACCCCCCGGACCGATCCGCCTTAATCCCAGCGAAGCGGAACTGCATGCTAAGGCCGTGTTGATCAGAACCGGATGGGACCAGCGGTGGGGAAGCGAGCGCTACTTCGAGCCCGGGCCTTACCTGGCCCGCGAGTTCGTCGAGCTGTTAATCCGCGCCCAGGCGGCCCTGGTGGGGGTCGATTTTTGGAATGTGGATGATACCACCGACCTGGCCCGGCCCGCGCACACCCGGCTGCTCGGTGCTGGCATTCTGATCGTCGAGCACCTCTCGAACCTGTCGGCTCTTCCCCTGAGCGGGTTCCGATTCTATGCTGTGCCTCCCCGGATCGTGCGCGGGGCTTCATTCCCCGTTCGAGCGTTCGCAGAGATCGACCAATAGGGGGATCAGCCGCTGGCCGCAATGGCCGGAGTGAGGTTCTCGATTCCCCGTAGCCGTTCCCAACTGTGCTTCCAGTGGAGCCAAGCCAGGCTGATCACGCGCACCACTTCCATGCGATCGAAGGGCTTCATGAGCACATCGTATCCCCCCAGATTCAAGACTTCCGCCCACAGGGATTCGTCCGCCAGACGGGAGGTCACGATCAGCAATGGAGGGTACGATAGCTGCCCCAGTTGGCTCAACACCTCTTTCCAGGTGCTGTCGGGTATTTCCGCATCGCACAGGACGACGGGGATGGTCTTCTCGCGCAGAAGCTGGAGAGCCTCCGAGCAGGAATGGGCGACATGGATTCTCCAGTTGGAATGGCTGAATATATGCCCCAGAAAAACGTGGTCCTCCTCCAGCGGGCTCACCGCCAGCACGGTCACGATTTTCTCGGGGTGACTGCTGTCGGTGTTGTGGTTCCCGACCTGGTTGGTCGGGGAGCTAGCTGCGTCCTTTCTGGGAACCGTCGCCATCGGCGCCACCTCCTCGCCGGAGCTACATCCCACCTTCCTCAAGTGTACTGCGGAAGGGGCTTGGGGGGAAGCCAGGATTTCGCTGGATATTTCTGTCTCAAGTGAGTAAAAACTCCTGTCTCCCCAGCGAGAGTCACTCATTTGGGTGATAGGGATTATCCGATGAAATAGTGTCCGAACGCCGGATTTCTCGCTGCCTTTTTTCTGAAGCGACAGGCCGACAGACCCCAGGCATACGACCGCAGCCCCCGATCCACAGGCATCTCCCTGAGATTGCAGGACCTTGGGGGCACGCCTGTCGTGAGAGCCGCCCAAAAATCCTCTTTGCGCCCTTTGCGAGAGCTTGGCGTCTTTGCGCGAAACGCTAGATTGTTTCGGATCCGAGAATAGGAAGCTCTGCAGAACACCCCTGCCTCGCCCCTTCCAGGGCGTCATCTCAAGGGTTCGGTCAGCTACTGCCTACCTGAAGTCCCGAAACGGCTGAGAGTGCCTGGGGTCGATCCAAACCCAGCAAAGCGCACCCAGCAGGTAAAGCACGCCCGTGAGGTAAAGCGGCGAGCTCCAGCTCGCAAAATGTTGGACGACGAAGGCCAGCAGGATAGGGCTGAGAATCCCGCCGATCTGCCCGGATGTATTCATGGCGGCGCTCAACACCCCGGAATGGTTTCCGCCAATGTCGATGCAGGTCCCCCAAGCCGCTCCCAGCAGGAAATTCGAGGACGCCCCCGCGAGTGAGATCAGCACGGCGGCTGGGACCGGGTTGTCCACCAACGTGCCCCCGATCATGAACAGCCCCGCCGCGGCCAGCGATCCTCCACCCACCGCCGCGCGGCCAATGCGTAGCCCGAATCGCCTCGCCAGACGATCCGTAGTGATACCGCCCAGCAGGTCCGCGACCACGCTCAGGGTGAGAGGCAGACCGGCCAGTATCCCCAATGTAAAGGAGGAAAATCCCCGGGAACTTCTCGAGGTAAGTGGGCAGCCAGGTCACATAGAAATTGAAGCCGTAGGTCTGCGTGAAATACATCAGGCAGAGCGCGAGAACCGTGCGGTTGGCGAGCAGCGTTCTCCATTGCGCAGGGCTGAAGTGGTGACCGGTAGCGGCCGCGCGACCGCTCTCAATATAGGCGCATTCTGCAGGGCCTACGGCGGGATGCTGGGCCGGGTCATCGTGGAACCAGCGATACCATGCGAACGCCCACAGGAAGCCGATGCTACCGAAGATCACGAAGAGCATGCGCCATTCCAAGTGGCCCAGCAGCGCCGTGACCAGCAGGGGCGTGAGTCCACCGGCTAGGTGCGCGCCCATAAAGAAGATCCCTTGAACGGTTCCCCGCTCCCGCATGGGGAACCAGCGGGAGAAGGTTCGGGCCACGTTGGGCCACGCCCCGGCTTCCCCGGCGCCAAACAGGAATCGGATGCTCAGCAGAGATGGATAGCTGAACGCCGCACCGGTCAGCACGGTGAAGCTGGACCACCATGCCACGATGCGAGTCAATACGCGCCGCGTTCCGACTCTGTCACCCCACCAGCCAGTCGGGATTTCAAAGATCGCATAGGCCAGCGTGAAAGCGCTGAACACGAAACTCATCTGGATCCGGCTCAGGCCCAGATCGTGCATCATGTTCGGCGCGGTTATGGAAATGCAGACGCGGTCCAGGTAGGTGATGCCGGCCAGCAGTACCGCCATCGCCAGCACTTTGTAGCGCACGCGAGTGAGCCCGGCGCTGGCGTGCACGGCGAAACTCATTCACCAGCTTCCGCAACCGACGGAGCGGCGGCAACCACTCTGGCTTTCTTACGGCGCGGTCGCTTAGGAAATGCGCCCAAGCGGGCCGCGGTCCACCCGAAATACGGTTCCATTCGCTGTAGGACTTCTTCCATGCGATAGCGCGTGTGACGGCGCATGCCGGCGTCGGCAGCTTCTGGGTCGCCCTTGATCAACACTTCAGCGAGTTGCGAATGCCATCCTGCCGGTGGCTGCTGATTGCCCAAGGCCGTGTCATAAAGCCAGTTGAACACCAGCACCTGGTTCTTCTCGATCGCCTGGCACAGTTCATCGCAGCCGGTGCACTCAGCTATCCGCATGTGGAATCGCATATGGAACTTGTGCACCTCGAAGGAGAGGTCTCCGTCCTCGTTTGGCGGCATCAAGGCGTAGAGGCCATCCAACTGGCTTGCCATGCACCGAATCTCCTCCCGCTCGCCAGAACTGGATTTCTCGCTGAAGAGGCGCGCCGCCTGCGACTCCAGCGCCTCGCGCAGGATGTAGTGACCACGAATGGCGTTCGCGGTCGGAATGCGGACACGCGTGCCCACGCGAGGCCGGCTTTCCACCAGGCCGTCGCTTTCCAGCCGCTGCAAAGCGTCACCGACCGGGACAATGCTGATGCCAATCTCTTCTGCCAGGGCGCGCCGAGACAGCCCAGTCCCGAACGGCAGTTCTCCGCGAAGGATGCGATCGCGAATGAAAAGATATGCGTGTTCGGTAAGATTACCTCGGAAGGTGCCCATGTGCTCTCACTGTTAAGTTTAATGCAACTGGGGCACGTGCAGCAAAAGCTGAGATATCAGACGGCCCAGATTCGCTTGCCACCCCACAAAATCTGCCTTATCCTGATATCTCACATCCTGCGCGCCACACCATGATAAGGCAAGAATCTAAACCCTCGCGCAGAACGGTTCCATTGCGAGACCTTGAATTCAGATCTGTCGCGCGGACTCACGCCAATTCCAATCCGAAGAGCTTCACTCGCGGGCCGGTGATTCGAATCCGTAACTGTACTGCCCGCGCGCCGAGTGTCTGGAGGCCATGGCCGTGCCAGGTTGCGGCGCCGGTTGTGGCCAGCGGGTCGAACTCAGCGTAGCCGAATCCAGGCAATTCTCGCCCGTTCGCGGGGTCGAAGACCGCTACTTTCAACGTGTCGCCTTCTGAATCCACCTTAAGGGAATGCGCGCGTGTCAACCGCAGTGGCACGGTCGCAATTTCTCCCTCTTCAGCCTCACGTCTTGTTTGCAGGTGAACCCAGTGTCCGACGGGGATCTCCGCAACGCCAGTTTGCATGGGCGAGATGAATCGGATCGCGCCGGTCACGGCGCCCTCCCCTCCCAACCCATGCTTCCAAGCGCAGCCGGTGTAGTACTGTTTCCACAAATTGCCATCACGGGAAGGAGGTTGAAAGAACGCCACACGTCCGGCGTCCCAAGTGCCCGCTTCACCTAAGGGTAGTGTCGCCGCGCCCCCTCCAACCCGGCTGAAGTTCAAGCCATCGCGGCTTGCCGCCAGAGCACAATAGATGTGGCCGTCCGGAGACCATTTCATATAATGCAGCAGCCAACGGTCGCCCTCACGGAAAACGGACCCGCCGTGTAGTTCGCCTTCGTCTTCAGGTCCGGACCAGGAATCGAGCAGGATGCGTCCAGTGGGATTGGGGTCGGGCCGGCTGCGAAATGGATCCTGGAAATCCAGCGTATCGCGCTCATCGTTCCATTCGATGCCGTTCGGGCTGGTGTATTGTCCGGAAGTACGCCCGCAGAAAGTTCGACCTTGCACATTGACTTTATAGCGTCGCTCAGGTACATCGTCAGGGTCGATCCATACACGCAGGCTCTCGCCGCGCACGATGGTGCGTGGGTGAGGTACGCGCTCCCAGGTAATGCCATCCGGAGAGGTCACCGGCAACCATTCAAACCCTTGGTATTCAGGGTCTGACGTAAACCCCTTGAAGCGGTGTGCCGGATTATTTTCGTTGGGATCTTCGACTGAGGGAACCCGATTCCGCACGCGAGACATCAACGTCGCGCGATACTCCGCCATTGCCGCGCTGGGCAGAGGATTTTCCGGCAGCCGCTGCATCTGATTGACGCGGAATTCGAGGCCGCGGCAGTGGGCGAGTTCGTCCGGCGTGATGAAATTTATCCGCCTGCCGTTCGCGACTTCGGAAGCGGGCCCTGCGATGCGATCCAGGTACACACGGCTGCGCGTCACCATTGCCAGCGGGACCCCCTGGCTGCCCGTTGCATTCTTTGGAATGAGACATGGTCCCGTTAGCTGCTCCAGGGGGCCGCGTATCTCGTGCAAGGGTGTGAATTCATCTCCCAGCAGGCGCGCGCCATATATCCAGCGCCGTTCGTTGTCCGACCAGAGCACTTGGACGACGCCATCGCCGCCCACTCCGACCGCCGGCGGGCCGAACTCTTCCATGTGGTTAATGAGTCGGCGGCTCACACCTTCGCTGTATGAACCGATTTCCGACCAGCCATTCATTCTGATGTCAGCACGTGCGCTGTCTGCATCACCGGCGGGGTACAGCGCTTTGCTGATCTGTCGCGAATCGGCCAGCCGGTAACGGAGCCATCTTCCATCATGCCGGATCAGTGCGGCGACATAGCCGCCGCGGCCCAGGCGCTCCCATCCGTCGCTGCCAGGCTTTATGCTCGGCAACCGGCAGGATTCGCCGAGGTAGGCCAGGATCACATCGCCGTTATGGCCGAGCAGCACCGGATGGAAACCGTACGCCTCTGCCACCCGTTCACTTTGGCGCAGCAGACCGTTCTCGAATATTCGATATTCAATCCCATATCGCTTTTCGTAAGCAACGTGCAGCGCGCCGCTGAAATCGAATTCCAACGATGCGCGCCCGGCGCCTTCATCCACCGGAACGAATTTTGTCCCCTGCGTGCCCAGCAGCGCGAGTCGCAGCCGGTCCTCGGCGCTGAACGCCAGAACCGTAGCGCCATTCGAGGCCGTTGCGGCGTCCAACAGCTTTCCTTGTATGCCGGGAAACTGCTCGTGCCCGCGATAAACGACTGTTCCAACCGAGTACCAAACGTGGTCGGCTGTCAGCACTGGGGCTGACGGCAATCCGCTGAGCGGGTACTCCTCGGCTAGTTCGCGATTCTTATACAAGCGCAGGCGCGGCTTGTCCCCGCCCCACGCCAAAACCGTGCGAACGTCGCCATTCGGCGATATGTGGAGGTGACGCCCGTGATTCGCAACCAGCAGGGGGTCGGAAGATTCTGCCAGAAGTTGCGCATCGAACTGGGTGCGGTGGGTGTAACCCCGCCTCTGCGGCGTCCCACTCTGGGGGCTTGCTGCCGCCGCCGCTAGTGTCGTTCCCTGAAGAAAACCGCGTCTCGTGAAACCGTTCCTGTTCATCGATGGTCACCTTTGTGCGCAGCGCCATTGCTGCGGTGATTGCCGCGAGTGCGAAAGTCCCGCTGCTGGAATCCGGAGGCCGCTGCGAGCTAACCGGCCGAGCCGGTCAGCGCTGATTCGCCGGCCGCAGCCCTTCCGCACTCCCTACACTCTGAGTAAGCCAGCCCGGGTACCAGCGGAACACATTGCCGGTCAGGCTGCCGATGAAGATCTCGCCCGCCGCGCTCACGTCAATCCAGTGCCCGGGGCTTTCCATGGCGCCCAGGATCTTCCCAGTGGCCGGGTCGATGCGCATGATGCGGCCCGCCAGCGTGTCGTAAGTGATGTTCTCGATATTATTCCGGTGCGTGATGATCCACATCTCATCGGCGGGGGTGATGAAGATGCCCTGTGTGGCGCCCAGGTGCGTCCACGCCCGCAGGAACTTTCCGTTCGGATCGAAGATCTGGATGCGGTTGTTCTCGCGGTCGCTCACGTAGACCGTGCCCTTGGAATCCACCGCCACCGAATGCGGCGTGTGGAACTCGCCGGGCCCCGTGCCGCGCTGGCCCCACGCCAGCAGGTACTTCCCCTCGCGCGAAAACTTCACCACGCGCGAGTTGCCGTAGCCGTCCGAGACATAGAAGTCGCCCCTGGGAGCGAAGGCGATGTCCGTGGGCCGGTTGAAGGTCCGCTCGTCAGTGCCGGCCTTGCCCTTGATGCCCAGCGTCAGCAGTAACTGGCCATCGCTGGTAAACTCCATCACCTGGTGGTCGCCGGCATCAGTCACCCAGACGTGGTTCTGCTTGTCCACGCGCACGGCGTGCGGGTTGCCGAACATCCCCTTCCCCCACGAGCGCAGGTACTGGCCCTTGGAGTCGAAGACGATAAGCGGGTCCGCCTTCTGGCCGCGATGAAAAACGTACACGCGGCCCGCCGAGTCTGTGGCCGCCGCCGACACGCGCCCGAACTTCCAGCCCTGGGGCATGGTATCCGGCTCCTCGCCAAAGCGAATATTCACGCGGTACTTCAGCAACCCGCCTTCATGCGGATACCAGCCCTGCTGGGCATATGCGGCTAGGCAACACGCCAGCGCCGCAATCCTAGGAAACATCATACGCCGCCTCCACCTGTCTCCAACCTTTTCTCCACCCTGGTCGATCTTTCGGCTCACATCGGCTGCCTGCCGGATACCTGCACTCTCGATAACCTCTCACCAAGTGGCCGGCCTGCAGCAGAATTGGTACGATCGGGTTCCTTCCGTATCACGTGAAGATGTAAATCCCGGACCGCCGGCGGCCACGTATCCGTTGCTGCTGCCGCGCTCGTCCGGACTCACCCAAAATGCGAATAGCCGGGCATCCCTCAAAAGGAATCGGAACCTTACAGGCTGGTCCGAAATACCCGACAAGTCCTTGACTCCACGCCAGCGCACCTCGGCCAGCGTGTTATCTATGCGGAGCGGAATGCAATCGTCCGCTGAGAAATTCTTTAAAACCCGGTTGTTCGTGTCCAGAACTTCAACCCGCATCTCCCCGGCTGTACTGTCGATGTTCACGAATAGACGCTTGCCCCTGAAACGGACGGGCCTCGTGGTCAACAACCGCGGGGTTCCGTCAGCATCCATCGAAGCAAAGCCGTCACGGCGCAGCGTAGCGAGTCCTGTCGAGGTGATACCCGATGCTCTTTTTCCCGGAACTCCAGCACGGCCGCTGACATAGAAATACACCCGGTCGCCAACTACCAAGCAGACTCCTCCGACCGTTTGAATATTGGCATAGTTCCAATCTTCTCCCGGATTTCTCCCCGTGGGCGCGATGAAAGCCCGCCGGTCCGGACGGTACCAGTGAAAACCATCGCGGCTATAGCCAACCGTCAAATAGTTCGCCTTATCGGCATCCTCGAACTGTCCCGGCCAGATCGCGAACAACCCCAGCATCAGACTTTCGTAAGCGACTGCGTCCAAATTATAGAGTTCCGGCTGGACGTTCAGATCAACGCGCCGCGGATCCAGACGATCCGCCATCACCCACAACGGGGCGGCCAGGCGCGGGTTGCTCGGCGCGTGTTCGCCCGACTTATAGCTAACCATGCCCTCAAACGTCGGGCTCTCCCAGTAGCGCCGGTGCCGTCCTATATAATCCCTATATTCTTCCGGCGGTTGTTCCGTGATCGTCGCAGACCCGCTCTTGGGAACCCAATCATGGTCTCGCAAATTGGCTACCCAGACGTTGCGGAAGGGGTTCTTGAAAAATGTGCAGCGGTCGCTGCTGGGGACGCTCTGCGCCACCCGCTCGCTCCAATGAACTCCGTCCGCGGACACAAACAGCTCAATCGGCTTGTCGTGCCCCAGCGTGTACCCCATCTTATACCGTCGCCCAGGATCCTTCTCATCCAGGTCTAGCCACACGATACTCGAATGGTTCGCGTGGATCTGCACTACATTGGTTCCCGGCTTAACGTCCAGATTTGGCTCTTCCCAACGCGTGCCATCACGGGATGTCGCCAGATGCATCGCACCCCCGCCCCCGTACCACAATTTGAAAAGTTGGTCCCGGGGATCATAAAACAAGCCGCCGCTGTAAGCCATGGCGTGGAACACTGGATTTCCCGAGTACATTTCCGCCCGATGATACACCCGGCGCAGATCCGTCTTCTCGATGAGGAAGTCGTCAACAAACAGTTGCCGGCCCACATCAATCGGGACCACAGCCGGCGGATGGACCAGGTAGGGCGGCTCCGGTATTGGTGCGTTCGTGAGTACAACATCGCGCGGCGGCCATACTGCCGGAAGGCGGATGCCGTTGTAAAGCAACTCCTGGCCACTCGCTGCTACGCAAGCCAGCAGCACCGCGCAGCTGAGTCGAAACATTGGCCTTCTCCTTTTTTTAGAATCGTAGGTGCAATGCGAATTGTTTTAGAATCGTAGGTGCAATCCGAAGCGGATTAGGCGCTCATCGATCCCTTCTTGAAAGGCCGCCACCGGGCTTATACTGGTAATCGTCATAAACCCACCGAGGCTACGGATGGAGCCGTCAGGATTCAACTGGAGGTTCGAAACATTCGAGGCGGGGCTTCCGAAATGCGGCGTGTTTGTGAAGTTCAATGCCTCTGCCCGCAACTGTATCTGCCAGCCCTCGCGAATTGCAAAGGCTCGAAAGATTCCGGCATCCAGATTCACATAGCCCGGACCACGCAGAGAATTAAATCCGGCAGTGCCGAAGCTTACTGTCGTGACAGGAGCAAACGCCAGCGGATCGTAGTACGCGGTCGTAGCACCTATTCCGCCCAGCTTCTGTACATTGGGCTTCACCTGATTGGCCCGCTGGCTGCTGCCCGGCGTATTCAGAGAGGTGGCCGATGACGAAACGCTGAACGGCAAACCGGTGTAAGCCACCAGCAGCGCATTAACCTGCCAGCCGCCGAACAGCTTTGAAGACAGACCTGTGTGGTTCAGGAACTTCCTGCCCTTTCCAAACGGGAGCTCGTACACGCTGGTAAACGTGAAGGTGTGTGTCCGGTCGATAGACAAAACTGCGTAGTTCAACCTGGAGTATTCCGGCAGTAGGATCGCCGGTGAGCCGCCGCTGTCGGAGTCGCAGCAGACACCCATAGACTTGCTCCAGGTATAATTGGCCTGAAGCTGCAGTCCCTGGCTGAACCGCCGCTGGAGTCTGGCCTGGAGCGCATCATAATGAGTGTTGCCTCTCGGTGTTATGGTGGAGACCGAGGCTGTGCGCCCGAAGGCTATGTTGAAAGGCTGGCTTGCCTGCCCTCCACCGAGTGTTCCCGCATTCAGATTGAGGCTTCCAAACTGTCGCACCTGGCGGGTCCCGACGTACGCGACCTCACCGGTCAAGTTCTCCCTGAACTGCTTCTGCAGAGTAAAATTCCAGGACTGAATATAGCCACGCCTAAAGAAGTCTGGCCGAGCACCTACGGAGTACGTTGTGGGCACACTGATGATTCCATTCCCCAGGTCCGTATCGACGATCGTCGGTATGCCCTGGGCCAGCGTGCCTACCGGCACGTACGAATTGTCGCGTGGCATCGACAGGGACACCGAAACCGGATAATTGGTGAACATCGCCCTCGCCAGGGAGTACGGGTCATAAGTGATTCCGTAACCAGCGCGGACCACAAAGCTATCGGTGACCCGGTAAGTGATTCCGGAGCGCGGCGCGAATAATCGCTTGCTGACCTTCATGCCGCAATCGCTGGGCACGGCACCCACTCCGCAGATGAGCATCTTATCTGTCCTTACGTCGTACCGTTCCATTCCGCGCGTCCGCCGCGCGGGCGTGGAATAGTATTCCCACCGCAACCCGTAGGAAAAAGTCAAGCGGCGGCTGACCTGCCATTGATCCCGCACGTAGAGGCCGCCAAGCGAGTCGTGTGCCGACATCTGCTCCGGTACGTGAGTACGCGAAACGCTGGAGGGCAACCCAAGCAGGAAGGATCCGTAGCTGTTGAACTGATTAGGCGACGCCCCGCCCTTGATGGCTGTCACGCTTCCGTCAAAGCTGAATGCCCCCGACTCGCTGCCTTCCCAGTGATTCAAATACCGGGTGGCCATCTCGTACCCGAACCGCACGTTGTGCGTGCCGCGCGTCCAATTCGCATTCATGGAATGCTTCAAGGACGGGTCGTAATAAATAAGAGGCCAATTCGACCAAGGCAGGCCAATAGCCGTATAGTTCGTAATCGAGAAGTTCGGCCAACCACCCCCATTCACTCCGGGGCCATTGGTCCCAGGTATACCCAGGTAATCCGATCCGAGCTTCTCATTCAATCCGATCGGTTCCCCTATTGTGTCGAGCACGGCAAAACCGAAGTTACCGTCAATAAGGAAATTGGGAGTGGCAACGTAGGTCGCCCCGACACTGCTGGTATATGTTTTGCCGGTCACTTTGTTGGTGGTACCGGAGCTAGCCTGCACCCCGGCGCCGCCGAGCCGGCCAAAAGTGGGTGGATTGTCCGAGGCCACCTTGAGAAGCCCAACACGGCCGTACACCGTCAATTTGCTGCTCGAACTGTAGTTGATTTTTGTATCGAAGGTATGACGGTTAAACTTGTAGGCCCCCACCGCGTAGAAGTTGTTGGTGAGCTGCCCGGGGATATTAG
>CAVRZY010000036.1:0-3581 GCA_963725415.1 uncultured Acidobacteriota bacterium | reverse complement strand
TTGGCCGCGTCGGCAATCTGGAGGCCCAGCGCGATTTCAGCGACGTGCGCGACATCGTGCGCGCCTACCACCTGGCGGTGACCAAGGCCGAGCCCGGCGAGGTGTACAACCTGTGCTCCGGTCGCGCCTGGGCGATCCGCGAGATCCTGGACACGCTGCTCGCGATGTCGCAGGTGAAAGTGAAGGTCGAGCAGGACCCTGCGCGCCTGCGGCCCTCCGACGTGCCCGTGCTCGTCGGCGATGCCACCAGGTTCCGCGAGCGCACCGGCTGGACCCCGCAGATCCCCCTCGACCAGACCCTCGCCGACCTCCTCGCCTTCTGGCGCGCGGCCTGCTCCTCCTCCGGGCGGCACGACGTGCGCCCCTTCTCAGAAGAGTCCCTGTCATCCCGCAGGAGGGGCATCCCAGCGGGGGAATGCGCTGCATAGGGCTCGCCCTGCGCGGCGCAGGTGGTCACTGAAACCTTGACCTGGAGGAACAAGCGTGAAGCGAGCGGCGCTGGTCGTCTCCATCGTGGTGTTCTCCGTGTGGCAGACAACGTTGGCGCGGCTCCGGAGAACGCGCTGGCCGGCCGCTCGACGGGTACTTTCGCCGGCTGGCGGTGCACCCTCAGCATCGGCGGGGAAGCGAAGCCCCTGTTTCCCGGAGCGCTGGCGGTGGATCGGTCGGGCAACGTCGCCTTGCTGGATACCGAGACCGGTTGGATCAGCCGCTTCAACCGCGACGGGAAACCCATCGGGCACTTCACCGGCATGGGGCAGGCGGCTTTTGGCTTGAGCGAGTTGCCCTGGCTGACCCTGGTCGGCATGGTCATCGGCCCAGACGGGTTATTCTACGTCACCGACTCTGGTCACGAGCGAATCGAGTCTTCGCACCGACGGCCAGTTCATCAGGCAGATCGCCCCGAGGTGGCTCAAGGCTCCCTATGGCCTGGCCCGCGACAGCCGGGGGAATCTCTACGTTCTCCAGAGTACAGGCGTGAGCAATCTGGGGAAAATCGTAAAGCTGAGTCCGGACGGCGCGCTCCACCACACCTTCCCAGTCGTCGCGGAGACGCTGCAAGGTGAGTCTTCTGCGTTGACAAAGCTGATGATCTCTGGGTGCTGGCCGAAGATGGCACCCTTGTGGAGTTCGCACCCAACGGCAAGCTACTGAGGAAGGTTCCGTTCGGCGAGCGGAAGCCCGCTGATCAAAGCGCCAGTAAGGTCAGATTCACGGGCGTGAGCTGGCTGCCGACGGCAAGGGGACCGTCTACGTCGCGGCTTCAGGCAACGTGTTGCGTTGGAGTGGGGCAGGCGGGTTCAAGCCGTTCCTCAAGGCAGATTACATTGGCCTGTCGCGGTTGACTCGACGGGACTCGCTGTGGGTGACGCAGGCAGGCGACAATGGAGTTGAAATCAGGAGATACAATCGGAAGGCCGGCCCTGGCGGGGTCAAGAATGCAGTTTTTGGCCTTCGCGGCGAAAAGTGTAGTGCCACAATGTGAATCTGTTCTGCTTTTTTCTCTTGACTATATGCCTGATCATGCGATGATCTGTCGTGGCTGTAACTCCCGGAGGCCACGCCATGTTCATCCGCGTCAAGAAAAACGGCGCCCACGAGTATCTCCAGCTCGTCACCAGCGAGCGAATCGATGGCCGGGTGCGCCAGCGGGTCATCGGGACCCTCGGTTGACGCGATCTGCTGGACGTGAATGACACCCTGGCCGGCCTCGCCGTTTCCCTCAACAAATTCCTTCGACGGGCCGCCGTGCTGACCGAACATCGCGCCGGCCAGACGGAAGTGCTGGCCACGCGCAGCCTCGGTCCGGGCGTGGTGTTCGGACGGCTGTGGGAGAAACTGGGGATTCCGGCCATCCTGGCGGCACTACTACGCGGACGAAAGTTCGGCTTTCCCGTCGAACGGGCCATCTTTCTGACAGTCCTCCACCGGTTGATGACGCCCGCAGACGGCACCAGTGACCGGGCCGCCGAGAAGTGGCGGGCCGACTACATTCTTCCAGGAGTCCATGAACTGGAGCTTCAGCACCTATATCGAGCCATGGCTTGGCTGGGAAGTCCGCTTCCGAAAGCGGAGCAGAGAGCCCCCAGCGAGCCGGGGTTCGCCCCACGATGCACCAAGGATCTGATTGAAGAATCGTTGTTCCTTCGTCAACGCGATCTGTTCACCGACCTGTCGCTGGTGTTCTTCGATACCACGAGCATCTACTTCGAGGGGCAAGGAGGCGAGACTCTCGGCCGGCACGGCCACAGCAAGGATCACCGACCGGACCTACGACAGATGATCGTGGGGATGGTAATGAGCGGAGACGGCCGGCCGGTGTGCAGCGAGATGTGGCCCGGGAACACGACGGACGTAAAGACCCTGCTGCCGGTGGTGGCGCGCCTTCGAAAGCGGTTCGGCATCGAGCGGTTCTGTGTGGTGGCGGATCGAGGGATGATCAGCCAGGGTACGATCACGGCTCTGGAGGGATGCGCGGGCCTGAAGTACATCCTGGGGGCGCGGCTGCGGAGCGTGGCCGAGGTGCGGGATACGGTGTTGTCGTGGGGCGGGCGTTACCAGCAGGTGTACGGTCCGCGGGAACACAGCAAGAGCCCGGCGCCGCTGGAAGTGAAGGATGTGCGGTTTACGGGTGAGGATGGCCGGGACCGGCGGTACGTGGTGTGTTACAACCTGGAACAAGCGGAGAAGGACCGTACCGATCGCGAGGCGATCGTGGCGGCGTTGGAGGACCACCTGCAGCAAGGAGACAAGTCCCTCGTCGGGAACCGAGGCTTCCGCAAGTACCTGAAGAACGCGGGAAAGCATTTTGCCATCGACCGGGAGAAGGTGAAACAGGAAGCCCGGTTCGATGGCAAGTGGGTCCTGCAAACCAACTGGCTGGATGGCGCGACCTCGGATGTGGCGTTGCGTTACAAGGACTTGTGGATGGTGGAGGACATCTTCCGCACGACCAAATCGGTGTTAGAGACGCGTCCGATTTACCACCAGCGCGACGAGACGATTCGCGGTCACGTGTTCTGTTCATTCCTGGCCCTGGTGTTGAGAAAGGAGTTGCAAGACCTCCTGGTCCGCAAGGGCTGGACGTTGGAGTGGGCCGACGTGCTGCGAGATCTGGACGCGCTTCGGATCACGACGCTGCGGGCGAGTCCCGGTGCAGCGGAGACCTGCGAACTGCGGAGCCTCCCGCAGGGTGCCGCCGGCAAGGCGCTGACGGCAGCGGGCGTGGCCCTGGGCCCGTCGGTGCGATTCGTGTCGTAGCCGACGGCTCCCGCCGGGATGCCTGGAGTGTAGTGCCACAGGCAACCCCTCGCGCCGTAAGTGCCTGTCTAGAAAAGAGTTCCGAAATACTGCTGTCGAAGATGGGTCAAGCGGTTCACCGGTGCCGAGCGGTTGGCACTGCTGGACGCCATCGACTCCATGCGCTTCGAGAACATCCAACAGGCGGTGGAGGGTCTGGTTGATGACTGGAAGGATATATTTGAAGCGGACGGCAAGGCGGTGCCCTTCCGGCCGGCATCCGGCGGGGGCACGAACTTGGCGGCCTTCCTGGGGGCGCTGCCATTGGGGAGCAATACATC